>CALIBK010000177.1 GCA_938045955.1 uncultured bacterium | reverse complement strand
CTAAATTGAGCGATTCTTGGTATTATTTAAAGATAACCACTCTGGATTCCCGTTTTCACGGGAATGACGTTTTCATTCATCGGGTGGCAGTCGTCATTCCTGCGGAAGCAGGAATCCAGGATATTTGATTCAATGAATGACGAAAAATCGCTCAATTTAGGTCAATATAATGTTAACTAATCATTAATCATATTGTCAAAAGATGGGATATCCTCCCCTGGGTCCATTGACAGGGATCAGCGGATATAATAATTTTGAATAAAAAATAAGTCTTCAGGAGGTGTAAAATGACTTCAAAAAGGGTATTGGTTCTCTATTATAGTGGAAGTGGCAATACCAGAAAGATGGCTAAAGCCATTGCTGAGGGGATGAGGTCCACTGCGGTGGAGATCACATTAGAAGAAGCCGAACGATTGGACATCTCTTCTCTTCCAAATTATGACATCATTGTGATGGGTTCACCCACCTATTTCTCCAATGTTTCATGGCAGATGAAAAAGGTGATTGATGAATCCATTGTTCATTATGGAGGGGGCAAATTAAAAGGGAAAGTGGCCGGTATTTTTACTTCTGCGGGGACCAGTCGAGATGGTAAGGATTGCTTGAAGATGCTTGAGCTTGCTCTGGGATTCCATCACAAGATGAAAGTCGTAGAAGGAATCCTTCGGGTAGATGGCGAGAGCGACCGAGAAGTGGAAAAAAGATGCCAAGAGTATGGCAAAAGGCTTCTAAAGGAAATGGAGAGGTGAAGTCCCCTCTGAGATTCTTAAGGTCTTGAACCGAAGAAGGATAAGTTCAAACATTCAAGGACACACCCACAGGGACTCTTCGTGAAATCGAAAACCTCATTTTTCTACGGATACTCTATTATTGCGGCCTGTGCCGGGATTCAGGCCGTCGGAATTGGGACCTATGTAGCTTTTGGTGTTTTCTTCAAGCCCATCCTTGCGGAGTTCTCCTGGTCGAGGACCATGCTTGCGGGAGCCCATTCCTTAGCCTTTCTCGTCTCAGGAAGCCTCGGGATTATGGTGGGCCGGCTGACGGACCGGTTTGGCCCGAGAATATTAATGAGTGTGGCCGGATTCATTTTTGGTGCTTCACTCCTTCTCCTTTCCACGATCCGTACCCCGTGGCAATTATATCTATTCTACAGCCTCTTTTTCGGCATAGGGTTAAGCGCCGTGGATGTCATCCCTTTAAATACCACGGCGAGATGGTTTATTCGACGACGAGGGATGATGACCGGAATCGTGAAGATGGGCACAGGATTTGGACAGATGCTTCTCCCCTTTATCGCAACTCTTCTCATCGCTGGCCTGGGATGGCGGAGGGCTTATACAGTCATCGGCGGAATGACGATGGTCTTCCTTGTGCTCATTGCCCAGATTCTTCGCCACGATCCTTATCAGATGGGACTCTTTCCGGACAATTTGCGAACAGAGACTTCCGGGAATGGATTTGGCGGTAAAGAAGCCTCCTTCTGGCAAGTAACGAGAGACGGAAATTTCTGGAAAATCTTCATTGCGAACCTTTCCGCCTGTTTCTGCCTCATGAGTATCATGGCACATATCGTTCCCCATGCCATGGACAAGGGGATTCTATCGAAATCCGCTGCCACGATTCTTTCGACCATTGGAGGAGCAAGCATGATGGGGCGATTTTTCATCGGCAGTGCTATCGATCGCACGGGCACTCGACGCTCGATGATTTTATGTTTCGTTTTGCTCATCCTTGCGCTCCTATGGCTTCAAGCCTCGAAGAAGCTCTGGATGTTTTACCTGTTTGCGGTGGTATATGGATTTGCTCATGGAGGTATTTTCACCGTGATTTCACCGATCATTGCTGAATACTTCGGGATTCGATCCCATGGTCTTCTTTTCGGCGTCGCAGCTTTTGCAGGTACCGTTGGAGGTTTTATCGGCCCTATCTTTGCTGGCTATATATTTGACATCACAGAAAGCTATAGGATTGCCTTTTGGGGATATGCCATAGTGGCGACCATCGGCCTTGGTCTCATTTATTTCCTTCCCCCTCCTGGTCAAATGATCATCAGGAATCAGCAATGAAGGGAAATAAGAAAAAAGTGGGGGATCGAATCTTTAAAAATGATGAGACAGCAAATTTCAAAAGGGAACCAATTAGGTTCGGTTTAATTCAAAAGAAAGAAATGAAAAATGGTGGAGCAGAGGGGATTTGAACCCCCGACCTCCAGAGTGCGATTCTGGCGCTCTCCCAGCTGAGCTACTGCCCCACCAAGGTTAATAAATCCAGTATTCAAAGTGGATATTTTTTTAAATAACGTTTTAACTTTTTACCCAGTTCTGGATGTTTTAAGCCAAAGGCAATATTTGCCTGGAGGTAACCCAGTTTATCTCCTGCGTCGTATCGATCGCCTATGAATTCATAACCAAATACAGGTAAATCTCGGTTCAGCTCTTTTATGGCATCTGTCAACTGGATCTCCCCTCTTTGATCAGGTTGGGTCTTTTCAAGAATCTCAAAGATTTGGGGAGGAAGAATATATCTCCCGATGATCGCAAGGTTCGAAGGGGCTTCACCCTGCCTGGGTTTCTCGATCATCTCTTCAACCCGATAAAGCCGATCCTCGATTCTTTTCCCTTTAATTATACCATAAAGATGGGTTTCAGATTTAGGGACTTTCTGAATGGCGATCATTGCTCCATCCAGCCTCTGGTACCTCTCCATCATCTGTTGGATGCAGGGAACCTCTGCATCGATCAGATCGTCTCCGAGAAGTACTGCAAAAGGTTCTTCACCCACAATTTTTTTGGCACAAAGCACAGCGTGCCCTAATCCCAGAGGTTCCTTCTGTCTTACGGCAACCAAGGTCACCATTTCGGCAATCCTCTGAACCATCTGGAGAAGGTCCAATCTTCCTTTTTTCTTCAAATAGTTCTCTAATTCCGTAGATGTATCGAAATGGTCCTCAATGGAACCTTTCTCCCTCCCGGTGATCAGGATGACCTCTTCAATCCCTGAGGAAGCCACCTCCTCCATAATATACTGGATGGTGGGTTTGTCCACAATCGGGAGTAACTCTTTGGGTACGACCTTTGTTGCGGGAAGGAATCGAGTTCCAAAACCTGCAGCAGGAATAACGGCTTTCTTTACTTTCATAGGAGCCCCAGGAGTCTTCGAATCGTATTTTTTAATTCTGTTAGGTCGGCGCATTTTACCACATAAGCATCCGAGGCCCAGGTCGTTAGATCCTGTTTGTATTCCCCATAGGCAGAACACATCACAATGGGGATCTGTCTTTCAAACAACCTGATCTGTTTGAGTACCTCAATCCCATCCATGCCAGGCATCTTAATGTCCAGGGTGATAAGATCTGGTTTGAAGCGAGGGATTTGAGCCAATGCCTCTTTTCCATCCTTGGCGACTTCTACCTGAAACCCCTCCTCCTCTAACTCCTCTTTATAAAGGAGTCGAATACTCTCCTCATCATCGACCACGAGAATCTTTTTCATCCTTTTTCCCCTCCTCCGCAGGAAGAGTGATGATGAAGGTTACTCCTTTTCCAGGCCGGTTGTCCACTTCGATTTGTCCTTGATGAACAGTCACGATTTTGTGGACAATGGGCAAGCCCAAACCAAAACGGTTCTCTTTCGTTGAATAGAAAGGATTGAAGATATGGTGAAGATGCTCGGGTTCAATCCCTCCCCCTGTATCCTCAACCTCGACCCGAACATGGGAGAATCCATTCTTAGAGACCGGGTAGATTCGTATGGAAAGAGCTCCCCTCCCCCCCATGGATTCCCTGGCATTGTTGATGAGATTGAAGAAAGCTTGCTTTAGCTGTTCGGGATGTCCCTTCACAAGAGGAAGAGAACTTGAGAACTCTTTGATCAGTTGAATCTCCCCGTCCTCTCCCTGTGAAACCATGGAAAGACTTTCTTCCATAATCTCCCGTAGATCCAATTCTTTAAACACCAAGGGTTCCTGATGGGTATAAGAAAGAAATTGGGATAAGGTCTTTTCGAGCCTCTTCACCTCTTTCAGGATGGTTTGAGTATATCTTTTTTCAGGAGCCTCCGAAGAAATAGAACGGTCCAGACGTCGAGCAAATCCACCAATGGAGACCAGGGGATTTCTAATTTCGTGAGCAATCGAGGTGGAGAGTTCCCCCAGAGCAGCCATCTTTTCCTGATGAATCAGGAAGGTCTGTGTCTCTTTCAGCTTTTGATGGACTTCTTCTAAATGGCGGTAAAGCATCGCATTCTCAATGGCTAAGCCTGCTTGATTGCAGAACATACTAAGATATTGAAGGTCCTCATCCGTGATCGGATTCTGGTTATATAAATTATCAACCAGGATGACCCCGATCACCCTTCCCTTTCCCCATAATGGAGCGGTGGCAAAGGAGTAGACCTGAGGATCGTGACTGAGATGTTCACTGATAAAACATCCTATTTCTGATCCCAGAGAACAACCCCTTTTGCATCGGGCTTGGATCCAGCCTTCCTCGGACTGAGGCACCTGAACCTTAAAAGACCTCCCCTCCAAAACGGTACGGGAAAGGATACATGGATTGTATTCCAAGGGAATCTTGATCCCCTTCACTAAAGAATTTAACAGGGAATGATTCTCCGAAGCGGAAGAAATCCGGGCGATCCACTCAGAGGGATTTTCTTTCTTCTGGGAAAGGGAGGACCAGATTCTTCCTGCTTCCTCTGCACTGTCCGGACCCACTCCCGTCACCCCTTCCAGCATCCGATCCTTTTCATTCACCATAAAGAGCATGGCACGATTGAACCCAAGGCCCTCTCCGATCGTAATCGCCGTCAGGGTGAGGTGAAGAATTCGTTCGAAATGGACCGTCGTCAGAAGAGCCTTACTCAGTTCCCAGAGGGTAGAAAGTTGTTTGACCCTTCTCTCCTGCTCCTGAACGAGGGTGTGGATTTCTCTTCTCGCGATTAAATTTTCAATGGCAAAGGAGAGCTGCTGGGCAATGACCAGGAGGAGCCATAAATCCTTCTCTTCAAATTTAAACGGCTCAATTTCTTTGTCATAAAAGGTGAGTGTCCCAAAACTCTTTCCCTTTACGAGAAAAGGAACACAGAGGATGGATTGAAAGGGTTTTTCTTTTCCCCTCCGATTGAGACAAAAAGGGGTTTGAGTAAAAAAGACCCGTTTGGCTATCCTTTGATCCAGAGGATGACGAGGATAATCTCCGATGCTTGAATGGACTTCTAAGCTCCCTTTGGTCTGATCCATAATTCTAACCACCCCACCTCTGGCTTTAAAAATCGTTACTCCTGTCGTGAGGGTGGTTTGGTAGAATTTTTCGGAATCCGAAGTGGAGAGGAATGAATTGGTTAACGATCTCATCAGATCGAGGGATTCAAAAAGGTCAGACATGGCTCCGTTTATTTTGCCTCCCTCAGATATTCTGCAGCCTCCTCGGGTGGGGTGGGATTGATGTAGAACCCCGTTCCCCATTCAAATCCAGCTACCTTTGTTAATTTGGGCATGATTTCGAAATGCCAATGATAATGATCACGGTCCTCTTCCGGGGAGGAGGACGTGTGAAGAATATAATTGTATGGAGGGTCCTCAAGGACCCCTTTTAATCGTTGAAGGGTATCCGAGAGGGCCTCCGCGGCTAAAGGAAAGAGGGAAACATCCATAAGCTCGAAGCTGGATTGGTGGAGTTTGGGAAGAATCCACGTTTCAAAAGGGAATCGAGAGGCAAAAGGGGTAAGGGATACGAATCCTTGATTTTCATAGACGACCCGCCGTCTATCCCGGAGCTCCTGTCGCAGGATGTCACAGTAGACACAACGATCCTTATAATCGAAATAGTTCTTGGCCCCTTCGATCTCTTCACGCACCCGGGTTGGAACAATCGGGAGAGCGATGATCTGGGAGTGCGAATGTTCGAGGGAAGCCCCTGCGGATACCCCATAATTTTTAAAGACCATCACATAACGAAGTCGCGGATCACGTCGGAGGTCAATGATCCTCTCCCGGTAAGCTAAAAGAACATGTTCCACTGCTTTGAGAGGAAGGGTGGAGAGAGTTTCGAAATGACGAGGAGTCTCGATGACGACCTCATGGGCTCCGATTCCGTTCATTTTATCATACATCCCCTCTCCCTCCCGGTTTAACTGCCCTTCGATCCGCAGGGCAGGAAATTTGTTAGGGACGACTCTAAGGGACCAGCCTGGAGAATTAGGAGGAGTCCCATTTTCTCTAAAGGCGAAGACCTCGGGAGGAGTCCGATCTTCATTTCCCTCACAGAGGGGACAGAACCCACCGATCGTTTTCCGTTCTTCCGGTGCAAAATCAGAGGGTCTCCGGCTTCTTTCGGTAGAAATGATTACCCATCCCCCATGGATGGGGTCTCTTCGCAATTCTGGCATGTTCCGTATCGCTTTAGAGAGAGGGCCATGCTTATGCCGGGAATTTCCTCCTCATCCTGGCCCCCCTCTGCAGTTCTCGTTTTTCCTGGTGCTCGCGCTCAGTTTTACAATCGATGCAAAGGGTGGTCACCGGCCTTGCCATCAATCTCTTTTCAGAGATCGCTTTGCCACAGGCCTCACAAATCCCGAAGGTTCCATTGTCAATCCGTTCCAAGGCCTCTTTCACTTTTAAAATCAACTTTCGTTCGCGATCTCTAATTCGGAGAAGAAAGTTTCGATCTGATTCCAGGGAGGCACGGTCTGAAGGATCTGGGATCACCCCATTTGGATCCTTCCGCATATCACTTTGGGTTTTTAATGCCTCTTCAATCAGGGCATGGAGTTGGCTCTCCAGAAGTCCTTTAAAATAAAGAAGTTTCTCCTGTTCCATGAAAATCTCCTAAAGTTTAAACAAATTAAATACTAATATATTTTTTTGATAAAAATCAACCTAATGGGGGATCATTTTTCGATTAAACAAAGTGACAAGCCACCCAGTGCTCATCCCCGTGATCGACTAAAAAGGGGGCTTCCCGTGCGCATCGTTCTTTAAAATGAGGACAGCGGGGGGCAAAAAGACAACCCCTCTCTTTTTCTAAGGAAAGAAAGGTTTCTTTAAAGAATATCTTCTCTTCCCTTTTTGCAGGATCTAATCTGGGAATCGCTTGAAGGAGGAGTTGGGTGTAAGGGTGAAGGGGTTGTCGAAAAAGGACTTCTGAGCTGGCCATCTCCACAATCTTCCCTAAATACATTACTGCAATTCGATCACTGATATGTTTGACGATTCGTAAATCATGGGAGATAAAAAGATAGGTCAGGCCTAATCGATCCCTCAAATCCATCAGAAGATTAAGAATTTGAGCCTGGATCGAGACATCCAAGGCAGAGACAGGTTCATCTGCCACGATGAGTTCAGGACGAAGGGCAATGGCTCTTGCAATCCCTATTCTTTGGCGTTGTCCGCCACTGAATTCGTGGGGGTAACGGAACGCATCCTGAGGATGAAGGCCAACCTGTTCAAGGACTTCTTCGACCCTTTCTCTTTTCTCTTTTCCTCGTGCTACTCCATGGATCTCCAGCCCTTCTCCTACAATTTCTCCAACTCTCATCCTCGGATTGAGGGATTCATAAGGGTCCTGAAAGATAAACTGCATAAAAGGCCTGAGTTTTCTCAGTTCTTCCCCACGGAGGGACATAAGATCTTTCCCTTTAAAAAAGACCTGTCCCGAAGTAGGTTCAATTAATCTCAGAATGGCTTTTCCAGCAGTCGTTTTTCCACAACCACTCTCCCCGACCAGCCCCAGAGTCTCTCCCTTACGGATTGAAAAGGAGATTCCATCAACCGCCCGAATCGGTTCTTTTTCAGTAGAAAATAGCCGTTCTTTAAAGAAATATTTTTTTAGATCCTGAACCTGAACTAATATCTCCGATCCCATCTGAGTCTATTCTCCTAAGCTCAGCCGAGACCATTCCCCTTCTTTCACCGGCACTCCTTCCACCTTAGACATCGGCTATAATGCCCTTCTTTCACCTCAAAGAGAGGAGGTTCTTCTCTCCTGCAATCCTCGATCCTGAGAGGACATCTTGGATGAAATTTACATCCCTCCGGAAGATTCAGGGGGTTTGGGACCTGCCCCGGGATGGCATTCAGACGGGTCTTTTTGACTTCCAATTGAGGGATCGACTCAAGAAGTCCTCTCGTGTAAGGGTGACGCATCTCATGAAAGATGTCCTCAATGGGTCCATACTCTACAATTCTTCCAGCATACATCACAGCCACGCGATCCCCGACCTCTGAGACCACCCCGAGGTCATGGGTAATGAGCATCACAGACATCTCCATTTCTCTCTGGATCTCTCTTAAGAGGCGCAGGACCTCAGCTTGAATGGTCACATCAAGGGCTGTGGTTGGCTCATCGGCTATCAAGAGTTTGGGTTGACAGGAGAGGGCCATCGCAATCATCGCTCGTTGTCTCATCCCTCCGCTGAGTTGATGAGGATAGGAGTCGATTCTTTTTTCAGGAGAGGGAATCTTAACCCGATCGAGCATTTCGATCGCCTTTTTCCTTGCATCCCTTTTATTCAGTTTCTGATGGAGCTGAATGGCCTCCATGATCTGATCTCCAATGGTAAACACAGGATTGAGAGAGGTCATGGGCTCCTGAAAGATCATGGAGATCTCATTTCCCCTCACCCCTTCCATCTCTTTTTCGCTCAGTTTTAGAAGATCCCTCCCGTTGAAGAGAATCTCTCCCCGTACGATCTGACCCGGAGGGATAGGAATGAGTTTTAAGATCGAGAGTCCGGTGACACTTTTCCCGCATCCGGATTCTCCGACCAGACAGAGAATCTCTCCCGGATAGATTTCAAAACTCACGTCTTCAACAGCTCTCACAATCCCGTCTTCAGTAAAAAAGTGGGTTGTGAGGGAGCGAACCTCTAAAAGAGGGTGTCTCATCTTCTCCCCCGGAGTCTCGGATCCAGAGAATCCCTTAATCCTTCTCCGACCAAATTGAAGGAGAGGACCGTGAGGAGGATGGCCAATCCCGGGAAGACGGTTAACCACCAGGCATCGAAGATGTAAGTCCTTCCTTCGGTCAGAATATTCCCCCAGCTCGGAGCAGGAGGTTGAACACCAAAACCAAGGAAACTCAGTCCTGCTTCAACGAGAATGGCTGTGGCCACATCAAGGGTAGCGGTCACAAAGACCGGGGCTAATGCATTCGGAAGGATATGGCGGAAGATGATCCTTCGATCGTTAAGCCCAAGAGCCCTTGCTGCCTGAACGAAATCCCTTTCTTTTAAAGAAAGAAATTCAGCCCGAACAAAACGGGCTGTTCCCATCCAGGAGGTGAGTCCAATGATGACCATAATATTAAAAATACTCGGCCCTAATAAGGCCACCACCGTTAGAATAAGAAAGAAGGTTGGAAAACAGAACATGATATCCACCAAACGCATCAGTAAAGAATCCACCCATCTCCCATAGTACCCTGCGATGGCCCCAACCAAGATTCCAATGAAAATGGATATCCCCACAGCGACAAATCCTACGGAGAGGGAGATTCGGGCTCCATAGAGCATTCGACTGAAGACATCTCTCCCCAATTGGTCCGTTCCCAGATAATGTTTCAGGGAAGGGGGTTTCAATTTAAGGGAGACATCCGTTTTTCCGGGATCATAGGGGGCAAGGAAAGGAGCGGTCCCAGCAACTATAAAGATAATCAGAATGATCGTTAGCCCTCCTACCGCCAAACGGTTTCTTTTAAAATATTTCCAAAAGAATTTAATTTGAGAGGTCATTCCTCTTTCATTCATTGGTATCTTATCCTTGGGTCTGCCACTCCATAGAGTAGATCGGCAATAAAATTTCCAATCAGAGTGAGGACGGCTGAAATAGTGAGAATCGTCATCACCACCGGATAATCCCTGGCCAGTACCGCCTGATAGGCCAATCGTCCTATCCCGGGCCAGGCAAAGACCGATTCCATGATGATCGACCCTCCGATTAAACCCGGGATGAGAAATCCAAAAAGGGTGATAATGGGAAGAAGCGCATTTCTTAGGGCGTGTTTGTAATAAACGACCTCTTCAGAAAGCCCCTTGGATTTCGCTGTCCGTATATAATCCTGACGGACGACCTCCAGCATGCTGGATCGGGTATAGCGGGAAAGCCCGGCTATCCCATGGATTGCCATAATGGAGGCAGGCAGAAGGAGATGCCAGATTCGGTCTAAAACGATCTCCGGAGTACTTAACCCTTCAATCACAAAAGAACGGAGTCCAAGGACAGGATAGCCAAAAAGTTTTACCGTCGCCAAGATTACCAGATAGGCCAACCAAAACCCCGGGATGGAAAGCCCGAGATAGGCCCCGAAGGTTCCGAGGTTGTCAAGGAAACTGTAAGGTCGCCTCGCGGAGAAGACTCCCAGGGGGATCGCAAGGGAAAAGATGATGAGAGTAGCCACCAAGTTCAGGAGAAGGGTATTCCAGATTCGTTCGGCGATCTTCTCGAGGACAGGTCTTCCATCCTTAAATGAATAGAGTTTTCCTGTGAAAAGTTTTTTAAGCCAAAGAAAGTACTGTTGATAAATGGGTTTGTCTAAATCATAATTCTTCTCCATCTGTTCAATGATTTTGGGAGAGACCTTCGGATCCATCGTGAGGGCAATGGGGCTTCCCGGGGCCTGGGTAATGATGATCCATGAGAGAATACTGATTCCGATGAGAGTAAAAAGGAGTTGGAGGAGCCGTCTAAAAAGAAAACGAGCCATTTTATTTCTCCATCACAGGGCCTCTGGGAACATACCACTTTATTAAATCATACATCAAACCAGCTTTTTCCATCTGAATGGGTCGATAGGTTTCACGACCCGAAGAATCTCTCTCTAAGAGGACGAATTTCTTTTGAAGAGCAGAAATCCCGATAGGAGAAAAAAGAAAGGTATAGGGTTGGTCTTCTGCAATCAGCTCATGGATCCGCCAGTAAATCTTTCTTCGTCTCTCCAGATCATATTCCTTTCTCCCCTCCTCCCAGAGCCGGTCGGCCTCAGGGTTCACATAAGAGATAAAGTTGAACCCTTTTTCAATCTGACTGGAGTGCCAGATCATATAGTCATCAGGATCGGGAGAGAGACTCCATCCCAGGATACAGGCATCAAAATGCTTCGCATTGATAAAGTTTTTCAAGAAGACACTCCATTCATAGGTTTCAAAGATTACATCGATCCCAAGTTCTCGAAGTTGTCTCTGGACCAATACCCCTACATCCCGGCGAATATCATTTCCACTGTTTGTGATGAGCTTGAAGCGAAAAGGCTTCCCCTCTTTATCCAACACCCCATCTCCATCCGTGTCTCTCCATCCTGCTTCGGCCAGGAGTTTTTTCGCCTTCTCAGGATCATAAGGAAGGGGTTTCACATTTGGATTATAATACCAGAGGTGGCTTGGAAAAGGTCCACTAATCATCCTGCCAAATCCATAGAGGACATACTGAACAATCTCCTCTCGGTGGATGGCATGGGTCAATGCCCGTCTCACCCGTTTGTCCTGAAAAAGTGGATTTCTCAGGTTATATCCGATGTAGGTATAGGCGAGAGAGGGCTGAGAATAAATCTTTAAAAAGGGAATCTCGCTCATTCTTCGGTACTGGTGGGGGAGGACTCCATAGTGATCCACTCCTTTCGTAAGAAGTTCCATCTCACTGAGAGAGGTTTCAGGGATGATTCGATAGATGATCCGATCGAGATGGGGTCTCCCTTCGAAATACCGGGGATTGGCTTCTAACACAATCTTTTCATCGCTTACCCATTCGACAAATCGAAAAGGACCTGTCCCAACAGGGTTTCGGTTGAAGGAGGAGGTGTTAATATCTTCTTTCTCAAGAAGATGTTTGGGGAGAATTCCTATCCCCCAGGTTCCCAATCCTGGAGAAAAGGGTTGCCTATAGATCACCCGAAAGGTATAAGGATCAACGACCTCGACCTTTTTGACCAGCTCATAGTCGCTTCGGCGGACGGTCTGGGTCTTTTCATCCATAATCTTATCAAAGGTAAACTTCACATCCTCTGCACTGAAAGGTTTTCCATCGTGCCAGAGGACGCCTCTCCGCAAATAGAAAGTAATTTCAGGCTCGGGTCCGGGTCGAATCTCCCAGGATTCTGCGAGGTCCCCCACGAATCCTTGAAGATCCCGATTATATTTAATCAGGCCATTGAAGACGAGGCTATTGATGTCACTTGAAGCAGAATCCTGGGCTAATACAGGATTGAGATAAGAGGCATCTCCAATCGAACTGATAATCAATTGATTGACGATGGGAGTGGGACGAGAACTCACAAAAATAATATTGATCCCGAGGAGAATTAGAAAAAGAAGGGGAAAGAATAGGAGAAGGGTTTTGATCCTCATTTTATTTGGTCATTCCCGCTTCGGTTCATTTCAATCCATTTTGAGGCATAGGAGATCCGGTCGTTCATCAAATCATCGAGTGGTCACAAGAACAGTAAATCCCATCTGAGTCAATCTCTCTGCCTGGGAAAGGGCTTCTTCTTTCGACTCAAACGGTCCTATCCTTACCCGATGATAACGTTGGGTGGAAGTCTCCATAATCGTCATATAAACATTTTTAAAATCTTTTCTCAACTCGTTTGCCAGTTGTTTTGCCTTTCCTTCTTCAGAAAAAGACCCAATTTGAAGGCTGTATCGAGGAACCTCTTCGATCCATGGCCCGAGGGTTTCTACCTTGACGAAGGCCGTTCCTTTTTCATAAACGCCAAGAATCTTGGCTGCCGCATAGGAGAGATCAATAATACGGTCTTTTGTGAAGGGACCCCGGTCGTTTACCCTGAGCTCCAGGGATCTTCCATTTTCAAGATTGGTCACGAGGACCATCGTCCCAAGGGCCAGGGTGTTATGAGCACAGGTCAACTCATACATATCATAAATCTCACCGCTCGATGTTCGTCTTCCATGAAACTCAGGACCATACCAGGAGGCCATCCCATATTGAACCCCTCGGCTTTCCCTTCTTTCCCACCTTAAGGGTTCTTCCAATCTTTTTTCAAAGACTACCCGATGTCTTGGGAGACATGCCGAAAGTGAGAGAATCACCAAGAACACTAAACCTAAGAGGGAGGAGAAAAGGTGGAGTCCTTCTTTTATGTTCTTCATATGATTTTAATTAATTTTTTATTTTAATAAAAAAAGTTTTTATCATGCAAGGATTTTCCTACAGCTTAAGTCTTCCCTGGGAGGAATTGAGAATTGATCGATTTTTCGTTAATAATTGAATCAAAGAGACTGGATTCCTGCTTCCGCAGGAATGACCACTATCCCCCATGAAGGAGAAGGTCATACTAAGAATCGCTCAATTTAGATCCTTAGAGATCAAGCGAAACCCGATCGATTCTTTCCTCTCCTTTGGAAGTCCGGAGGAGGAGAGAACCTCTCCTTAACTCCTCTCTTGCTTCGATCAAGATCTCTTGGAGATGAAAATGGGCTCTCAGGCGAGAGAGATTTTCGTTTCTGATCCCTCGAAGATTGGAGAAATCTTTGGGATGACAGAAGAGGGTAACCCGGCTTTCATTTGAACATCTTCGAAGAAGTCTTTGGGCCATCTCATAGAAGAGGGCTGAGTCGACGAGTTGATGCAGGGCGGGATGATAGGGGCCTGCGAGAAGATGCTTCTCTAAATCACGGGAGGGTTGAAGACCAATTCTTGCGATGGGAATCGATGCCTTCTCTGACCCTAATACCGCTCTTTTGAGCCAGTGAATCGTTTCTTCAAGGGAGAGAGGAAGATACTTTCCTTGGATCCACAGCTCCTCAAGAGGGGCTCCTCTCAGAACAAGAGTGGGATGGATCCGAATGAAATCGGGTCGAAGGGAAAGGACCTGATCGAGGGAGTAAAGAAACCCTTCGAACGTATCCCCTAAAAGGCCCATCATTAAATGGACTCCCACTTCAAATCCCCATTGCCTCAGGCGCAAAACAGCCGACAGAGTATCTTCTTTTGTATGACCCCTCTGAGAGAGGGAAAGGACCTCGTTGATCATCGATTGAGCCCCCACCTCGATCGTTTTTACCCCATGGCTTTTGAGGAAGGAGAGAGTCCCTTCACTTAATCCATCCGGGCGAGTGGAGATTCGGATAGAATGGATCTGACCGCGAAGGAGAAAAGGATGGATAACCTTCAGATAGGCCATCTGGATATCCCTCTCCATCTCCGTGAAACTTCCTCCGTAAAAAGCTACCTGGATCTCCCCCTGCACCTTCTTTACCGGCAGGCAGGAGAGGGAAGATTCAATAAATTGAGAAACCCTTTGAGGGGAGGGGACTTCCCTTTCGATTGCTTTTTGATTACAGAAAATGCAACGGTTCGGACAACCCTGATGGGGAAGGAAGATGGGAAGGATTACAGGATTCTTGGAGGGTGACCTCATCTTACTCCATATTAAGATTTCTTAAGGCTTCTTTCGCCGCCTCCTCCTCTGCCTCTTTTTTATTTCTCCCCCACCCCCATCCTCTGACTTCTCCATTAATAGAGACGGAAGCTTTAAATCGTCTCTCATGATTCATTCCAGATTCATGATAGACCTGATACTGAGGAGACTCACGGTAAATCTGTTGAGAATAGATTTGAAGAAGGGTTTTTGGATTATTCATCCTCTCGGGTATGAATTCCGCCGGGAGATAAGGCTCAAAATGTTGTCGGATAATCATGGAGACCTGATCAAAATTTGAATCAAGAAAGATTGCCCCGATCAGGGCTTCGTAAGTATTGGCTAAAAGAGAGGTCCTCCCTTTCTCTCTGTCCTTCCTACGGCTTTTCCCCAAGAGGAGATAACGTTCTAATTGCAGTCCTTGGGAAAGAGAGGCAAGAGAACTCTTTTTGACCAGATAGGAACGGATCAAGGAGAGGGTTCCCTCCTGGACTTCGGGAAATCTTTGAAAGAGAAGATGTCCGATAGCGAGGTTAAGGACTGCATCTCCAAGGAATTCTAAAACCTCATTATTGATCTTCTTCAATGAATTGGTTTCATAGGCATAGGATTTATGGATCAGGGCCTGATGAAGCCATTCAATCTGAGAAAACCGATAGCCTATGATCCCTTCCAGTTCTTTTAAAGCGTTGAGTCTCTCTTCACCAATTTCCATTGTTCACCTTCCCAAACACCACCCTTTCATTGAAACCGACAACCCGTACCTTGATCTCCTGGTTTACCTCGACGCAAGCCTCGGGAGAGAGGACTACAGGGATATAGTTTCTGGAAAAGCCCATTCTTCTTCCCGTTTGGGTTTCCCTTCGGTCCTCGATGAGAACCTCCAGATCCTGATGGAGAAACTGCGAATGGAAGGCTTTCCTCTTCTCCTTCCCCAGCCCCCTCATCACCTCTGCTCTTCGCTTGATCTCTTTCCCATCGATTTTTTCCAAAAATTTGGCAGCCTCTGTTCCCTTTCGCACGGAATAGGGAAAGACATGGAGATAGGAGATAGGAAGGGAATGGATGAGGTCATAGGTATGCTGAAATTCCTTTTCCCCCTCCCCCGGAAATCCAACGATGATGTCCGCACCAATTGAGGCTTTCGGTAACGTTTGATGGATTTTCATGACGAGATCGTATAAAAAAGATGGATGATAGGATCGATTCATCCTCTTTAAGATGTTTTCATCCCCACTCTGAATCGGGATATGGACATGGGGACAGAGCTTTTTGGATCGGGCGAGGAGCCCAAGAAGAGGAGAGGAAAATTCTTGAGGTTCAATGGAGCTGAGCCTAATGCGAGGAGGTGTCTCTTGAGACTCGATCTCTTCAAGAAGTTGTTCTAAAGAGAGAGGCGGACATAGGTCCGCCCCATAAGAACCTATATGAATCCCTGTGAGGACCACCTCTTTAAATCCTTTCTCCTTAAACATATTGAGAGATCCTATGACCCTATCCATAGGAAGACTTCTTGAAGGACCCCGGGCAAATGGGACGATACAATACGAGCACTTCGAATCACATCCATCCTGAATCTTTAGAAAGGCTCGCGTATGAGATCGGAAAGATGGGATAAGGGGTTCAAAAAGAGGGGTTTCCTTCTGGATCTCCCCGATCTGGACTCTGGGTCCTTCACCTTTTAAAAGACTCGGCAGGAGTTCCGGAATTTTCATCTTTTCCTTGTTCCCCAGGAAGTATCTTACTTCCTTCAGGGAAGCCAGCTCGTTGGGCTGGGTTTGAACATAACACCCGGTGAAGATGATCAAGGAATTCGGATTATACCGAAGGGCCTTTCTAATCAATTGGCGTGATTCAAAATCGGCCCGATGGGTCACTGTGCAGGTATTGATAATGGTAATCTCTGCTTTCTCTCCGAAAGGGATCAGCCGATAACCCTTTTCTTCTAATGAAGCGGCGAGTACCTCAGAATCGAATTGATTGGCCTTGCATCCGAGTGTTACGATGGCAACGGTTTTCATGACCTTTTCATGATCTATGGAGAGGGACTAAATTGACCTTCCCCCACACTCCCATTTTCTCCTCCACAATAATCACGATTCCCGAAACTCCCTCCATCCGACTTCCTCTCTCTAAGGCCGGTTCAATATCCTTCTTTCCCTGAATCCAATTTCCGATCGCCGTTGCGACGGCATCGGCTACTACAGCAGATCTCGAAAGGATACAGACGGCATCCGCTTTACCAAAGCTGAGAGAATGGCCCACGGTTCCGGAGGAAGTACAGATCCCCAGGGGGCTTTCTTCAGGTGGGATAGAAATCCCTATTTTAAAGCTGAGAGGAGAAGTTCCCGCATAGATTCCAACGATCCTCTCCCTGGAAGAGACGAGATAGATATCTCCTCCATTTTCAATGATTAGTTCTTTTGAGAAGGGGAGGAGGTCTTTCGTGACCCATTCGGCGATAGCTCCGGCCACCGCGGCCATAGGTCCCACCTGGGCAATTTGTGAAGCCTGAAACATTTCCTGAACGATCTTAGGAGCATAGGGATCCACTGGAAGAGGGATGAGGCTTCTTTCAAACCATGGATTCTTTTTAATATAGGCTTCGATTTGGGAACGGTATTTCAGAACCGCTTCTCTCGCCTCATGCGAAAGGTCTTTTTCAGCTCGAATGAGGAGGTCTGTCTCCTTCACGATCACTTCGAACTTAACCAAATCATCGGTTCTGACGGAATTTCGATAGGCCCTTTCTTGATACATATAAAAAAATTATATTATCCGAAAATAGGTAGTGTCAATTTCGTGGCAGGCGAAATTGGGATCAGAGGCTTGACTTTTAGGGAAGAGTTTGCCATAATTCAATTCAAGTAAGTTGTAAGGAGTATATATTTGGTTAAAATAATAAGGTCGCAAAAGAAATCTTCATGGCTTTTGTGGCCTTTTTTATTTGGGGCCAATGGCTATTACAACTTACGGAAGTTTAAAAAGAGAGGAGGTGAGTTGTAGTGGCCAGAGGTCGGGTAAAGTGGTTTAATGAGAAAAAGGGATATGGTTTTATCTCCCGGGAAGACGGGGGAGATGTATTTGTCCATTTTTCTGCCATCAAAAAAGAAGGCTTCAAAACCCTTTATGAGGGTGAAGAGGTCGAATTTGAAATCTCCAACGGACCCAAAGGGTTACAGGCAACCAATGTAACCGTCATCTCATAAAACTTAGCGTGAGTTTCTAAAGAAAAAAACCCCGGTGATGGCCGGGGTTTTTTTTTGATCTTTTTAGAATGGAGGGGAGAGATGGGCGAGATAAAATCCTCTTTGGAATTGGCTTTGGAGCGAACAAAGGGGCTTAAGATTTCTGAAAAAGAGAGAGAAGAGATCAAACGGAAAGAGATCGTTCAGAAAGCGGAGGCCTTTGCCCATCGTTATCAAGAAGGGTCTATGTCGATCAGGGAGATTCAAAAAGAAATGGAGCGAATGGAAAAGAAAAGAGCCATTGAAATCGAAGAATATCTTGTGAACCAATGGATAAAGAACCTTTCTTTAAATATGGAAGGTGAAAAACTCATTGATGGAATCGAAGAGTTGAAGGGTCGGCCGATGGATGAGATTCGAAAAGAATTCCGAAATCTCCTGACATCCTATCAAGAAGAGAAGGAGAAGGCCAAACAAAAGATAAGAACCCTAATCTTAGGGAGATTGAAAAAAGAGGGCTTTGAGGGAAGCGCGATGGAGCCTCCTATCGAGAGAAGTCCTCTCTGGCAGGAAGAGAAGTTAAAAATGGATCAATCCTATCAAGAACGATTGGAACCACTCAAAGAGAGATTGAGGAATCAGGTTATAGATAAGGGTAATAATTCTGCCGAATAAATTCGAAGTTCTCGAGAACCATTTCTCTCCCCATCACTATTTCCCCATGTCCAGGGAGAAGAAGTTCTACATCCAATTTAGCAAGTCGTTCGATACTCCTCATTAATAATTTTGAGTTCCCTTTTGGGAAATCGGTTCTTCCTATGCCACCGTAGAAAATAAGATCTCCGGTAAAAAGGGCTTTCTTTTCAGGCCAGTAGATAGAAAGGGAACCAGGAGAATGTCCCGGGGTGTGAATGATATTTAACACCCTATTCTTTAGCCTTAATTCCCCTTCCTTTAAAAAGAAATCGATTCGATAGGTGGGAAGGGATTTCCCCATCATTTCAAAAAGATATTTTCCTGTATGTTGGAGATACTGATCTTCTTCACGGCTCATGGCTATTTTTACGGGTTGATCCAGAAAGATCTCAATCCCTTCTAAGTGGTCAGGATGAGAATGGGTAAGAAGAACGAGGTTTAGGCGATCCTTGGATAGACCATCCTCTTCGATCTGATGAAAGAGCCTTTCAAGATACTGGGTATGACCCGGGTCGATGAGAACCACGATCTCCCCATCAATGAGGTAAGAATTACAATTGTTCTCGTATGGATTCTGCCAGAGATAAGCATAAAGATCTTCGCTCAGCTTCATTTTCGATCCTTTGGTTTTTATAGAGCCCCATAAAGATTAAAATGAAAAATCTTGATTTTCAAATAAAGATCAATAATAGAGGGAATCCCTCGCTGAAGGATGGAGTCAATTTTGCCCTGACAGGGGTATTTTTATTCTAAAAAGTTGAACTTCAAGAGGCAATCCATTATAGTTTTAAAAAAAGGGACGAAAGGAAGAGAGGAATGATTGTTCAACAATATGAAGTGGGGAATTTTGCGGTTTTCTGTTATCTCATTGGTGACGAAGAGATGGGTGAAGGGCTATTTATCGATCCAGCGGATGAGACCGAGGAACTCCTTTCAGCGGCCAGATCCTATGGAATCGGCCGGATCAAATATATCGTGAATACCCATGCTCATGTGGATCACATCATGGGAAATGCGGCCATGAAGAAGAGGACAGGAGCAAAAATTGTGATTCATGAAAAGGACGCCCCTCTTCTTAGTCATACCCCTGTCTACCTCCTTGAGATGTTCAGGGCCACCCCATCCCCTCCGCCTGATATTTTAGTGAGGGAAGGGGATATCCTCCAGGTGGGAAAGATCGACCTCAAGGTGATCCATACCCCAGGGCACTCTCCTGGAGGAATGGCCCTCTATATGGACGGGATGGTCTTCACCGGGGATACCCTTTTTGTAGGTTCTGTAGGAAGAACCGATTTTCCCGGAAGCTCCTGGGAAGCCATGGAGTCTTCGATTCGAAATAAACTCTATACCCTTCCGGGAGAGACCATCGTCTATCCCGGCCATAATTATGGGCCAAAACCCTTTTCAACGATTCAATATGAGCGAAGACATAATCCTTTTGTCCAGGGCTAATTGGACAATTCTCCCTTAATGATAAAAACAGCTTCAAGGATAGCCTCAGGTGGATAGATGTTTCTCTCAGCCTCGATCTTCTCCTTTGCTGATCTCCTGACCAATGATTCAACCAGGGATTTAAATATTATAAGGCTGCGGAAGACTCTCTCATCCTGATGTCCGAAGCCTTCTTTACAGGAGTGAGGGGATTTTTTCTTATCGAAGGTATCACTTATCATACGATTGTGGGAGGGTTTCTTATCCTTGGGAGTTTGATTTTACTAAGTTTACTTAAGTTCAGTAAGAGATGAAAGGGGAGAGGTTTCGAAGAAAGAAAATTCTCATCACCGGGCCTCCAGGGGTTGGGAAAACCACATTGATCAGAAAGATTTCAGAGGCCCTCTCATCGCATCACCCGGTGGGGTTTTATACAGAGGAGATACGTCAGGGAGGGATTCGAAAAGGGTTTGAACTGATCGGTTTAGATGGAAGAAGGGGAATCCTTGCTCATACAGATGTGAAAAGCCCCTATATGGTGGGCCGATATAAAGTGGATGTTCAAGGATTTGAAACTTTTCTCGAAGCCATTCCCTTTTTTAATCCCTCTGTCTCAACCATTATTATCGACGAGATTGGAAAGATGGAATGTTTTTCCGAAAAATTCAAAGAGATGCTGCTCCAATGTCTAAATTCTGAGAAAAGGGTAATAGCCACGATAGCTCTTAAAGGAGGTGGGTTTATTGAGGAGGTTAAAAGGAGAGAGGATATCATTTCATTCGAAATCAATCTGAAAAATAGAGACTCTCTTTTTGCCGATATTTTAAAGGAACTGGGAGAGGATGCCTGAGGAAAAGATAGAGGTCATCGCTTATTCTGGGTATCGGGTGGAGGAGATTCCACGGGCTTTTATTAAAAATGGGGAAAGGATTGAGATTATAGAAATCTTGAGTCAATGGGTGGAAGAGAGCCTCAGAGAAAGGATAAGAAAGAGGGTCTTTCTCTGTAAGGACAAAAACGGAAATGTTTATCATATGGTTTATGACGAAATGAGGAAAGAATGGTATCTAAGATGATTCAACCTATTGGTATTCTTTTAGTTCCAATCGGCGAAATTGATGAGGAACTGTTAGAGTGGTTAAGAATTGAATTGGGGAAGGCCTTTGGGAAAAGAGTAGGCACAGGGAGCAGAATGCCTCACCCTGATTATGCCTATCATAAGGGAAGGAATCAGTATCTATCTACGGCTATATTGATGGAGATCAACAAAAAGAAAGAATATAAGGAATATGGTAAGGTATTGGGGATTGTGGATCTGGATCTTTATGTCCCTCAGTTAAATTTCGTCTTTGGTGAAGCGAGCCAGAGAATTGCGGTGATCTCTCTCATTCGTTTAAGGCAGGAATTCTATGGTCTTGCACCTGATCCGATGCTCTTTCAAAGACGGGTCTTAACTGAGGCCATCCATGAGTTGGGACATACTTATGGACTTGGGCACTGTCCCAATTCTCATTGTGTGATGTACTTTTCTAACAGTTTGAGTGATACGGATAGAAAAGGGCCTGAATTCTGCTTCACCTGCAGAAATCAGATATTTTAACCTTCCATTTAATTACCCTCTCAGCCGCCGAGGTAGAGGCGGCGGACATCAGGATTTTGAAGAAGATCATGCCCCTTCCCTTCAAACCGATTCTTTCCCATCTCCAGGACATACCCATAATCTGAATACTCCAGGATCATCGCTGCCTTCTGCTCAACAATGAGACAGGGAATTCCGGAGTTCTTAATCTCCACAATCTTTTCAAAAACCGTTTGAACCCATTTGGGAGAAAGGCCCAGGGAGGGTTCATCGAGGAGGAGAAGCTTTGGCTGAATCATCATTGCACGCGCCAGGGAGAGCATCTGTTGTTCTCCTCCACTCATTTGGGCTGCCCTTCTTTTTCTTTTTTCCCTTAGCCAGGGGAAAAGTTGATAAACCCGCTCAAGGGCCTCCTCTTTTTGTTTTCGTTCCTTAATCGTCCAAGCTCCCAAATCCAGGTGCTCCTGAACTGTCATCTCAGGAAAGACGACTCTTCCTTGAGGATTAAACGCCATCCCTTTCTCTACAATCTGATAAGGAGGATGGTTCGTGATCTCTTCGCCTAAAAAAACCACTTTCCCGGAAGTAATCTTCAGGAGTCCTCCAACGGCCTTTAAGACCGTAGATTTTCCTGCTCCATTGGGCCCGATTAAACCCACGATTTCACCCTTTCCCACTGAGAGAGAGACCCCATGGAGAATCTCCATCTTTCCGTAACCAGAAACCAAACCCTCGATGAATAAGAGATTATCCCTCTTTATTTCCACCTTTCCCTCATCCACCAAAATATTCTTATCTTCCAAAATAATGCTCCAGCAAGGTTTCATCTTTTAGAATTACACTACAACTCCCCTCCGCAATCTTTTGACCATAATTCAGGGCTATGGCCTTCTGACAGTGATTTGCAATCACTTTCATATCATGTTCGACAATGATGAAGGTTTTGCCTTCTTCGTTTAATCGATGGATTAATTCCATTAATTCATTTTGTAGGGTGGGATTGATGCCTGCGGCGGGTTCATCAAGGAGAATGAGTTCGGAATCAAGCATGAGTACTTGGGCCAGGGAGAGAAGTTTCTGCTGTCCAAAGGAGAGATCCGAGGCATACTCATCTTTTTTATCATAGAGTTTGACCCGTTCAAGAAGCTGGAGAGCTTTTTCAACGACGGCTTCGCCTCTCTCCTTCCCTACCACCAGAAGATTTTCGAGGAGAGTCATCTTTGGAAAGATCCGAATGATTTGATAGGTCCGGCCAATGCCCATTCGGGCAATCTCGTGAGGCCTTCTTCCGGTAATCTCTTTCCCTTTGAAGAAGATATGTCCTTCTTCCGGCTGAAGAATCCCTGTAATCACGTTGAAGAGGGTTGTTTTGCCAGCCCCGTTAGGGCCAATAAGCCCGGCAATCGACCCTTTTTCAATCTCAAAGGAGCAGTGGTCCAGGGCTACGACTTCTCCAAATCTTTTTACTATATTCTCAATTTTTAAAAGGGGCTCTCTTACGGTCATTTTAAATTTTTCTAATTTTAGGTAAAATTCCCTTCTCCTTCATCCACCCCAAAAGTCCCTGGGGGAAGAAGAGAATGAGGATCATAAGAATAGCTCCGAATATCGCCATATAAAGAAGGGTTAATTCTGCCCAGAGGATCTCATGGATAAACGTGAAGAGGGTTGCCCCCAGGACAGGGCCAAAAACTGTTCCTATTCCCCCGAAAAGAGTCATCACAATGGGAGTAAGGGTCAGTTGAATATTAAAAGCATAATTAGGATCGATATAGTTTTGGTAGGTACAGTGAATGGCCCCTCCTAATCCCACTAAAAAGGCACTCAAAGCAAAAGCAATGATTTTCTCTTTGGTCGTATGGATTCCAAGGGTTTCTGCGGCCTGTTCATCTTCTCGAATCGCCACGAGGCGAAGTCCAAATCTGGAGGAGGTGATCTTATAACAAATGAATACAGTGGCAAAAGCGAGAAAAAGAATAGACCAGTAGAGGGTGGGGAGTCGGATTCCTGCAACGAAAGGAATTCCCTTCCCTCCATGAGTAATAGGTTCAAGGTATCCTGTACCAAAAAGTTCTCGAGTCCCCTCTGTTAAAGCTACCATCGAGATGGCGAAATAAACCCCCTTGATCCTTAAAAGGATATACCCTACACCCATTGAGAGGATACTGACCAAAAGACCTCCCATGGGCCAGGCCAAAAGCCAGAACCATTGGTAGTCGGCGATGAGAATGCTACTTAGATATCCGCTTATCCCGATAAACCAGGCTAAGCCAAAATTGGTATATCCTGTCAAACCTGAGAAAAGATTCCACCCTGAGGCATAGACTGTATAAATCAAAATGAGCACCAGAAGGGTCATCCAGTAGTCTGAGGCAAAGAAGGGGATGGAGATGAGGAATGCCATAAAGAGTATGAAGCCGATGATTATTTGAGTTCTTTCAAACTTTTTCCCCATGGACACAGTCCTACTTTTTGAATAACCCTGTGGGCTTCAAAAGGAGAATAATAAGAATAATGAGGGAAGGGATAATCTGGGCCATCTTCGCACTCATATACTGGGTCACCAAGCTTTCCAGTACTCCGATGATAAATCCTCCCACCAGAGCCCCCTGCACATTTCCCAACCCTCCCAGAACCACAATGGCAAAAGCCTTTGAGACGTAACTTCCCCCCATCTGGGGAAAGATTACCCATTGGAGACTTACAATGGCTCCAGCTGCGCCAGCCAGAGCTATCCCCATCCCAAAGGTGAGAGCCCTCATCTTCTTTGTGTCAATTCCGCAGACCAATGCGACCTCGGAATTCTGGGAGGTAGCCCGAATTCCCTTTCCCATCTTTGAATATTTCAAAAAGGCAAAGAGGCTCAATGTAATTCCGAGGGCTAAGAAAAATGAGACGGTTTTACTTTTTGCGAGAATCAATCCCATCACGGAAAAATTTCCAGTTAAATAGGGGACAGATCGATAAGTGTTGGTCCAGAAGAATTGAGCCAGATTCCATATCAATATCGACATTCCAAAGGTCAGAATCAGAGCCGAGAGCTCCGGAGCATTGGTCAATCTCTCTGTGATTCTTTTGTGAATCATTGTTCCTATGAGAAAGAAGAAGGGGAGGGATAGGGCCACCGAGATCAGAGGGTTGAGATGAAAGAAGCTAAAGATCCAGAAGGCGAAATAAGCTCCTAACATGACAAATTCGCCGTGAGCAATATTGACGATTCCTACCACTCCCCAGACCAGGGTAAGCCCCATTCCCACCAGGGCATAGACGGAGCCTAACATTAAACCTCGAATCAGGATTTCAAGGAAGTTAGTCATGGGGGTTCAGAATTGAATGAATGCTGGAGGTCCAGGAAATCTTAATGAGATCATTATATTCCAATCCTCCAGCATTCCACGGGTTATTTTTTCCATCCCGGGAAAGGATAAATGACTTCGGCCGTCTTGCTCTCTTTTGGATAAACAATCTCTTTGACCATCCCTTGAATCACCACCTGATTGGGAAGTAATCTCTTTCCTTCAGCCTTCTGCCACTGGATAAGGTTGGTCGCTTTTCCGATCTGCCATCCTGAGTCTGGATGACCAAGGGGGTTTACCTCATATTCGCCAAAGATGGTGGTGGTCTTGATGGAATAGAGTTTATCTCTCAAAGCCTTTTTGTCCTCGATGTTTCCAATCTCCTTGACTGCCCGTTCGAGGATCTGACCCGCTGCAAATCCAGCCGCCGCATGATAAGAAGGTTCCTTATTGTATTCTTTTAAATAGGCCCGATAGAATTCTTGATTTCCGGGGGTCTTCACAAAAGGTTCCCAGAAGGTCTCACCCGTGACATAGGCTGCATCCTCTTTTAAAGAGTTTGCAAAATCGGCAATCGCTGGTCCTACCAGGAATCCAAAGAGTTTAGGGGTGGCATTGACTGCCTTGGCTGCCTTCATCAGACCGATCGAATCTGGAAGATAGCCTCCTCCCAGGATCAGATCGGGTCTCCTGGACCAGGCCTTTGACATAATAGGTTCCCAATCCGCTGTCTCCTTTGGATAAGCCTCATCCAATACCACTTCCATTCCCATCTCTTTTGCCTTAGTAATGAGAGGTCGGCAGGCACCGATGGGGAATGGAGTATCAGAATAGATGAAAGCCACAGTTTTTGCCCCTTTTTCTTTCCCGATCATAAGAGATCCGTAAAGGTTTTTCCATGCTGGAGGAAGAACGCCTACAAACCATTCCCTTCGCTTTCCTTCCCAGATGACCGGAGCATTAGCTAAAGGAGTAATAATCGGAATTCGGTATTCTTCAGCCAGTGGAGCAATTGCGTTGGATGCTGGACTTCCATATGGGCCCAGGATAAGGTCTACCTTATCCGAAACGATTAGTCTACGGACCAATTTATTGGACTCACTGGGATCACTCTTGTCGTCATAGACCACAAATTCGACCTGCCTTCCAAGAAGGCCTGGGCCCGGACAGCCCAATTTTTCAACTTCCCCGAAAGTACAGCCCCTCTCATTAATGATCTTTCCCCAGAGCTTATACCCACCCATCTCCAATTCGCCTTCTCGAGCCATGGATCCGGTAAGAGAGATAGCCACTCCAATTTTGATTGGGGCCTTTTTCTGGGCATAGATATTCTTCCCGGGGAAGCCAGCAATCCCTAAAGCCATCGTTCCTAAGGCCGTCCTTTTAATGAAATCTCTTCGACTCATTCCTTTCGTTTTTTCTATTTTCATCTCCTTTTCTATTTTCATCTCCCTCCTCCTTTTCTTTCATTAAAATTTCTTTGTGAAATTACTTCCTTAGAAGAACCATAATCTTCAATAAGAA
>CALIBK010000176.1 GCA_938045955.1 uncultured bacterium | reverse complement strand
ACCCTACCTCCCCAGTCTTCAAGGGACTTTTTCAGAGCTCTCTGGATTAAAACTTGACATCCATCGAAAATCAGGATTAAATTGAAAAAGATTGAGGAAGAGATGAAGGTATCGGCCATTCTTCTTGGGGCAGGCGAATCTAAACGATTTGGTGTCAATAAACTTAAACTTTCCTGGGGGAAAAAAACAATTTTAGAAAAATGTCTCCATACGTTTTTACGTTCTAAAGTTGAAGAAGTGGTGTTAGTCCTAAATGAAAAAATGAAAGAGATGGAACATCGGTTAACCCATAGACGGGTCAAAATCGTCTATAACCCGGAATACCAAAAAGGGATGGGCAAGTCCATCTATTATGGGATTCAAGCGATCCACCCGAAGAGTGAAGGAGTCTTTATTGCCCTGGGGGATCAGCCCAATCTTAAGGCGAGCACCATCAACGCCCTCCTTCGCCATTTTAGGCAAGGGGAGAAAGGGATCGTTGTTCCCTTCTATTCTGGAAGAAAGGGGCATCCTGTTCTATTTCATCGAAAATACTTTCAGGCTCTCTCAAAATTAAAAGGAGATACGGGAGGACGATCAATTATAAATAAGAATGAGAGAGATGTAGAAATGGTGGTGACCACCTCAAAGGGAGTGATCCAGGATATTGATACATGGGAAGATTACCAAACCCTAAAAAATGCTGTTCATCAGGGGAGGTGAGGAAGGAATCCCATCATGAAATCCCATAAACCCCTTCATGATTTAACTGTGCTCATTCGGGGAGCAGGAGAGATGGCCAGTGGAGTCGCTCACCGACTCTATCGCTGCCATTTTAAAGTCTGTATGCTTGAAATTCCCCAACCCCTTGCCGTGAGAAGAGAAGTCTCCTTCTGCGAAGCCATTTATGAGGGAAAGAAAAAGGTGGAAGGGGTCCAGGCAACATTCATCCAATCCCCCGAAGAGATCCCATCCCTGTGGGAAAGAAAGGAGATTCCCATTTTGATCGACCCGGATGGGAGAAAAACAATAGATTTTTTGAAACCTGATATTGTCATCGATGCCATCATGGCGAAGAAAAACATCGGAACCAAAATCGATGATGCTTCTCTGGTCATCGGTTTAGGGCCAGGATTTATTGCGGGCAAGGATGTTCATATGGTCATTGAGACGAATCGGGGACATCATTTAGGGAAGGTGATCTTAGAGGGATCTGCTGAACCTGATACAGGGGTTCCGGGAGATATTGGAGGATACACCGTTGAACGAGTCCTGAGGACGCCCAGGAAGGGGATTTTTCGTGCACAAAGTTCGATCGGGGATCGGGTCACAAAAGGATCGGTCGTTGCAGTGGTGGAGGACTACCCCGTGATTGCTCAGATCAATGGGGTCATCCGGGGTCTCCTTCGAGATGGAATAGAGGTTCAGCGTGGAATGAAGGTGGGGGACATAGATCCAAGGGGAAAAAAGGAATACTGTTATACGATTTCAGAGAAGGCACGGGCCATTGCCGGTGGAGTCCTGGAAGGCATCCTCTATTGGTTTAATCGATAATCTTTTGAAAGCCGGATCGACATAACCGCAATTCAATAGAGAAGGAATTCGCATGAAGGTTGGATATCCATTAATAGAGGCATTAGCCCTGGGTCCGAAAGAACTCATCAGTCTGGTCGGTGGAGGGGGAAAGACAATATTGATGTTTCGTCTGGCTAAAGAGTTTCTCATGAACGGGAAAAGAGTGGTGACAACGACTACTACTAAGATCTTTGAGCCCTCTCAGGAAGAGACCCCTTTTCTTTTAGTGGAAGAAGATGAAAGAAAGATTAAAAGACAGTTTGTCCTCCTCCTTGAAAAATATCAACACCTCACCATCGCCGCCAAAAGAATTGGATCCGGAAAGTTGAGGGGTCTTTCTCCGGATTTCATTAGCGAGCTCTGGCAAGAAAATGAGGTGGATGGATGGATTGTGGAGGCCGATGGGGCCAAGAGGAAACCTCTTAAGGCCCCAAGAGAGGATGAACCGGTGGTCCCTTATTCCACTACCCTGATTATAGGTCTTTTAGGTTTAGATGGACTGGATAAAGAGTTAAACGAAGAAAATGCCTTTCAGGTGGATAGGATTTCCCAAATCACCGATACTCCAAAAGGAGGAAGAATCACGGAGGATACCTATCTTCGTTTGGTCCTCCATCCTGAAGGACTATTCAAAGGAAGTCCCCCAGGGGCGAGGAAGGTGGTCTTTCTTAATAAGGTGGATCTTTTGAAAGATGCGGGAAGGGCAATTCAATTGGGTCAAAGAATCTTCAGGGAAAGTGCTCCTAATGTCGAGAGAGTTCTTTTAGGGCAGCTTCAAAAAGATCCCCCGGTCTTCGAAGTGATCAGGAGCTGAGGGAATATGGCGCCTTTCCTTAAAAGAATAACTTTAGTAATCTCAATAGCCATTTCTGTTTTGGTTCGGGCGGAGGAGGAGTCGCTCCAATACTTCATGAAAAAAGTGAATGCCAAAGCATTTCAACTTCAGTCAAAAGAAAAATCTGAACTCCTCCATCAGATAGAAAATTTATTGAACAGGATTGAAGAGGTCCATCAGGGATTAGTCGATGGGATTCAAAGAGGTGACTTTGAATTTCGATATCAGGAAGGGAAATTTTGGCTCTCTCAATTCGAAAGGGATCGAGAATGGATAAAGGTCGCTCGGGCCCAACTTGCCCAATTAAAGAGTCGTTCCAATCTTTCGGTGGCGGCTTTGGAGCTCTACCGATCTCTGAAAAACCTTTCATCAAATTTTAATGCCTACAATAATCAGGTCCTCTTTTCTGGTTCGATAGGGGATCTTGCTCCAGAGATAGAATTATGGGCTGATCCGGTCTTTTATCATCTTTTTCTTGTCCCCCTTGTTCGCTCAAAGGAAAAAGGAGTCGAAATTTCACCCAAGAGTGAAACACCGATCCCGAAGCAAAAGAGTCCATAATGGGAGCTAAATCCCCTGATCTCTTTTTTTCTGAGGAGAGAGGAAGGACGAGGGATGGATATTTACACAGAGATTATAGAAGCCTTGAAGGAGAAAGAGAGGTTAGCCCTGGCCACCATCATCCATCGTGTTGGTTCCGCTCCGAGAGCCCAAGGAGCAAAATATCTGATTAGAGCCGATGGCAGGACCGTGGGTTCCATTGGGGGAGGATGCGTAGAAGCAGAGGTTTGGCAAGAGGCTCAGGAGGTCATCAGGGAGGATAAAAGGAAGGTCCTCCATTTTCGTCTTACCCCTGAGGATTCGGCCGAAAGTGGCATGATTTGTGGTGGGAACATCGATATCTTTTTGGAGCCTTTAAAGGCAGGGTTTTTAAAGATTTATCAGGAAATTAAAAACATAAAACAGGAAGGAGGGGCCGGGATCTTAGCGACCTTGATCTCGTCAGAAGAAGATACCCCCCATGGGGACGGAACCAAACTATTAATAAAAACCTCAGGAGAAAGGTTTGGCTTTTTATCAGGAGAGAAGGGATTGGAAGAGGAAGTGGTCAAGGAGAGCGAGAGACTCCTAAAGGAGAAGAAGCCAGAAGTGATGGTTTTTTATAGGGGGGATAAGAAGATAGAAGTTCTCCTGGAACCAATCCTCTCCGAACCCACAGTTTTTCTTTTTGGGGCTGGGCATATATCTCAGCAACTTGCCCCTCTTGCGAAAAGGGTTGATTTTAAGGTGGTGGTCATCGATGACAGGGAGATGTTTGCCAATTATGATAGATTTCCAGAGGCGGATGAGGTTATTGTTACAGAATTTGAAAGAAGTTTCGATCAAATCTCAGTGGATGAGACCTCCTATCTAGTGATTGTGACAAGAGGTCACCTCTATGATGGGATTGTTTTAGAACAAGCGCTCAAGACCAGGGCACGATATATCGGGATGATAGGGTCACGAAAAAAGATTCAGACTTTATTCAGTCATCTACTGGGAAAAGGGGTTTCCAAAGAAGACCTGAGTCGTGTCCATGCGCCGATCGGGGTCGAGATTCATGCAGAAACCCCTGAGGAGATTGCCATAAGTATTATTGCCGAATTGATTAAGGTAAGACGAAGCAAAGGGAACTAAAAAGAAGATGGCAGAACTCAGAAGGGAACCTATTACCCGAATGTGGGTGGTGGTGACTACCGATCATCCCAAAAGCCCTTCAGACTATCTTCCCTTCAAACCCCCCTATAAAGTATTCGATGCGAAAGAACCCTGTCCTTTCTGTCCCGGAAATGAAGCCATGACTCCTAAGGAGCTTTATGCAATTCCTAAAGGAAAGGAAGGATGGGCGGTTCGAGTCGTTCCTAATAAATTTCCCTTTTTTCATATCGAAGGGGATTTTGATCGAAGACCTGAAGGGATGTATGATGTGATGGAAGCCATAGGAGCCCATGAGATTATCATCGAGTCTCCTGACCACCACCAAAGCCTTGCGGGAATGGATCCTGACCAGATCGGGAAGATCCTTCTCTCTTACCGGGAGAGGATTCTTGATCTTAAAAAGGATCTCCGATTCATGCAATTTCTCGTTTTGAAGAACTATCCCGGGATATTTAATCAACATCCCCATTCGCATCTTGTAGCCATGCCTGTAATTCCTCGAAGGATTGATGAGGAGATCTGGGGGGTGATGGACTATTATCAGCGAAAAGAACGATGTATCTTCTGTGATATGGTCAAACAGGAGCTCTCAGATAAGAAGAGAATCGTTTTAGAAACGATTCACTTCCTGGTTTTTTCTCCTTTTGCCTCTCGTTATCCTTTCGAGATCTGGATTGTTCCAAAGCTTCATTCCCCGGATTTCTACCTCATCAACGAGGAGGAGATCGGGGATCTCTCGTTCGCTATCCAATCCTTATTCGTTCGATTCTACAAATTATTATCGAATCCTCCTTATAGTCTGGCCTTCCATACCTCTCCGGTTCAAGCTCGATTCCACCGCCCGGAATATCACTGGCATATCGAAGTTCGCCTTCGTATTGGATTAAGGGAAGGATTTGAATGGGGAACCGGTTTTTTTGTGAATCCGACTCCACCGGAGGAGGCTGCTCGTTATTTACGTGAGGTAGAAAAAGGAGAATAATAGATCCTGTAAAAACCCAGGAGAGGCCCTCGGAGAAGATGGTGACCTCATGAGGACCAAAAAGGCCAAAAAGAAAATTCTTATTGTCGATGATGAGAGGGATATTGTGAAGGCCCTCACCATTCGGCTCCAATCCAAGGGTTACCAAACCGTTGTAGCTTTTGATGGGGTCCAGGGCGTCTTTATGGCCCATAAGGAGAGACCCCATCTCATCATCCTGGATATCCGGATGCCTGCCGGGGATGGTTTCAGCGTTGCGGAAAAATTAAAGGAGTCAAAGAGTACCTGTAATATTCCCATTATCTTTTTAACAGGGAGTCCTGAGGTCAATGCGGAGGAGAAGGCCTTCGCCATAGGAGCTCGGTTCTATATCAAAAAACCTTATGATCCCGAGGAATTGCTCGATGCTATCGAAAGAGCCCTTCGGAGCAAACATCAAAAGTCTTAGGAGATGATCAGACAAGATTTCGTGATTCTATCGGAAGTAAGGAGGATATTAATTCGTTCCAACATTGATTATACGAAGATCGATTTAGGAACGGTCAAAGGGGTTGTTTATTTTCGGGGAGTTTTTCGCCCTTATCTCCCCCCCCAATTAAGAGGTGAAGAATCTATTAAACTCTATATCGAAAGGACCCTTATCACCCTTGAAAAGAAAATCAGAAGCATTCCAGGAGTTTCGGATGTAATTTTTCAATTCAATAATTGGAAGAAAGAGAAAGGTCGATGGTTTCCACTCCAATCCATCAAAAAAGAGGAGAGGGAAGAAGAAAGAAAACCACCAGGAAAGAAGAAAGAAGAGGAAAAGACCGTTGAAGATCAGATGGATCTCAAGGTACCAAAGAATTTTGAATGAGATCAAGGAGGAGGTTAAGCTCCATCCTCAATATGCGGACCTTCACCATCGGTTAGGGATCATTTTCATGGTGAAGGGAGATAAAAGGAGGTCGAGGGATCATTTGAAAAAAGCCCTCGAGATCAATCCCAACTACCGCCAGGCCCTTCTCTCCCTCTCTCAACTTCAGGAGAGTGAAAAGGAGGGTCTTTTAAGCCAGTTTTATTATTTGATGGCCAATTATCTTTCCCGAAAAGGGAGATCAAAGGAAGCCATCCAGGAGCTCAAAAAGGCCCGCAAAACCGGATCGGATGAATTCCTATTCCATTTCCATATGGGGAAATTCTATTTCGATCAGGGAGTGTATTCTAAAGCGATAGATCATTATCGAAGAGCCATAAAACTTCATCCTCGAGATGGAATGTCCCATGCCCATCTCAGCTGGATCTATGGAATCCTTCGAAAGCCTCGAGAGGCTTTAAAATGGATGAGGAAGGCAGTGAGTCTTAACCCAGCCTATGCTGACCTCCATTATCATTTAGGACTTCTTTATAGTGATCAGAAACGATATTCTGAGGCGATTAAAGAATTGAGGGAAGCGATTCGAATCAATCCGAACTACCTTTTTGCACGAATCAATTTAGGGATTCTCTATGAGGAGCAGGGGAAGATGAGGGAGGCAAGGAGAGAATATGAGAGGGTCCTTCAAATCACCCCGGAAGACGAGTACGTTCGAAGACGCCTTGAAAAGATTTCGTCGTAGGGAGAGGTGAAGGAAATGGACTCGATGCTGATCATTCATCAGGGGGCCATTGGAGACTTTATCCTGGCCCTTCCTTCTTTAGCATCCCTCAGAAAGGCCTTTCCGAAGGCAAAATGCGTGATCATGGGATATCCAAGAATTCTCCAGCTGGTCCACGGGAGGTTTTATGCGGAAGAGATCGTCTCTATTGACCAGAAAGGGATGGCTACTTTTTTTGTACCGGACGGAGCCTTAGATCTTCCTCTATCTCAATTCTTTCAATCTTTTGACCTTGTCGTGCCTTTTGGAAAAGACAAAGGGGGGATCCTCATTCAAAATCTCAAAAGGGTGATAAAAGGACGCCTCCTTCCTATAAACTCTTTTCCCGGGTGGGACGAGGGAATCCATGTGTCTGACCATCTCTTGGGCCAACTGAAGGCCTATGGAATTCCAATCCAAGATCGTTTCCCAAGGCTCTATTTAAGTGAGGAAGATCGAGCTTGGGCCGATAAATTCTTAGAACAAAAAGGATTAGAGAAAGGAAGAAAGAATGACCTTATTCTCATCCATCCTGGAAGCGGAAGTAAAAAGAAGGTATGGCCTTTGAAGAAATTTCTTTCTCTCCTTCAATCTCTCCATTCCCGAACGGATTCTAAGTTTATGATCATCCTTGGGCCGGCAGAACCTTTAGAATTTCAAAGAACCTTCGAGGGGGTGGGAGGGGAAAGGGTGATCATTGTCAAAAATCTATCTTTGCTCCAACTCGCTTCAATCATGGAAGGATGTCGCCTCTTCATTGGAAACGATTCTGGAATCTCTCATATAGCCGCAGCATTGGGCCTCCCAACGCTGGTTCTCTTTGGTCCCACCGATCCAAGGGTTTGGTCCCCGAGAGGGGAAAAGGTGTTCGTCCTTCGGAGAGAGATGCCTTGCTCCCCTTGCCCGGAAGAACGTTTCTTTTTCTGTAAGGAGCCCGAATGTTTGAGCGGGATCGAGGTGGAAGAAATATTAAAGGGGTTAGTCCCCTTAGGGTTCAACCTCTCCAATTCATGAAAAGGAGGATAGAGAAGATGGAAGAGAAGAAAGTGGGTCAGGTCATTAAATTCTTTGGAAAGATTAGTGTGGCCGCTATCCGTCTGACCGAGGGGTCGTTAAAAGTCGGCGATAGGATTCATATCGTTGGCCATACCACGGATCTCACTCAAACCATTGAGTCGATGCAGATTGAAAACAAGAACGTTCAAGAAGCAGGGCCTGGAGCGGATATTGGGGTCAAAGTAAGTGGAAAGGTGAGAGAAAACGACGTAGTCTTTAAGGTAGTGGAGTGAGCATAGGATTTACTCACCGTCCAGTCTCTTCCAAAAAGAAAAGGTGTAGGCTATGTGAGAAAGAAATGGTTTTTCTTTCTCAATCCCTCCCTCTGTGTCTGGAATGTCTTCGTTCGAAAAAAGAGCTGATCGAAGAGATCCTTTCAGAAGCTCATCACCTCTCCAGGCATCCATTTCAACTCGTTGATCGTCCCCCTAAAGAGGAGTCAGGAAGGATCTGTAGGATCTGCATCAACGAGTGCCAGATCCCCGAAGGAGGGTCTGGTTACTGTGGTTTGAGGAAAAACGAAAGCGGGACTCTTCAAGGTGTCTCTGCAGAGGAAGGGAAGGTGAGCTGGTATTATGATCCACTCCCAACGAATTGCGTGGCGGATTGGGTTTGCCCCGGGGGAACAGGGGCAGGGTATCCGAAATTTTCTAATTCAGAAGGTCCAGAATATGGTTTTAAGAACCTGGCAGTGTTTTACCATGGTTGTTCCTTTGATTGTCTTTTCTGTCAAAACTGGAGCCATAAGGATCGAATTCGAGATCTAAGAATGATTCCTCCAGAAGCATTAGTTCATGCCATTGATGAGAGGACCAGTTGCATCTGTTTTTTTGGAGGGGATCCAACTCCACAGCTTCCTCATGCCCTTAAAGTGTCAAGGATGGCCATAGAGAAAACTCGAGGAAGGATCTTAAGAATCTGCTGGGAGACGAATGGATCCATGCATCCAAAACTCCTCGAGGAGATGATCGAATTATCCCTTTCCTCCGGAGGATGCATCAAGTTTGATATCAAGGCCTGGAATGAATCTCTCCATCGGGGGCTCTGTGGGGTGAGTAATCAAAGAACGAAAGAGAATTTCGAGTTAGCCTCCAGGTGGTTTGAGAAAAGGCTCATTCCCCCCCTTTTGATCGCCAGCACTCTATTGATCCCTGGTTATATCGATGAAGAGGAGGTTCGAAACATAGCGAGATGGATTGCCTCTCTTCATCCCGATATTCCCTATGCCCTTTTAGCCTTTGCTCCTCAGTTCTTTTTTAAAGATTTACCGACCACTCCAAGAGGATTGGCCTTTCGTTGTAAAGAAGTGGCAGAGGAAGAAGGGCTACGCAATGTCAGGATAGGGAATATTCATCTCCTATGGGGTTAGGGTTTAACGGACGAGAAAGGGCGATGCGTTTCATTGCAGATTTCCATATCCACTCTAAGTATAGTCGGGCAACCAGCCGGGAGATGGATGTAGAGTTATTGGCCCGATGGGCAAAGAAGAAGGGGATTGGTTTACTCGGGACAGGGGACTTCACCCATCCCACTTATTTTGCGGAATTGAAATCAAAACTGGAACCCGCGGAGCCAGGCCTATTCAGATTAGTCCGGGGGGAGGAAGGAATTCGTTATCTTTTAACCACAGAGGTAAGTAACATCTATCCCCAGGGGGATAGAATTCGACGGATTCACACCCTTATCTTCTCACCCTCTTTCGAGGTCGCCGAACGGATTAATTCGAAACTCAGCCATTACGGGAAACTCTCTTCGGATGGAAGACCCATCTTTGGGTTTACCGCAAAGGAGCTGGTTCAGATGGTTCTGGATATTTCTGAGGATTGCCTCCTTGTACCAGCCCATGCGTGGACTCCCTGGTTCTCCATTTTTGGAGCCCATTCCGGATTCGATTCGATTGAAGAATGCTTCGGGGAGATGACTCCTCATATTCGAGCGATTGAAACCGGCCTCTCCTCCGATCCCGAAATGAACTGGCGACTTTCAGCCCTGGATGAGATTACGCTGATCTCCAATTCTGATGCTCATTCTCCAAATCGTCTGGGGAGAGAGGCAAATGTCTTTGAGTGTGAATTGAATTATTGGGAGATCGTGGGGGCGATTCGAGGAAAGGATCGAAGGAGAATTCTATTCACGATTGAGTTCTTTCCTGAAGAGGGGAAGTATCACTTTGACGGCCATCGAGCCTGCGGAGTTATTCTCTCCCCTAAGGAAACCATCAAGAATCAATATCTCTGTCCAAAATGCGGAAAAAAATTAACTGTGGGAGTGATGCATCGAGTCGAAAAGCTGGCTGACCGTCCTGAGGGTTTTGTACCGAAGCAGGCCATTCCTTCAATTCACCTGATCCCTCTCGAAGAGATTATTGCGGAGGCCTTAGAGGTTGGAGTGGAAACCAAATCGGTCGAAACAGAGTATGATCGATTGGTCGAGAAAGGAGGATCGGAATTCCGAATTCTATTAGAGGCGAGCCCGGAAGAGCTGGGCTCCTTTGTCCCACCTAAAATTCTTGAAGGGATTATTCGAATGAGGCAGGGCAAAGTTTCTATCGTTCCGGGGCATGATGGGGTTTATGGGAAAATCACCCTCTTTCCGGAAAAGAAGAGAGAATCCGAGAGGAAAGAGCAGCTCAAACTATTTTAAGTGTATGAAAAAAAGAGATGATTAAGATCGGATGTTGCGGGTTTCCGGTTCGAAGAGCCCTCTATTACCAGGAGTTTCCGATTGTAGAAGTTCAACAGACCTTTTATCAACTCCCACGGATCGAGACAGCAAAGAAATGGCGAGAGGAGGCTCCCCGATCGTTTGAATTTACAATGAAAGCATGGCAGCTCATTACCCATGAACCTACCAGTCCCACCTATCGAAGGTTGAGGCTGAGACTTCCTGAGAAGATGAGGAGGAACTACGGGTCTTTTAAACAGACTGAAGAGGTCTTAGAGGCCTGGTTCCAAACCGAGACCTTCGCCCAAACCTTAGGGGTAAAGAAGATTCTTTTTCAAACCCCCTCCAGCTTTACTCCTGCCCCAGAGCATATTCAGAATTTAAGAGGGTTTATTAAAAAGATTCATCGAGGGCAATTCATTCTAATCTGGGAGCCTCGAGGGAAGTGGGAGAAGGAGGAGGTAGAGAACCTCTGCAGGGAGTTAGGGATGATTCCCTGTCTGGATCCTTTCGAGAAAGTTCCATCAAAAGGAAAGCTCCTTTATCTTCGACTTCACGGGAGAACAGGATATCGCTATTCTTACTCCCGGGAGGAGATGAAAGAGATCCTTGAGAAGGGGGAAGAGTATTCAGAGGCAGATATTCTATTTAACAATCAAATGATGTACGAGAATGCGTTGGAATGTAAAAAACTACTGATCGGATGAGCCCAACGATTTTTACCATCGGGACAAGCACTCGACCCCTCATGGAATTTATTGCTCTCCTTAAAAATCACGGGATCGAGGCAGCGGCAGATGTCAGAAGTTTTCCGGTCAGCCGATTTCCCCATTTCTCAAAAGAGTCTCTCGAGAGAGAGCTTTCCCGGGAAGGGCTCCTTTATTATTACTTAGGAAAAGAGCTGGGAGGATTTCGGAAAGGAGGGTATCTGGCCCATAGGAAGAGCGAATTATTTCAGAAGGGAATCGAACTTCTGGAGAGGATAGGGAAGGAGAGAAGGACTGTGTTCTTCTGCTCCGAACGTTTTCCATGGAGATGCCATCGAAGATGGATCGCCGAGGAGCTGAGAGAAAGGGGATGGGAAGTGATTCATATTATCGAAGAGGGAAGGGTCTGGATCCCCAAAGATTAAATCCACAGGTGTTGGCTTATAAAGTTGAAAATCTTTTTTTTATATTTTATTTATGAATTATGGTTCATTAAATGAATTAAAATTCCTAAATCCCAAATTGAGCGATTCTTAGTATTATTTAAAGATAAACCCCTTCTGGATTCCCGTTTTCACGGGAATGACATTTTCATTCATTGGGTGGCAGTAGTCATTCCTGCGGAAGCAGGAATCCAGTATATTTGATTCAATGA
>CALIBK010000175.1 GCA_938045955.1 uncultured bacterium | reverse complement strand
ATACAATAGTATTTGGAACACTAAATTCATAGGTTCCTTTGAAGATTGCCTTTATGGCATCAATGGGTGGGGTGAGCTCAAAGTTAGAGATACCGTACCATTTCCCAAACCCGATTCCTATGGCCATGCTGACAATTACATAAAATGGAAGTAGTTTGAAGTTTTGGAGTGTTTCTAAATAATGTCGAAAATTACCCATATGCTTACTCCTCCTTCTTATTGATTTTTTTACACGTGAGTCACTATTTTGATCTTGAAATACGATTTTGGGAGTGATGAGTAAATTTAAAAGCCATCATGGCTTTACAGCGACCCTTCCTCTTCAGGTGTTGCAACTTCTCTGCGTCCCTTTTAAAAATCGGATGAATGGATAAATTTTTTTTAAGTAAATTTATCTGGGCTTTAAATATCCCGTTCTGTGAATCTTTAAGGCGGTAATACATCCAGACTCCGATCCGTTTATTTTCTGTAATTCCAGAATGTTTTAGATAGGCGAGATGCCTTGAGATCTTGGATTGAGGTTCCCCTAAGATCTCCATCAAATCACAGACACAAAGCTCTTCCTGGGTAAGTAGGAGGACAATCCTTAGCCTCGTTCCATCTGATAGGGCCTTAAAAAATTGAGCTAATTGTTCCATTTTCTTTTACTCCTATATTATTAAATCCGTTTAAACAAATATATAAATTAAAAGATTTTATTTGTCAATAGAACTTTTAAATATTGCTAACCTTTTAGATTCCTTGCCTATTTCTATTATTGCGGGAGTAATCCGAATAGCTTCTCAACACCTATAAATGGAATCTCTGTCTTCTTTTAGGGTTTCCTTTACTGATGTTTCGGTAAACTACCGACGAGTCAGACTCCTCAGGCCCATCCAGAACCGATCAATACCCTGTCTCCCTCAGCAATAACAGGGATGTTTCGGCGGGCATTGGAAAGTTTTAACATCTCTTCGAGTAATTTAGGGTCAGACTCCACATCGAGGAATACTGCCTTCTCCTCATAGGCCTCACTGGCCCTGTGAGTATAGGGTCCACCCATCGTTCCAAAAATCTTTGCCTTCTCGATCATGTCTCTCCCCCTTGACTTAAAAAAGAATGAATTTTGCTCATCCGATCCTGGGCTTTTTTATATCCGAGGTCAATCGTTTGGTTTATCTTTTTTCGATCCCGGGTAATGAACCTCGCCGGGGGCATTTTATCAGGGCAAACGATTAAAACAGAAGGCAGATCTTTCTCAGAATATTGTTTAAGAAGGGATTTTTCTTTCCTATAAATTTGCCCTGTTTCGTTTAATCTCCTTAGAATCCATTGATTTCTATTCAAATAACGCCAGAGTAAGGCTTTTTCGATGAAATTCAATGGCTGATATTCGTAATCCACAGGGGTTGATAGGATTGCTAAGATTTTATTTACATTTTTTTCCAGAAGAAAATGGAACGGAAGGGGATTCGAAATCCCACCATCCATAAATTCTTCTTCCCCAAGATAGGTAGGTTTAGGATAACATCCCGGAACAGCGAGGGCTGCTTCAAAGATAGCGTATATATCTTCATCCCATGGAGTTAAAAATACAGATTGGCCTTCAGAGACTTTTGTTATTGTAAAATAGCATGAGGTTGGGCTACTCAGGAGATTTTTAATATCCAATGGATATTTATTCTTAAAGATCTCATAAACCAAATAATGGATATCCAGAACCGGTTTTTTATTTCGAAGGAAGAAAAAGGTTTCGGGAATATTCCTGTAACAAACCAGATTGGGTGAATGAAGTTCGTTTCTCCAGACCATCTCCATTTCGTTGCGTTGCCTGGAAGCAAAATAGGCCAGAGTGGGAACACTGGCAGAGACGGCTATAGCGATATGGAATCCTACAAGACCACAATCCATCAGGGCCATTAAAGCACCAGCGACAAAGCCGGCGCGCATCCCTCCTCCCTCAAGAAGTAGGCCTGTCATAAAAGTCGCTCTCTTTAAAAATTTTCGGTTTCTCTCTCATTCGGTGATTAAAAGGAATCCAAGGAATCCAATGTGTTTAAAGAATGAATCCATTTTCTTTATTATGAATATTTTGGGTTCATTTGAAGAAATGAATAGAACCTAAATTGAGCGATTTTTCGTCATTCATTGAATCAAAGATACTGGATTCCTGCTTCCGCAGGAATGACGACTACCAATCAATAAATGAAAACGTCATTCCCGTGAAAACGGGAATCCAGAAGGGTTATCTTTAAATAATCCTAAGAATCGCTCAATTTAGGTAGAAAATTCTTAGTTTAGAATCTTAAAACTCATAAAATAGTTTAAGGGGACGATCCGTTTATTGTTTTTTTGTCCCATATTTTTGAATATCCTATCTATCCTGGCAGGGGTTTTTTCTTTAGAAATCTTTGTCATTGAGAAATATTGGAAAATAATCTATTTATTGCATAGTTCGCCCATCTCACAGAGGTTTCGGTTTTCAGCTTGAATGACTGTATGACGAATATTGTGATTCTTCAAAAGCACCTCATTGATGTTTTGGATAATCCGGTCTGTATCCCTTTTGCCATCACTTTCATCCATGCAGATATGGCAGGAAAGAAAGGCTTCGTTCGAGTTAATCGACCATATATGGAGGTCATGGACATTTTTAACTCCGGATACCCCTAAAATATCCTTCAGGATTTTATCAAATTCAAGGTGCTCAGGGACTCCCTGCATAAAAATATGGGTTATCCTTTTTATTAAACTAAGACCACTCCATAGGATCATTCCAGCTATCAGGAAACTCACGATGAGATCCACTTTTACCCAGGTAGTAAAATAGATAATGATGCCACATATAATCACTGCAATGGAGGAAATCGCATCATAGAAGAGATGAAGGTAAGCAGATTTAATATTGAGATTATTTTCTTCTTTCCCTAAAATAATCATTGAAAAAACATTTCCAAACAACCCAATGACTGCGACTCCGAGCATTATTTCCAAGGATAACTGAGGAGGAGAGGATACCCTTTTTATTGCCTCTAAAACGATAAAAAGAGCGATACCAACTAACGAGAGAGAATTAATCAAAGCGGTAAATATCTCTGTTCTCTTAAAGCCAAATGTATGTCTCCGTGTGGCCTTTCTTTCAGAAACCTTTTCACCGAGATAACTCAATCCGAGTGAGATCACATCAGAAAGGTTATGCCCAGCATCTGAAAGGAGGGCCAAACTCCCAGAAAGAGTCCCCCCGATGGCTTCAGCGATAGTGATGAAAATATTGATTAAGATCGCCCATCCAATACGTTTTGTCGTGTGGTTATTAACCTTATTATTCATCTATTTTCAATTTTAACTTAGAAAGATTAGTTTATCTAATAAAAATTTAGTCTCAAAACCATTCAAAGTTTAAAAAATTTTTAAAGTTCGATTTTATTCAAATATTTTTCCTCAATTGCAAAAGGATCGATTTCAGTAATATTTTAAGAAAATTGTTTAGGAAGAGATTAATTTAAACCTAAATTGAGCGATTCTTGGTATTATTTAAAGATAACCACTCTGGATTCCCGTTTTCACGGGAATGACGTTTTCATTCATCGGGTGGCAGTCGTCATTCCTGCGGAAGCAGGAATCCAGTATCTTTGATTCAATGAATGACGAAAAATCGCTCAATTTAGGTTAAAGATAATCCTAAAGGAAAAATTTAGAAATAATATCTGACTCTGAGTTCAATTCGATAATCATTAGGTTTTTCTCCAAATTCGGTTTCTCCCTTACCGATTAAAGCTGTCCCTTTGAGGCGAAATTCCCAATTCGTAAACCCTGTATAGAGTAATTCTGGAGACAAGGAGAGGCTTTTGTCATTGAGGTTCATAATTGTTGTCAGCGCAGGGGTAAAATAAAGAATATTAAAAGGCTCTTTCTGACTCATGCGTAGGTAGAGGTAATCCTTCATTGGATTTGGACGGCCATAGTTTCCCTGTGTGAGATTCGATACCTTCCTCAATAAAGAATCGTTACCTTTTGAAAAATAAAGGTCATAACCTTTATCAATACATAAGAAGTAATCCTTCATCTCAAGGTGACTAAATCCTCCCCCATTTCGGTAGTACTCCAAAATGAGGGTCATATCCCATGAAGTGAGGTAACGTACTCCTAATAGGTAGCTTTTTGCGTCAAATTTTGACTCTGAGATCTTCCCCTGGCTATCGATCACCTTCTTTATCTGGTTATTGATAAAGGCAAATTCCCCGTGGATTTCAAAATTGGTAGTGATGTTCCTTGAAAAATCCAACCCGAAACAATTTGTTTTACTCCCCCCTGCGAGCCCGATGAGATCAATGTCCGTGTCATAAAGAAGAAAATAGAGCTTTCCAGCAAAGTTGAGATGATTGATCTTCCCGAAATCGTCGTTGAGATGTTCATAAACCGGGAAGATGACTGTGGCGATAGAGAATGTTTTCAAAGGACCACTAAAGCTCTTGATATAGTCCATTGAAGCCACAATAAACCCTTCCAGGACAAGTTCAGGGTCGTCTGGATCTTTGGGCCTGCTGATAAAGCCCACGGGGTTAAAGGCATATCCCTTGCCCCAGAGCAAGGTCTGCTTCCCAAACTTAAAGCTGAGGGAGTCTGAAGGCTTGAGAAAGAGATACCCTTCATAGATCATTCTTTTCGGCTCATTGTGATCCCAGCCGAGATAGGAGTATTTCAAATCGAAATTGGTCCTGACGAAAAGGCGTGCAATTCCTTTCTCATAGCTTCCTTCGATCTGGAGTTTGGTATTGTATTCCTCAATGGTTTTCCCTTCGTCACGTTTAAAAAATTTAAGCTTGTACAGGGAGGCATTCCTGTCCAATCCTAAAAGAACCGGCCTAAATTCCAGATAACCACCAATTTGGTATAGCTTTTTCTCTATCTCTGAAGGCTCAAATTTGTACTCCTCTGTGGTCGAAGTGGTGGCGGAGGCCTGGGTTTCAGCCGTTTGCTCGATAGAGGTTTGAGATGAGTTCTCTTCTGCAACCGAACTTATTGAGTTGAAAAGGACGAACAAGAAGACAAGGGCATAAAGAATTCTGTTCATATACATCCTTTGCTTATCCTCAAATCCTTATTCTCTTCTGGTGTAGTTCCTATTTTCTTAGCGACTCCATATTGGGCATAAACGTCAGGGTGAAGATTTCGTCCTTAAAGTCTCTCTTTTTCAGATTAGCAATGATGATGACAGATTTATAGCCTTTATAGAGAGGACTGTCTGTTTCGATGACCGAGGGTCTGACAATCCCTCCCCCAAAATCTTTAATCTCTTTGAAATAAAGGGTCTTGATCAGCATATCTGCTTCTGTTCGGCATTCAATCTTTGTGGGTATCTTCTTGTTTTTATCAGCCCAGAGTTTTAATTTATCGTAGGCAACAGTTTTGGTCTTTGCCTTGAGATGAAGGAGGTATTCGTTCCCCTGTTCCTCGATTTTTTCTACATCATATTCATCTGCATAATCGAGCTGCATGATATCCGAATTGTTAAAAATACCCCCAACCACAGATTGAAGGCTTGTAATACGGACAGGTTTACCGACATTCGGGATATAGAGCCACATATTGTCTCCAAGCCTCAGTGTGCTTCTTCCCTTTTCGCTTGCAGGCGATAAAAACAGGGCGGCAACTTTATCCTTTCCTTTTTTAACCGTAAAGAGAACATATTCCTTCTTTCTCCCATCCGGCTCAATGTTGATGAGCTTCCGATACAGTTCATAGGATTCGGGGTTGAGATTCCGATCGATCTGCTTAAGAAGCTGGGTGCCATCAATCGCATAAGCTGGGATGGCCATAAGTAAAGCAAATAAACAAATCAGGGTTTTCTTCATATCTAACCTCGCTTTTTTCATGTTAAGTCTCCTTTATCCCTTCATTTTAAGCCATTAACCTTTTTATACATGTCTTAAGGCCTTAATCGGTTCCATCCTCGAAGCCTTAAAAGCCGGTTGTAAACTGGCAACCACGGAAATAACGATAACAATGAGAGAAATAACCAGCATATCCATCGGAGACACCTTTGCCGAAAGGACCAATCCTGTCTGCCTTCCAAAACTGAAAGTGATATTGGAGAGATTGACAATTGCGATAATGATTAGCCCCAGGATATTTCCAGCTATCACCCCCAATAATCCAAGAGAAAACCCCTCCACAACGAAGAGTGAAAGGATCTTTCCAGGAAGGGTTCCGATTGCTGCAATTGTTCCAATTTCTCTAATACGTTCATAAACAGCCATAATCATCACATTCATAATGCTTATGAGGACAACAGCAATCAACATCAGCTTAATAAAGAATGCCATAAGGTCAATCATTCTTGCGATGTTATAGAAAGGTGAGAGTTTTTCCCATGTGTGGAGTTCAAACATGGGTTTACCTTGCTTACTAAGTTCTCCTGAGAGTATTCCTTCAAGCTTACTGCTAAAACTCCGGAGACGGCTAAAGTCTTTAAGCCTCACAGCAACCTCACTTATCTCCATCTCCTCCATTCTCAAGACTTCCATTGCATCCTCAATATGGATGTAACCATCTCTTCCACCTGGTCCTGTAATGCTTTCGAGAACACCTGCAACCTTAAATTGTTTCCCGTTGACAGAACCATCCTTATTTGTGGCAATGATAACAACCGTATCCCCAATGTTGACCTTCATACTTTTTGCCATAAGTTCGGGGATCCATATCTCTCCTTTCTCAAGTGGCTTTCCTCCTCCATTGGTCACCCTTGAAGGGAGAAGGGGGACTGTTTTTAATTCTCGATCCGGATAGATCCCATTCAGTCTGATATTGGTGGTTTCAACAAAGGTGCTGAACATCCCCCCAAATTTGATCCTTGGAGAATAGGCTTCGATCTCGGGTTGTTGATTGAGAATCCCTTCCAATTTCTTATAGGCCTGCAGTCTAAGATTCATATTAAGGGGAAGATTCTCTATCGAAGCCAAATACCCTTTTCGATGAACCTGAAGGTGTCCCAGCATCGAATCGGTCATCTGGCCAATCATCATGTTCTTAAAAGAACCTGTCACAGAAACAAAGAGTAAAACAAAGACAACTCCGAGCGTAATAAGGAAGGCAGTAAGAAATGTCCTTCGCTTATATCTTTTGAGATTTCTAATTGCGATCTTAAATAGATTACTCATTGGCCGTTCCTCCTTTAATCTGTTTTTCAACGATTTCTCCATCCTCTAAACTATAAACAATCTCAGCCTCGCCAACGATCTTCTGGTCGTGGGTGGAGAAGACGAAAGTGGTTTGAAATTCATTTCTCATCTTTTTCATGATTTCAAGCACCATAAAGGCAGTCTTATGGTCGAGGTTGGCTGTTGGCTCATCAGCCAGAACCAGTTTTGGATTGGTCACCAGAGCCCTTGCAATGGCCACCCTCTGTTTCTGGCCACCGGAGATCTGATCGGGATATTTGTCTTTCTGATCCGCCATTCCTACCGCCTCAAGGAGTGTCATAATCCTTTTTTTCCTTTCGCCTCCGGGAACATTCTGGACCATGAGAAGTGGATACTCGATATTTTCATAAACCGTGAGGACAGGGATGAGGTTGAAGTCCTGAAAGATAAAACCGATGTTTTCTCCACGAAACCTGGCGCTCTGTTTTCGATCAAGGTGCAGTACATCGGTCCCTGCAACTTCCAGTTTACCCTCCGTAGGTTTATCGAGACAACCGATCAAATTGAGAAGGGTCGTCTTTCCACTTCCCGAAGGGCCGACAAAGGAGACGAAGGAGGCAGGTTCGATTTCAAAACTCACCTCATTCAACGCCCTGATGGCAATTTCCCCGACTTTGTAATCCTTGCTTACCTTCGCAGCCACAACACTGTATATCTTTGTAATATTCTCTGCTACTACCAGTCTCATCATTTTCTCCTTTCCCTTGCAGATTTTTTATAAATTTGGTCATTTTACAAATTTATTTAAAGTTTTTCATTGCCCAGGCAACTCTCTTTTCTGGAGATAGAAAAATTTCTTTAGGAGCCCTGTCAATCATTTCAAGACACTCCAGCAAACCCTTCCGGTTGGCTATCTGGATTTGAAGCCCTGGCCGGGCGTTTAGTTCGAGAAGAAGGGGGCCTTTGTTTTTATCGATCACCAAATCGACCCCCAGATAGCCCAGTCCCGTCATATCGCTCGATTGGGCAGCCATGAAAAGCATCTTTTCCCAAAAGGGAACCTCAATGTCTCTTAATAACTCTCCCGTATCGGGATGATGCGTGATGACCCCTGAGCGTCTCACTCCATCCATAGTCTTCCCTCTTCCGAGGTCTATCCCCACACCCACAGCGCCACGATGAAGGTTAGCTTTACCATCTGATTGCTTGGTTGGTAACCGAACCATGGCCATGGCCGGGATACCTCGGTAAACAATGATCCTGACATCAGGTACACCTTTGTAAGTCACCTTACTGAACACTTCGTCCGGATGAATCAGGCCCTCTATCAGTGCTTTGTCTTCAAGCCCTTCGAGAGAGTAAATTCCTGAGAGAATGTCCGAAATATGGTAGTGGAGTTCCTCCTTCGAAATTATCTTCCCGCTCTGTGTCACGAACTTTCCACCTCGGCGATCTGTAATCAGAATGATACCGCTTCCTCCGCCCCCTCTTGCGGGTTTTAAAACGAATTCCCGTCGGTCAGAGAGAACGTGATCAAACCTCGCAATCTCCCCATGATGGTAAATCACGTGATAAAGGGGAGGTGTTGGAATCCCATGTTTTAAAGCCAGTTGTTTGGTCAATAGTTTATCATCTACCAGGGGGAAGCTGCTCCGTCGATTAAAACGCATGATATATTCCGTGTTCCTTCGATTCATACCAAGAACTCCAGCCTTCTGGAGAACCAGGAATGGTCTGAAAATCATGATTTAACCCCCAAGGCTTTGAATCGCAAAATTTCCGAAAGCCGATAACCGCTGTAATTACCCAGGAGGAGCAGTAAACCCATAATGCCAAATAAAAGTTCAGGATAGACGAAGAAGGTAAGCTGAAGGGGTTCGATTTGAGTGATCTTGTATGTAATAGCGGCGACTGCGGCACTTCCTGCCGCTGTCCGAAGCGCAGGGAAAGCCCCGGATTCCTCGATAAGGATAAAAAAGCGCTCAATGGTCATGGAAAGAATAACAAAGGGGAGGAGTCCAATAGCCATGAATTCCCGAACTCCAAATTTGCTTCCAATCAAGGCAAAAATGGTAAAGGCGAAGATAACGAAGGTGATCAGGAAGGAGAGACGAGGAACCAGCAGGAGGCGGAGCCGATCAATTCCACGACGAAGCAAATAGCCTATTAGTACAACTCCCGTAAAAATTCCTAAACCATAATAAAGTCCTGTATTCCTGAAAGCCAATGCCATGAGAACAGGCATGAAGATTCCAAAGGTCGGAAAACCAACAATATTTCGAAGCACGGAAATCATCAGGACACCGAGTGGAACCAAAAGAAGGATACGAAATATTTCTTGAAATTGATCCGGTATACCAAAAAGCGACCATCGATCAAGAAATCGCCCGGATCGGTAGATTCGTTCGAAGTGAGCCCTCCATTGGCTAAGCGTCTGTTTACTTAAAATCCAACGGGTCTCGAGGATTTTTCCTCCTGAAATGCTTAAAAGAGGGGAATCACCGATCATTAACGGAAGAAGGCAAACCGATTCGGGGTAAAGATCGCCTGTTTCAACCTGAACATGCTCCCATTTTTCACCTGTCCAAACGCCGATCCATCGGTCAGGTTGGGTTGCAATGCTTTCTGTAAGTACAAAGCCCTGAACCTTAAAAATCGGAAAATCTGCAGAACGGAGAAGAAGCAAAAGTGTTTTTTCAGCTCCATACTTTTCTTGAACGGCTGACCACTGTTTTAAATCATTTTCATTAGGTGGTGGTTCCCCCCCAAATTCCCTTTGTTGCTGACAAAATGGCCTTCAATTTCTCAGGGGGTTTAAGCGAAGCATATCTTTCGACAAGCCGTCTTGCCAGATATTCCTCGGATTTATCCACGATAATATTTGGAAAGGATTCTGGACCTGGGGGTTTCGGTTTTCGGACTCGCTTTGGATTTATAAGAATGGTTGCACGGTAACTGAGACTCCTTCCCCTCTCAGGATCACCAGACCAGATTCCAATCTGATTCAATCCTTCGGGTATGAGATTGAACTGGAGGGAGCCTGATAAATCCCTTTGTTCAATAATGGTTTGCCCGGAACGACTCTCTGGAAGTCCTGCCCTAATATTTATCTCTTTTCCGTTTCCTTCTGTTGGTTCAAAAAAAATCTCCATCATGAACTCATAGGCCTTCACAGGAGAAGCGGGAAGTAAGGGATAGCCGAGTCGCAAGACTCGGTATCCGATCAGAAAAAGAGGGATGAGGAAAAGAGAAATGGCAAGCCATGAACCGGGGCGCTTCATTGGGAGCCTCTTTCTAAACATCCAGGAGGGAATATCTTCTCTTTGGAACTATCAACAATGAATCCCTGGTTCAAAACATTTCGCCCCAATATAAGGGGATATTCCATTCGAGAACGATCATTAAGGTTTACTTCCACATGCATTCGTTTTGATCCCAAACATATTTCCATCTTTACCACCGGACGACGTTCCTGAGCATCCGATGATCGTACATAACAGTGCCTGATGACGTGAAGGCTGATCAGAGTATTACCATATTGTTCTGAGAGCCGAAATTGGGCAACCCCCCTCTTTATGGTCAAATCCCGTACATCCAACGATGTCATACTCGCCCCTGTATCGATACGCGCTGGAAGCTTCACTCCCCATGGGAAAAGGACAACCTCTTCCACTGCACCAATCAGCGTTTTGGTTTTATCTTCGGCATGAAGAGCTGGAGAAGAAAAGATGGCGATAATAAATAGTAGTATAAGAAAAATAACTATGTTGATCTGTCGTCCGTTCAAATATGCAAAACATCTTTTGGTTGAACTCATGATGGGTGCCCCTTTTTATCCTTCCTTCTTTTCCAATTCTGCTTTTTCAGGCATGGCAGAGGTGGAGACTTCGATCATCAATGACCTTCCTTCTCTGATGATATTGAGTTTCACCTTCTCTCCAACCTTTTTCCTCTGGATCGCTTTCACAAGTTCGTTCACATTCTTAACGGGTTGTCCATCCACTGATTTAATAATATCTCCAGAAACCAGGCCTGCCTTTTCGGCACCGGTACTCGGATGGACCTCACTCACAAGGACCCCCTCTTTTTCTTCTACTTTGAAATGTTCTGCTAATTCATGAGTAAGATCCTGGACACTGATTCCAAGCCAAGGACGAACTACTTTTCCTGTTTTAATAAGATCATTCAAAATCTGTTTGGCCATATTGATAGGAATAGCAAATCCAATTCCTGTTCCAGGTTGAATGATCATAGCATTGATCCCGATTACCTCACCATCAATATTAATCAGGGGCCCCCCGCTGTTACCAGGATTAATGGAGGCATCAGTCTGAATAAAGTCTTCATAAGTTCCCGTGCCCAATCCAGAGCGACCTTTGGCACTAATCACCCCAACAGTTACCGTATGTTCAAGACCAAATGGACTACCAATGGCAATCGCCCACTCACCCACTTCGAGTTTATCTGAGTCACCTAATTGAGCGACTGGAAGATCTTTTGCTTTGATATGGAGAACCGCAAGGTCTGTTTTTGGATCCTGACCTTTTACGGTAGCCGTAAATTCCCTTCCATCATTAAGGCGGACTTTTACCTTATCTGCTCCTTCAACTACATGATTATTGGTGAGGATGTAACCCTCCTTATCGACAATAACTCCAGACCCTCCGCTTCTTTGTTTATATTGATATTCTTTCCCACCCGGAGTTCCAAATCCCCTGAAGAAATCCTCAAAAGGGGTTCCTCTAAAAAAGTCTGAACCAAATCGATTCCAGGGCTGGATGGCTATAGTCCTTTCCGTGGTAATATTTACCACAGAAGGTTGGACTTTTTTGGCCACTTCAACAAAGGCCTGGCCAAGGGATTTGATAGTTGGAATTTCATTGTGTTTGGGCAAAGAGTCTGCACGGTTTCTATTCGTTAAGAAAAAAAGACTTAATAATATGGATATTACAACGAAACCTATAATCCATCCTTTAATCTTATTTCTATCCATGGTTTCCTCCATCTATGGAACCTAAATTACTTTTTTGAAAGAGCGGCCTTCATGGACTCGATTTCCTGTCTCACCATGATGGGCCTCTGGTCATCAGGGTCTAATATCGCTTCGAGCTTTAAAAACTCCTCCCAGGCCTTAATTGCCCCAGGGTAATCTTTCTTGTCATATTTCAAGACAACCCCCAGGTTGAACCTACTGTTCACGTGCAGGGGTTGATCCTGGGCAGCCTGTTGAAAGGCCTGTACGGCTTTATCAAATTGTCCTAACTTCCGATACATGATCCCCATGTCCGTTCTCACATCTGCGTTTTTAGGATCGATCTCGAGGGCTTTTGAATAGGCATCAATGGCTTCTTGATATCGATCCGTATCGAAATAGGCGTTTCCGAGGGTAATCAAGGCTTCAAGATTGCGGGGATCTTTTGCAAGGATTGATTTGGCTG
>CALIBK010000174.1 GCA_938045955.1 uncultured bacterium | reverse complement strand
TGGCTAATTTCAATTTTTTTCCGACCGAGTCGGATCCGCTTCTGGCGGAAAAGAAATGACTCTTAGCCAAAAAGAATTTTTGTTTTCATTTTTCACTTGACATATTACCGCATCACTTTTCGTATTTACTTCCTTCCCTTTTCAGGGATTGGAAATGTTATTTAAAAGTAATTTTTCCTTTCATAGTCTGTGGACTTTCATAAAATTCTAAGTATTTCTGGTCTCCCTCTGGAGACTCGGGGTGATCAGGGCCTCTCCACCATTTGTTCGCAAGGAAATTTTTCTTAGCAAGATCCCAGACCTCCTGAGGAGCAGGAATATTTTTTACTTCCCAGCTCAATTCTTTTGGAGTCATTTCATAGACCACGTATCTCATGGGATAGGTAGAGACTGCCGGGGTAATAAAATGATAAATATCATCCACATACTGATATCGGGTAGAAATATGCCGATGTCCCGAGAAGACTACCCTCACCCCATATTTTTTAAGAAGGGCTCTTACCTCTTCTGCATTGTCCATCCAGAACCAGCGCCAGAAGTTATGTTCTTTGCTCTTATCGGCTTCGTGCCATGGAACCATGCTATGATGGGTCAATACGATGATAGTTTTCTTCCGATTCTTCTTCAGCATGGACTCCAACCACCTCATTTGACCAACATCCACCCTTCCACCATAATCATTCAGATTTGCCTCCGGAACGAAGACCTGAGCTCGAGAGGTATCCAACCCTATCAAAACAAGATCTTTGGCCACCTCATGAGCATAGTAGGTCATCCCGGGAACCATTCCTCCAGAACGACCAATAAATGCTCCGGCTACAGAGTATTTTGATAAACTCATGGGTTGATCTTTTTTCTCATGGGGAACTAAACTTAAATCATGATTTCCCAGAACAACATAGTAGGGAACTTTCAGAGCATCCAAAATCCTTCTCAGCTCATCGATATTCCAGGGTTCAGCATCCTGGGTTAAATCCCCTCCCACAAGAACAAACTTTAAATCAGGAACTTTATTGATCTCAGCCACAGCATTCTCTGTCAACATGACGGTTTTTAAACCAAGCTTAAATCCATCGGACACTCCTTTTTGCTGAGGGATTGAGATGTGGGGATCCGAAATGGCAGCAAATTTAACTCTATCAAATGCAAAGCTTAAAGAAGTGATAAATAAAATGAGAATGATGAACGTAATAACATAAAATATTTTTTTCTTTCTCATCAAAATTAACCCTCCTTTCATCCCATTTTAATAAAACCTTAATCTACTCTTTTTTTCTCTCTTTCTCTCCATCACCTCCTTTAGATTATTTCCCCCTCAAATTTGTTTAGAAATAATATCAAATAAACCCGGAGGGATGTCAATATGATTTTAATCACTCGTTTTTATGGAAAAATCTTTATCGAGATAAAAATTTAGATTCACCATTGACAATCTAAAAAAAAGGCTTTAGAGTTTTAAAAGAGTATCTCCGAGCCCCTTTCCTAAGTTCCAAAAATTGAGGAATATGGAAATGGGCCGTTAGGGCATGGTTGGAAACGACCATACCTCCCGTGTTTGGAAAGGAGATTCTAAAAATTTTAAAAGCCGATACCCAAACACGGGTGCCGGCTTTTTAATTTATTGCTTACGCTTGATGAAAAGGGAAAAAAGAGAGATGAAGGGATTCTTTCAGGTCCAGACCCCTGAGCAACTCCTTCAAAAGATTGAGCGGTTTAAACCCATTTCCGACGAAAGGGTATCGATAGAGGATTCTCTTCATCGGGTTCTTGCTGAGGAAATCATTTCCACTATCGATCTTCCAGAATTTCCTCGTTCTACTGTGGATGGTTTTGCCTTGAAGGCAAAAGATACTTACGGGGCTTCGGAAAAGAATCCCGTCCTATTAAAAGTGATCGGTGAAATTCCGATGGGAGTGGTCTCAGATATTGTCGTAAAAGAGGGAGAGGCTATCAAAGTGGCAACCGGAGGGATGATTCCAAAGGGAGCAGATGCCGTAGAGATGATAGAATATACGGAATGGATCGACCCTCAAACCCTTTCTGTAACCAAACCTATATCTCCCATGGAGAATGTCGTTCAGATTGGAGAAGACATAAGGGCCGGGGAGGTTCTCCTTCCAAAAGGACATTTCATCAGACCTCAGGATATAGGCCTTATGGCAGGGATCGGGAAAAAAGAGGTAAAGGTATATCTTCAACCCAAGGTCGGGGTGATCTCCTCCGGAGATGAGATTGTTCCGATAGAAAAAGATCCTTCTCCCGGGGAGATAAGGGATATTAATCGTTATACCATTACCTCGATGGTGAAGGAGAATGGAGGAATTCCCTACTTTCTTGGAATAGCCAGAGATCGATTGGAGGATTTACAAGAAAAAATCGAGAGAGGATTAAGAGAGACCGATTTTGTCGTAATTACAGGGGGAAGTTCCGTTGGGACAATGGATTTAACAATGGAAGTCCTTCGAACATTTCCTAAAACAGAGATCCTTGGCCACGGCCTTTCCATTCGACCCGGAAAACCCACCCTTCTCGCAGACATTGGTGGGAAACCCTTTTTGGGTCTTCCGGGACATCCCGTCTCTGCTATTGTAATCTTTCATTTTTTTGGGAAACCCATTTTAAGAGTTCTTTCCGGGATTCCAAAGGAACATGCATGTGATGAGATAAAAATAAGGGCGAAGGCTTCACGCCCGATCCCTTCCATCGGAGGTCGGGTAGACTATGTGAGAGTAAAATTGGAAGAGAAGGATGGAACTTACTGGGCCTCTCCTGTCTTTGGAAAATCTGGAGTGATCTCACACCTTGTTCGTGCCAATGGACTGTTAAAGATTGACATTCATGAAGAAGGGCTGGAAGAGGGAGAAGAGGCAGACGTTTTCCTAATATGAAACGAACGGTGTATTTAAAGAAGAAATCATTAGAGGAAGCCAAGGAGATTGCTTCGACCCTGGCTTCCCTCATCCGGTTGGAAACAGAAACGATCTCAGTTCCACAAGCTTTAGGTCGGGTCACAGCAAAACCTGTTTTCGCGAAAATCTCATCTCCTCCTTATCTCTGTGCAGCGATGGATGGGGTGGCCGTCAAAGCGGAACTCACCTATGGAGCAACGGAGGAATCTCCAAAGATTTTAAATCTGGGCAAGGAGGCATTTTTCATAAACACTGGAAATCCCCTTCCTCCCGATACGGATGCAGTGATTATGGTTGAAGAACTCTACCGGATAGACTCCCAACGAGTAGAGATCCGGCAAAGTGCCTATCCCTGGCAACATGTAAGATCCATTGGAGAGGACATTCTTGTCTCAGAAATGATCCTTCCTGAGAATCATCGAATTTCCGCGTACGATCTTGGAACCCTTCTGGCCAGTGGCCATTTAGGAATCGAGGTGAAGAAGAAACCGAAAGTCCTTATCCTTCCAACGGGATCGGAATTGATCGATCCTTATACCTCCCCCCCGAACTCCTTTAAGATAATCGAGACCAATTCCTACGTCCTCTGTGCAAGAATCCTTCAGGATGGGGGAGAACCCATCCATCATCCTTTAGTTGAAGACGATTATGATCGGATCAAACAGGCTCTTCACTCTATTCCAGAAGAGGTGGATTTGATCCTTATCCTTTCTGGATCCTCTGCAGGCTCAGAAGACTACACACGTTCCATTATTGAGGAATCCGGAGAGATCTTCGTCCACGGGATCTCAATGATGCCAGGTAAACCTACCCTTCTTGGAAAGTTCAGACAACGACCCATCATAGGGATTCCTGGTTACCCTGTCTCTGCGGTTCTGGCTTATGAGGAATTGGTGAGCCCTGTGCTCTATCAGGCACTCGGGCTTCTAAAGCCTTCCCGGCAGAAGATCAAGGCAAAGACCATTAAAAAAATCCCTTCTAAATTAGGTGTGGAAGAATTTCTCAGGGTAAAGATTGGTAAAGTGGGGGAAAAAATGTATTTTACTCCACTCCCTCGAGGAGCAGGAATCCTCACCTCTCTTACCCGGGCAGACGGACTGGTTCGAATCCCTCCATTCTCTGAAGGTTTAAATGAGGATGAGGAGATTGAGGTAGAGCTCCTTAAACCTCAGGAAGAAATTCTCGATACCGTGGTCATGGTGGGAAGTCACGATCTTACCCTCGATCTTTTAGCCAATCTGTTGAGAAGACATTATCCCCCTGTCTTTTTTTCATCTCATCCTGCAGGGAGCCTGGGGGGGATCCTTGCCCTGCGTGAAGGGAGTTGCCATGTTGCTGGAATTCATCTGCTCGACCCGGATTCAGGAGAGTATAACCTCCCCTATCTCAAGAAATATCTAAAAGAGGTGGAGGTGAGGATCATCCATCTTGTTTTTAGGGAACAGGGATTAATTCTCCCCTCGGGTAATCCGAAGGGAATTTCAGGGCTGAAAGATCTAACCAGAGAAGACCTCCTCTTCATTAATCGCCAGAAGGGTTCGGGAACGAGAATCCTTTTCGACCATACCCTTGAAACTCTCTCTATCGATCCAAAGAAGATCAGAGGTTACGAAAGAGAAGAGTTCACCCATATGGGGGTAGCCTCCATGGTGGCCGGCGGGATGGCGGATGTCGGGATGGGAATCCTCTCGGCGGCAAAAGCTCTGGGGCTTGACTTCCTACCGGTAGCAAAAGAACGTTATGATCTTGTCATCCCATCAGCCTTCTTTGGGGACAGAAGGATTCAGAGACTGATCGAAACGATTCGATCAGAAGAGTTCAAAACCCTCGTTCTTCAGATGGGGGGATATGATGTCTCCAGGACGGGAGAAGAATTTACAGCATGCTGATTTCAGAATGCTTCGCATTCCGAAATCAAAAAATTAAAAGAGATGCTTTTCGATCCTTTTCAAAGAAGAATCAACTATCTTAGAATTTCGGTGACCGACCGATGTAATCTTCGATGCCGATACTGTATGCCTGAAGAAGGAATCCCGACTATCCCTCACGAGAAGATACTTACCTATGAAGAGATTTTAAGGGTCGTGCGTATCTTCGTTGCTGAGGGAATTTCTAAGATCAGGCTGACCGGAGGGGAGCCATTGATCCGGAAAGGGATTGTAGAGTTTGTCGCCAATCTTTCAAAGATTGATGGGATAAAAGATTTAAGTCTCACGACCAACGGAATTCTTCTAAAAGATTTTGCGAGGGACCTGAAACGAGCAGGATTAAATCGGGTGAATATCAGTTTAGATACCCTTCAAAAGGATCGATTTTATCGAATTACCCGAAGAAATGGCTTTGAGCGGGTATGGGAGGGGATTCAGGAGGCCATCCATGCCCATCTCTCCCCCATCAAGATTAACATGGTCGCCATTCGAGGAATGAATGATGATGAGATTGAATCCTTTGCTCAGTTGACCTTTCGGCTTCCTCTCACCGTCCGATATATCGAATATATGCCCTCCGGAAACGGAGAAGAATGGAAGGAAGGAAGCATTCTGACGGTTAAAGAGATTAAAGGTCGTCTTGAAAGAATGGCTCCTCTCATCCCCATTGCGTCGAATTCATTGGATGGACCAGCGCGAAGATTTCATTTCGAAGGGGCTTTAGGGGAGATCGGGCTCATCGGACCTGTGAGTGACCACTTCTGTGGAAACTGCAATCGCCTTCGTCTCACTCCGGATGGAAAGATTCGAACCTGCCTTTTTTCTGATGAAGAGATCGACGTGCGGGAATATCTGAGAAACGGTGCAGGAGATGAGGAATTAAGGGAAAGATTGCTTGAGGCCTTAAAGAGAAAACCTGAGAAACATCAAATCAACACCCGTCAGTTTAAAAAATGCCAGAGAAACATGTCTGCCATAGGAGGGTAATTAGGATCGTAAAACATGAGGAGCAAGGGATAAGGAAAATTCTCTAAATAGGGGAGGTCAGATGCCAAAGCTAACACATTTTGATAAACAAGGACGGGCAAAGATGGTCGACATCAGCTCAAAGAAGGAAACGTTGAGAGAGGCTGTCGTGAGAGGATCGGTTTATATGAATAAAAGTACATTTAAAAGAATTATGACAGGAAGAATAGAAAAGGGGGAAGTCTTTTCGGTCGCCCGGGTTGCAGGAATCATGGCTGGTAAAAAGACTTCTGAAATCATACCGATGTGCCATCCTCTAAATCTTTCACATATCGAAATTAATTTTTTCCCTTTTGAAAAAGAGAATCGAATCGATATTGAAGCCAAGGCAAAGATTAAAGCCCGAACAGGAGTAGAGATGGAAGCCTTTGTCGCTGTCGCCGTGGCAGGTCTGACTATTTATGACATGTGTAAGGCCATTGATCGGGGAATGGTAATTTCTAACATCCGTCTCTTAAAAAAAACGGGGGGGAAAAGCGGGACCTATCTCGCAAAGCCTAAAGCGTATAGCGCTTAGCGTCCAATCAATTTCCATAGATGGCTTAGAGGTTTTAATTTTTTTCAATCCCATAGGCTTTATGCCGGATACAACAGGATTTAAGGAGATTGAGATGAAGAAGGTCCAACGAGGCAAAGTCCTTGCGGTGAATATCAGCGAGAGTAAGGGAACAAAAAAGACGAATATCCAGTCCTGTATCCTTTTGAAAGACTTCGGGCTCAAAGGAGATGCCCATGGAGGGCCATGGCATCGTCAGGTGAGTCTCCTTGCCCATGAATCGATTGAAAAGATGAGAGCTAAAGGATTAAACGTCGGGTTTGGTGATTTTGCAGAGAATATTACTACCCAGGGAATCGATCTCGTGAATCTTCCTTTAGGAACCAAAATACGGATCGGGGATCATGTGAGCCTCAGGGTCACTCAGATTGGAAAAGAATGCCACGAACGATGTGCCATCTATTATCAAGCCGGGGACTGTGTGATGCCCAAAGAGGGGATTTTTGCAGAAGTCCTCTCAGATGGGGAGGTCAAGGTCGGGGATGAAATTTGGGTGGAGGAATAATATAGATTTTTCATTCCTTTCTCTTAATGAAGCTGTTTTAATAGCAGAGGGGGTTTAAGGCGTCATTCCTGCGAAAGGAGGAATCCAGAGAGAAACAAAAAATCTTTAAAAACAACTGGATTCCGTGTCAAGCACGGAATGAGGGACTTCGGTAAGCGAAAAGTTAATGTCCCTGCAAAGCCTTGTCTAACAATGATTTGTGAGTTATTGAACAGGATCTTTAACAGTTGGGAGGGGGATTTATGGAAAAGGAGGTAGTGGCCGTATTAGGTGGAGGAAACGGAGGCCATGCGGTTGCCGCCAATCTCGCTTTGGCAGGCTATAAAGTCAATTTCTTTGAACTTCCTCAATTTGCCGATGCCTTCGAAAAGGTTCTTCGGACAAGAGAGATTCGTATCGAGGGAGTTTCAATTGACGGAACAGCAAAGTTAAATTTGGCCACTCACGATATTGAGCAGGCCATTAAGGATGCAGAGGTGATATTCGTAGTAACGCCGGCATTTGGGCACAAAGCAATGGCTGAAGCCTGTGCCCCTTTTGTTCAAGATGGACAGATCTTTGTCCTAATGCCTGGATCAGGGGGGAGCCTCGAATTTGCCAAAATTTTTAAACAAAATAAGGTAAAAAAGGAGGTGATTTTCGCTGAGAGCTGCACCCTTCCCTACGGGGCTCGATTAAAGGCGCCGGGGCATGTGATGGTTTTTATCCACGCCCTCATCCTCCCCACCGGTGTTTTCCCTGCCAAGAAAACAGAAGAAACCATCTCAAAACTTAAAAAATATTATTCTATTATCATCCCTGCAAAAGATGTCCTGGAAGCTGCCATTAATAATCCAAACCCGATCGTTCATCCAGTCGCCACCCTCCTCAGTGCCACCCGGATTGAACATTCAAAAGGGGAATTCTATCTTTATGCTGAAGGAATGACTCCCGCAGTGGCTCGAGCTTTTGAATCCCTTAACGAAGAAAGGCTTTCCATCTGTAAGGCCTTAGGATATAAGCTTTATCACTGGAACAACCTTGATTTCAAAAATTACAATCTTGGAGAGACAGAAGAAGAATGTCGGTATCGAATTCTCAATACAAGTATGGATGCGGCTTTCGGAAAAGACGGGATCTACGCAGGGATGAAGATGAAAGGGCCTGAGCACCTGAAAGATCGCTATATCACAGAGGATATTCCCTATGGAATGGTTTTAACCTCCACCCTGGGAGACCTTCTTGGAATTCCCACCCCAACCCATGATGCTGTAATACAACTGGCCTCGGTCATTAACCGCACCAATTATTGGAAAACAGGCCGGGGCATAAAAGAACTCGGACTTTCTAAAATGAACAAACAGAGACTAAAAAAATTCCTCCTGGAAGGAAGATAAAAAGAGGCTTTCCCAGATATTGAAAAAAGAAATTTTATATGAGGGACTAAAACAGATAAATTAGTAATAAAATCAATTAATTTTAACCTATCCAAGTATTCTATTAATTGATACAAAATTTCCCTTGACAAATAACACCTATTATATTAGTATCCCATCGAAATTGT
>CALIBK010000173.1 GCA_938045955.1 uncultured bacterium | reverse complement strand
AGTTCTTCCACCTCTTCCTTTGAGTCTCGGGCAACAATGAACCCCCTTTTTTTTCGGGGTTTAATCAACCCCTCCGCTTCTAACCGATGGAAGGCTTCTCTTACAGGGGTTCGGCTCACCCCAAGGGTTTGAGCCCAATGCTGTTCTGTGAGCTTCTCTCCGGGGAGAAGTCGTCCAGAAAGGATCAGTGATTTAAGACGTTCATAAACTCTCTCTCTTGCAGAAATGTCAATATTTTTTCAACTCTCTTCTCTCTTATTCTTCTTCTTCCAGAACCTTAGGTTTCTTTCGAATGACACTATAAAGAATCGAAATGACGGCAATGGCGAGAATCATTCCTGCGATTTCATAAAGTAACCAATCACTCCAAAGAAAAACATGATCCAGAGATCGACCGGGTCGTTTCGGATTCCATAGGAACCAATGGCTGCAAAGATAAAGATGCATGGACCAAGGATCGAGTATCGAATTCTTCGGAAATTGGAGAAGACCTTTGCAACTCCCAATCCAGCAAATAGCATTAAAATGTTGGCCAAGAGCATGGCCAGAAAGATGGAATACATGAGTTTAGGTTGATTTATAAAAAGCATGGGACCGGGTTGGAGACCATGGACAAGAAATCCCCCGATAATCACAGCCGTCGTTGCACTTCCGGGGATACCGAGGGTGAGAAGAGGAACCATCGCCCCTCCGGTCGCAGCATTATTCGCTGTTTCAGGAGCAGCAATCCCTTCAGGGATGCCTGTTCCAAACTTTTCAGGATGTTTTGACCAACGAACCGCTTCTGCATAACCTACAAAAGCAGCTGTGGTCGCACCCACTCCGGGAAGAATCCCGATCCAGGTGCCAATCAGGGCAGAGCGAAGGATGAGCCATTTCATTTTCAGAATCTCCTTAATACGGGGTAAAACGGTTGAGACCTTTGTAAATAAAACCTCACCCTTTTTTATTCCAGTTTCTGCTCTTGAAAGAACTTCACTCACTGCAAAGGCCCCAATGATGGCGGGAATAAAGTTAATTCCACCCATGAGGGCCTTCCCACCAAAAGTGAATCTGGGATCTCCAGTCATAGGGTCAATTCCAACGGTTGCCATCAAAAGTCCAAAAACTCCCGAGATCGCTGCTTTCTTCATTCCCCTCCCACCGAGGGAAGCAATAAGGGTAAGAGCTGTAATGGCAAGGGCAAAATATTCAGGTTGAGAGAAAGTAAGGGCAACCCTTGCCAGTAACGGAGAAACCAGAATCATTACAATGACACTAAAAAGGCCTCCCAAACAGGAGCACATCACCGCATAACCCAGGGCCTGAGCGGCCTGTCCCTTTTTTGCCATCTCGTATCCATCGAAAACCGTTGCAGAAGCTTCAGGTGCCCCCGGAACATTAAATAAGATGGCCGATATGGACCCTCCGTAGGTGCCTCCGCAATAGACCGAGGTAAGCAAGGCAAGACCATTGATAGGGCTCATCGCAAAGGTGAAGGGTATCAGGAGGGCCGTCCCCATCGTTGAGTTCAGCCCTGGAATGGAGCCCAGAATCACTCCGAGGAGAACTCCTCCCCCGATACAAAGAAGGGTCATCGGATTTACCACATTTTGGATCGCAGATATCCAGAGATCCCACATCGCTTTAATCCCTTCATAAATTCTTTAGTAAAAGAGATGGCTAAAATCGAGAAATATTCCCTTTCCCCGCGGAAGAGGAACATACATGGCTTTTGTAAACACATAGATGATAAGGAAGGTGATCCCCACGGAAATGATCATCATCCAGATCTTTTTTCTTTCCCCTAAGAGATACATAAAGGCCATGAGAAAGAAAGGGGTAAGAAGAATAAAGCCAAAAATATTAAGGAGGTAAAAATAAGAGAGGATAAATCCAATGGCAAGGAGGAACCTTAATTTTACTTTGTTGGGTTCAGGGATTTTTTCTCCCCCCTTTTCCCCTTTCCTTCTCTCACGGAAGGCATCGATTGCAACCAACACACTGAGTCCCATTAACAAGAGAAGGAGAAACTTGGGCCAGTAGGCAGGCCCAAGTTTCGCATAAACCTCATGTCCTTCAAACTTCAAGGTCTCCCGATAAAGGAAGAGTGACCCGATAAGGATCATAATACACGTGATGATTTCGCCTTTTAGCATCCCTTTCTTCCTGGGCTTATTTCTTTTTGAGATAACCCAGTTCTTCAAATATTTCTTTGTATCTCACATATTCCTCATCCCAGAATTTTCCATACTCCTCAGGTCCCATCCAGCCCGGGCGAAGGTCGAGAAGATTTGCCTTTTCAATGGCTTTGTAAAATGGATCGTTAGCACATTTCTTGAACACGTCAGCGAGATAGTTAATGATTTCCTGGGGGGTTCCTTTCTTAACACAGAGTCCTCTCCAGCGACCCATCGTGATATCATATCCCAGTTCCCGACCTGTCGGAACATCTGGAAATTTCTCCAGTCTCTTCTCCGTAAAGACGATCAGAGGTCTTAATTTTTTGGCCTCGATCAGGGACATAATGACTCCAGGTTCTTCGAGCAAGAGAAGTGTAGAGGTTGTGAGGAATGTTTAGAAGTGTGTACGTCAGGGGTCTTTTCTATCGAAGGAAAGAAGAGTATCCCGATTCGAATGAAGGCTTGTATAGGATGTAAAAGTTGTGTTGAGGTATGTAAGGAAAGGGCGATTACGGTAAGAGATCTGGAAAGAGAGATGTCCGAAATTGCCTCCCTCCTTCTCAAAGATCTCCTTTAGTCCTTTTTCGGATCGGGTTCAGGATGAACAAGGACATCCGCTCTCGGGATAAGCTTTTGGATTGCCTGCTCAACCTGTTCGGTGAGGTAATGGGCCTCCGATAGGGTTTGATCCCCATCCACGAATACATGGACATCCACAAAGGGTTGAGCCCCGGAATATCGAATCCGGACATCGTGACAGTTGCGAATTCCAGGAAGCGCTTCGACCTCATCAATAATCTTTCTTTGTAGGCCTGTGGGAGCCACATCGAGGAGAGCCTGAACTGTTCGAATGGCCAGTTTCCCACTAATATAGAGGACAATGAGGACGACCCCAATGGCGGCAATGGCATCGGCGTGATAGAAGAAAGAGAGGTTAGGAATCTTTCGGGCGATGACCACGCAGACCAATCCAAGGATGACTACAGAAGAACTCCAGATATCGGTCCGAAAATGGAGAGCATCCGCTTCTAAGGCCTGGCTTTTAAACCGATGGGCGACTCGATAGAGGGCTCGGGATCGTGAAAGATCAATGACGATAGAGATTCCCATGACCAAAAATGCCCAAACATTTACATCAATGTGAATCTCATGGGTGACCAGCCGGTGAACCGCTTCATACAGGATCCAGGCGCAGGTTCCTAAAAGAAGGAGGGTTTCAAAGAGGGCGGAGAGGTTCTCCACCTTCCCATGCCCATAGTGATGGGTGTGATCAGCAGGACGGTCAGAAAATCTAACAGCAAAGAGGGTCATCAGCCCTGCCACTAAATCCAGACCGCTATGGGCTGCTTCGGCTAAAATTCCAAGACTTCCTGTAATAAGTCCGACAATCATTTTAAGAAGGGTGAGAGCTGATGCTGCAAGAACCGAACTCAAAGCGACAGACCATTTTTCCTGATTTTTATGGACAGGAATATCAGCGGTTTCCATCTGTCAATGGATCCTCTATTCCCCCAGAATCTGGACAAAGAGATTTCTCTGTCGACGTCTATTGTCAAAATCAATAAAGACGATCTGCTGCCAGGTTCCAAGGATCAAATTTCCATTCTGGATGGGGATGGTGAGGGAAGGTTTCATGAAGGCAGCTCGAACGTGGGAGAAACCATTACCATCTCCCCACCGTTGGTCGTGTTCATAGGGAATATTGGATGGGACGATTCTTTCGATTGCCCTCTGGAGATCCCGGAGAACCCCGGATTCATACTCAATGGTGGTAATCGCTCCGGTCGAACCCGGACAGAAGACGGTCACCAGACCATTCTCAATTTTCGAGCGTTTGACGATGGATTCTACCCGATCCGTAATATCTATGATATCACTGAACCCTCTCGTATTGAAAGAGATCGTTTCAGAAAAGATCATCCCGATACCTTCTTTCCCACCCCTCATTCCTGGGCGCACTCTGAAGGATCGCCTTTTATTTTGGATAAGGCATGGGGAAGGGCAGGAAGAATGACGGTCAGATTCTCCTTTACCCCTTTCGGACTTCCAGGGAGATTAACGATTAAACATTTTCCTCGAATCCCACAGATAGCCCGGGAAATCATCGCATGAGGAGTCTTTTTAAGACTTTCGGCTCGCATGGCTTCAGAAAATCCAGGAACCTCTTTCTCGATCACCGCAAGGGTCGCCTCAGGTGTGACATCCCTCGGACTTACTCCTGTTCCTCCTGTGGTCAGAACGAGATCTGCCATTAACACATCGGCACTTCGTTTTAGGGCCTCGATAATTCTCTCCTTCTCATCCGGAACGATTTCATAATGAATGACCTCGCCGGGGAGTTCTTTAATGATTTCTTTAATGAGAGGACCGCTCGAATCCTCCCTCAATCCCGCAAATCCTCGATCACTCACCGTAAGGATAACCACTTTATACATGCTTTAAAAAATATCTTATTTCCCTTAAAAAGACAAGGGATGTAATCCTTCCCCCATGAGGGGAGAATAGACTTGACAGGGTTATTTGAGAAAACCTGAATGTGGCGACCTTAAATTGTCCCAGAAGAGAATTAAACTCGAAGGATTACAGTGTTACGATTCTAAAGAACCTGGAAGTTTCCTAAGGCTCTCCTGTTTCTTACTCTTTGGGAACCTTGATGGCTGAGAAGACTGTCTATCAGATTAACCGGCATGATGAAAAATTTAAACTTTCTGAGATGATCCTGAAGGAGCGGAAGATACGGTTGAGTATCCAATGGATCGAAATGACGAAGTTCTTGCCAAAACCATCCTCAAATTCAAAGAGAGATAGGCCTTAATATCTTTTACCTAAATTGAGCGATTTTTCACCATTAATTGAATCAAATATACTGGATTCCTGCTTCCGCAGGAATGACGACTGCCACCCGATGAATGAAAACGTCATTCCCGTGAAAACGGGAATCCAGAGTGGTTATCTTTAAATAA
>CALIBK010000172.1 GCA_938045955.1 uncultured bacterium | reverse complement strand
AAAAAGTGGGGTATTTTTTTATTGCCTAATTTTCTATTTCTTGTTAACATAGTTTTACTTTTCAAAATAAGGAATATTATAAAGGCTGTTCAATCACAGAAGGGGTTTAAGACGTCATTCCTGCAAAACTTGTCCCTGCAGGTCTAAAGCAGGGAGCAGGAATTAAGCCCCATATCAAATACTAGGCATGGAAATATAAGGAATTGGATTCCCGTTTTCCCGGGAAACCCTGGATTCCGTGTCAAGCACGGAATGACGGACTGCGGTAAGGGAGAAATTAATGTCCCTGCAATGATTTGTGAGTTAATGAACAGACTTTTATAAGAAAGGAGGGATTGAAAATGATCAAAAAGATTTCCGTTTATCCAGAGAGGTGTACAGGGTGTCGTCTATGTGAATTAGGGTGTTCTTTAAAAAAGGTGGGAGAATTTAACCCTGTCGCCTCAAGAGTGAGGGTCTCTATCTTTGGTGAGGAGGCCTTTTATACCCCCATTATTTGCACTCAGTGTGATGAGGCCTGGTGTATGAAGGCCTGTCCAAGTGGAGCGATCTCGAGGGATTTCGGAGCTCGGGTCGTTAAGGTAGATCGGGAGAGGTGTGTGGGTTGTCGAATGTGTACCCTGGCCTGCCCTTTTGGGACGATCACCTATTATGCACCTGAGGGAAAGGCAATCAAATGTGACGAATGTGATGGACAGCCTGAATGTGTACTCTTCTGTCCCACAGGGGCCTTGAAGTATGAGGAGGAATCCATACCCACTCGTTTGAAACGGGTTGCGACGGCCAAAAAGCTTGAATCTTCCTCAAAGGAGGTGCAGCCATGAAGGGATGGATCGGAAAAATATTAAGAGTGAATCTTACGAAGGGAGAATGGAAGGTAGAAGAGTTGGATCGAAATATCGCAGAGAAGTTTGTCGGAGGAAGGGGACTGGGGTCAAAGATTCTCTATGATGAAGTCGACCCCAAGATCGACCCCCTTAGCCCTGACAATAAACTCATCCTGGCTACAGGGCCTCTTACAGGAACCAGTGCCTCGGCCGCAGGGAGGTATATGGCCATTACTAAATCTCCATTGACTGGAACGATTGCCTGTTCTAATTCAGGAGGACATTTTGGAGCCGAACTTAAATTTGCAGGATTTGACCTTATTGTGATCGAGGGCAAAGCAAAGGAACCAGTCTATCTTTATGTGGAAGACGGAAAAGCAGAGCTAAGGAGTGCAATCCATCTATGGGGAAAAAATACCCACGAGGCCACAGACCAGATTCTCTCGGAAACAGATATGGAGGCCCGGGTGGCCTGTATCGGACCTGCGGGAGAAAAGTTGGTTCGTTTTGCGTGTATTATCAATGATAAACATCGAGCCACTGGAAGATCAGGAGTAGGGGCAGTGATGGGATCAAAGAATCTGAAAGCCGTGGCCGTGAAAGGCTCCGGAAGTGTGACGATAGCGGATAAAGAGGCATTCAGAAAGGTAACGTTAGAGGGTTTTCAAAAAATTAAAGCCAATCCGGTCACCTCTCAAGGGTTGCCTACCTATGGAACGGCTATTCTTATTAACGTTATTAATCAGAGCGGAATCCTTCCCACTCGAAATTTCCAGGAAGGAGTCTTTGAAGGAGCCGAGAAGATCAGCGGAGAGACCATCGCCGAAAAGATCCTGGTGAGAAATCGGGCCTGTTTTGCCTGTCCTATGGCATGTGGGAGGGTCGTGAGGGTGACCAATCCCAAATATGAATGCTTCAGTGAGGGTCCAGAATATGAAAGTGACTGGGCATTGGGGGCGTGTTGCGGGGTAGATAATATTGACGCTATAGGAAAAGCCAATTACCTTTGTGATATTTTGGGAATCGATCCCATCTCAGCAGGGGTGACCATCGCCTGTGGAATGGAGTTATTCGAACGGGGAATTGTTTCAAAAAGTGAAGTGGGTCGATCTCTAAACTTCGGTGATCCAGATGCAATGGTCGAAATGGTGAGAGCCATTGGATATCGTGAGGGATTTGGAGACGCATTAGCTGAAGGATCCTATAGACTCGCAGAAAGGTATGGGCATCCCGAATATTCAATGAGTGTGAAGAAACAGGAATTTCCTGCATACGATGCTCGAGGTGCTCAGGGAATGGGATTGGCGTATGCAACCTCCAACCGAGGGGCCTGTCATGTAAGAGGATATATGATTTCCCCTGAGATTTTGGGCTCTCCTCAAAAACTCGATCCATTTGAGACCGAGGAGAAAGCCGGCTGGACCAAGACATTCCAGGACTTAACTGCCGTGGTGGATTCCTCTGGAATCTGTCTTTTCAACACTTTCGCTATAGGGGCTTCCGAGATTCTGGAATATTTGAGAGCTGCTACGGGAATGAAGATGACACAGGAGGAGTTAATGAAAACCGGAGAGAGAATCTGGAATCTTGAGAGGCTCTTCAATCTCAAAGCCGGGATTCTGGGAGAGGAGGATCGATTGCCAGATCGGCTTCTTAAGGAACCCATGCCCAGTGGGCCTGCAAAGGGAAATGTGGTAAAGCTCGAAAAGATGCTTCCAGAATATTATGAATTAAGGGGATGGGATAAGGATGGGGTTCCAACCAAAGAGAAACTGAAAGAATTAGGATTGGAGTAACAGGAGCAGCTCATGCCCAGAAAGGGTAAAAGAAGGATTGTGATTATCGGAAATAGTGCGGCAGGGTTATCTGCCATTGAAAGTTTTAGGAAAATGGATCAGGAATCAAAGATTCTCCTTATTGATCGGGAACCCTATCCTGCCTATTCCAGGGTGATCACCCCTTATTTCATCATGGGAGGAATAAAAGGAGAGGAAGGCCTCTTCCTGAGGGATAAGAGGTATTACAGGAAGATGGGTGTCGAAACCATTTTAGGAAAAGAAGTTACAGGAATTGACACCAAAAAGAGAGAGGTTCTATTAGAGGATGAAAGAAGAGAACCTTTTGATCATCTCTTGATTGCTACAGGAAGCTCTCCTGTCAAGCCCAAAATCCGGGGGATGAAAACGGAAGAGATCGGTGTCCTGAGAGATCTCGTTCATGCCAGGCTTTTAAAAGAATTAAAACCCCGAATTCAAAAGGGTTTATTCTTAGGAGGAGGCCTTGTCACTCTCCAGACACTTCAGGCCCTCTATCGAAAAGGGGGGGAGTATACGATTGTCGTAAAATCCGACCATCTTCTTTCCCAGACAATCGATCAGGAGGCTTCTGAATTCATTGAAAGACATCTTGAAAAGATGGGGGTGAGAATTGTAAAGGGAAGGGATGTGGTTCAATTAAGAAGAAAGAAGGGATTAAAGACTGCCATTCTTGACGATGGCCAGGAGATTGAAACGGATTTTGTTTTTGCAGGAAAAGGAGTGGAGCCAAACATTCGTTTTCTGAAGGGGAGTCAGATCGAGACCAAGAGGGGGATTTTAGTGAACTCCCATCTGGAGACAAATCTCGAAGGGATTTATGCAGCTGGAGACGTGGCCGAAGCCCCGGATTTTTTTACTCAAGAAAGGGTGATCTATGGGCTCTGGCCTTCTGCAGTGGAACAGGGAGAGATTGTTGGGAGGAATATGGCAGGAGTAAAGTCAACCTATCCCGGAAACCTCAGAATGAATGTCACTCGAATTTTTGCGATACCCGTCGTCTCCATCGGAGATTTCCGTTCCCCTCGAGTTGGTGAAACCCTCATTAAAAAAGATGAAAAAAGAGGGATCTACCGAAAACTCTGTTTCGATCATCAGGGAGTTCTCATCGGAGCCCTATTGATCAATCGGGTGGAAGATCTCGGTGTCCTAAAGGGGTTCATCCAGGCAAGGAAGAATGGAGAAATCCTGAAGAGAAACTCTCTCTGGCAATCTCCAATCCATTATGGATTCCTGTTGAAGAACATCCTTCAAGGTAAAATATAGATTTTCAATCTCTGAAATTTAAAAAGGAGGAAAGAGATGGATTTGATGGAAGCAATCCGAGGGAGACGAAGCATTCGAAAATATAGATCGGATCCAATCCCAGAGGAAGCTCTTCAAAAGGTGATCGAAGCGGTGCGATGGTCTCCTTCATGGGCAAACACCCAGTGTTGGGAGATGGTGATTGTGAAAGATCCCGACAAAAAATCGGCTCTCGCCAATACCCTTCCTTCTACCAACCCTGCACGCATGGCAATGATAGAGGCTCCCGTGGTCATCGTGCTTTGCGGGAAGAAAGGGGTCTCGGGATTTAAAAAAGGGGAGGCCATGACAATTAAAGGGGATTGGTTGATGTTCGATACGGGGATTGCCATGCAGAATCTCTGCTTGATGGCCTATTCGCTGGGGTTAGGGACAGTGATTATAGGTCTATTCGACCATAAAAAGGCAGAGGAAATCCTTGGGGTCCCGGGAGATCGGGAAGTGGTAGCAATGACCCCATTAGGTTACCCGGCCGTTTCGGGAACTGCTCCGAAAAGGAAAGAAGTCTCTGAATTCGTTTTTTACGAAACATATCCCAGCAAATGAAAGGAAAAGGAATGGTTCCTGAAGAGATTCTTCGTTCGCTCGTGGTCGAAAACACAACGAAACTGGTGATGATAGTGATGGATGGGGTAGGGGGGGTACCCGTCCGTGGAAAAACAGAGTTAGAGGCATCCAAAACTCCAAATCTTGATCGACTTGCCGCAAGATCTGCCTGTGGGTTAATCGATCCGATCTCTTACGGAATTACCCCTGGAAGTGGTCCTTCCCATTTAGCCCTTTTCGGTTACGATCCATTTCGATATGAAATAGGAAGAGGGGTCATGGAGGCATTGGGGATTGGGTTAACATTGACCAGAGAGAGTCTCGCTGCAAGGGGTAATTTTGCAACGATCAATGAGGAAGGAATGATCGTGGACAGGAGGGCGGGAAGAATTTCAACAGAAAAGAATCGGGAACTCTGTGAAGTCCTCCAAAGGGAGATCAGAGAAATTGATGGCATCCAAGTATTCGTCTATCCAGGAAAGGAACATCGGTTCGTCATCGTTTTTAAGGGGGAGGGATTGAGAGATGAGCTCACCGACGCGGATCCTCAAAAAGAAGGGCTTAAAGCCAAAGGGACCGAAGCCCTCAGGTTGGAGGCTCAAAAGACGGCAGATATCATCAATCAATATATAAAAAAAGCCACAGATGTTTTGAAGCCATTTAAACCTGCAAATACCGTTCTCCTTCGGGGTTTCTCAAAGGTTCCTGAGATCCCATCGATGAGGGAAAGGTATAAGATCAAACCTGCTGCTATCGCGACCTATCCGATGTATCGAGGATTGGCGAGATTGGTGGGGATGGAGATATTGCCTTCTGGAGAAACACCAAAGGAAGAGGTCGAGGCCCTCCGGCGGAATTATGATCGCTTTGACTTCTTCTATATTCACTTTAAGAAATCCGATATGGCCGGTGAAGACGGAGACTTTAAGAAAAAGGTAAAGGCCATCGAAGAAGTGGACCGTCTCCTTCCTTCTATTCTGAAATTGAACCCCGATGTTCTGGTGATCACAGGGGATCATTCCACTCCTTCGATTTTGAAGTCCCATAGTTGGCACCCCAATCCTATTCTACTTTATTCGAAATACATAAGACCTGACGAGGTTAAGCGATTTACAGAAAGGGATTGCCGGCGAGGGGAACTGGGAAGATTTCCAGCCACAGAAATTCTTCCCTTAATGTTGGCCAACGGATTGCGATTAAAAAAATTTGGGGCTTGAGTCAAAGTGGGATTGGGTATAGGGTAGAGGGAAAATAAAAGGATGAAAAATTATTGCTACCTTTATGGTCCTGTTCCTTCGAGGCGATTGGGACGTTCCCTTGGAATTGATCTTGTTCCTCATAAGGCCTGTACCTATGATTGTATCTACTGCCAGATCGGGAAAACGACCTGGAAGACGATGGAAAGAAAGGAGTATGTCCCGGTTCAGGATCTTATCGAAGAGATTGAACGATTTTTAAGAGACGAGACTTCTTCTCCGGATTATCTTTCTCTTTCAGGTTCTGGAGAGCCTACCCTCCACTCTAAAATTGGAGAAATCATCCAGGCGATTAAAAAGAGGACATCGATTCCAGTTGCCGTTCTGACCAACGGGAGTCTATTATTCATGGAGGAGGTGAGGGAGGATCTTCGAAATGCAGATGTCGTTCTCCCTTCTCTGGATGCAGTAACAGAAGGAGTCTTTTTAAAGGTGAATCGACCCTTCCCGCTTTTTTCTGTTGAGCAAGTGATTCAAGGATTGATTCAATTTCGAAAGAGCTATGGAGGACAGATCTGGCTGGAGATTCTTTTCTGTAAGGGAGTTAATGATTCGCCGGAGGAGATTCTAAGGATGAGGGAGGTCATTGATCGAATCCAGCCCGATCAGATCCATCTCAATACGGTCGTTCGACCTCCTTCAGAGAAGTGGGCTTCTCCCTTGAATCAGGAGGAGATGGAAAAAATCAAAGATCTTTTCGGGAAGAAGGCTTCCATTATCTCAGGGTTTGATCGCCATCCGGTTTCTTTGGAGAAAGGGGACTCAAAAGAGATGATCCTTAAAATTTTGAGGCGAAGGCCCCTTTCTCTCTCCGATCTCCTTAAAGGGATTAAGATTCCGCCAGAGATTCTAAAAGGATCTCTCGAAGCCCTGATTGAAGAGAGAAAGATACGGAAAGAAATTTTTAAAGGCGAAACTTATTATGAGCTATCAGAGGAGGGTTAACGGGAGATCAAAGTTTAGAGATAGCTTCTCGGATCTTTTTTCGAAGGGTTTCACTGATGATCCCTTTTCTCCATTCGTGGGAGTCTTCGATTTCGTTTCTCCAGAGTTCAATCTCGCTGTGTTTATCTTTTTTCGATAAAGTCAAGACGTAAGAAAAATCCATCTTTCTAATTCGCTCGACGCTCACCTCTGAATCAATCTCATTGATGATATTTTCAACCAGACGTTTTACTTCACCCTTATCGTCGAAAATACTCATCCTGCCGTACTGAAAAAAAGATTCGACCATGGGTTTCCATCCCTCGGGCTTTCAAGGGTGAAAGTGAATCAGACCTTAGTAATTTCGAAGGAGAGTTGACCATCCTCATATTTTATGGGTCTAACCGTAACCTCCATTCCCACCTTCCATTCTTCTGGTTTGATGTCTTTGGCCATCCGAGCAAAGAGTTTTAGCCCACTTCCAAAATCTACGACCCCCATCGAATAGGGAGGATCATTTTCAAACCCGAGGGGGGCATAATAGGCAGTGGTAAATGTTTCCAGTCTTCCTTTCTTGGGCATCTCAAACCAGTCGAGATTTTTTGAGAAGCATCTGGCACAATCTGCCCTGGGGGGGAAGTATTTCTCCCCGCAATCCTTACATACTGTGCCTTCAACCTTTCCTTCGGCTAAAAGATCTACGAACCTTGAAGTCTTAGTGACCGCTGTAAAGCTTCTTCTTCCAAATTTTTCAAAGCCCATATTTCCCTCCCAAATTCAAAATTCAAAATTCAAAATGGATCAGACCCCAAATGAAAAATTTAGTCTCTCCCTAAGATGGTGATGTTTCCGTAAAGTCCAACTCCTCCAATGTTATGGACCAGTCCGATGTCGGGTTCTCCCGGAACCTGCATCGCTCCCGCTTCCCCACGAAGCTGAAGAACGATGGTGCGGATCTGGGACCCTCCTGTGGCCCCTATGGGATGGCCTTTGGAGAGCAACCCTCCGTCCACATTCACAGGAATTCTTCCTTCTTTATAAGTGGCCTTCTCACGAATGAGTTGTTTCCCCTCACCCGTGGGGGCAAAGCCTAATCCTTCATAAGCCATGATTTCGGCGATGGTGAAGCAGTCATGGACCTCTGCCACCTTCACGTCCTTGGGGGTGATTCCGGCCATCCGATAGGCCATCTCCGCTGCATGGTAGGTCACACTCAGACCCTTTGTGAAATCCGGTCTTGAAGCCATATTCACCGCTTCTGAGGCTGCCCCAATTCCTAAAATCCAGATGGGTTTTTTTGAGAGGGCTTTTGCTTTTTCAGCGCTGGCGAGAATGATACAGGAACTTCCATCCGCATTGGCACAACAGTCACCGACCCGGAGTGGCCATGCCACAGGGGCTGCCATCTTTGCTTCTGGATCTCCTGCTCTGAAGTCCTCAGGCCTTACGGGTTTTCGATAAACGGCTCTATCATTAATGACTCCGTAGGTGGAGGCTTTGATCCTCACATTCATCAGGTCTTCATGGGTAACCCCGTGTTTCGCCATATAGGCCTGAGCATAAAGGGCGTAGTAGGCAGGCATCATGGTTCCAAAAGGAGCCTCCCATTGGATATCTGCTCCTCTTCCCATCCGTTCCTGGGATTCTGCTGAAGTAAGTTCGGACATCTTCTGAAATCCAAGGACCACAACGATATCATGGAGGCCCGCCTTAATCATACTATAGGCCACCCTAACACCAGAACTGCTTGAGGAGCAAACGGTTTCCACATAAAGGGTTGGTTGGGGGATGAGACCCAGATACTCGGCAAGCACACCCGCAGGTGAACGTTGTTTATCATACTCGGGGGCCGAACAGAAGATCGAGGCATCCACCTCTTTCTGTGTAATCCCGGCATCCTGCATAGCTTCACGAAAGGCTTCAAAAGCCAATTCCCGAATGGAACCCTCATAACCTCTCACAAAGGCACTCTGCCCCACTCCAATGATTGCAACCTCTTTTTTCATAAGGCTCCTCCTGTCATTAAATGATTTTAAAATATCTTAGAACCCCTATTTTTTCAAGAGAGACCCGGGAGGTTGGGTTTTCTGATATTTCCCTACAGCCTTTCGGTGATCTTCGAGATCTGAAGAGAAGTGATGAGAACCATCGTTCTTTGAGACAAAATATAAATAAGAAACCGAAGCCGGATAGAGAGCAGCCATCAGAGAATCCTTCCCCGGATTGCAGATGGGAGTAGGGGGGAGTCCAGGGATTAAATAGGTATTGTAAGGAGTCGGAGTCTCAAGATGGACCTTTTTTAGATTTCCATTAAACTCCTTGAGTCCATAGATTACGGTGGGATCACTCTGAAGGGGCATCCTTCGCTTTAATCGATTGTGTAAGACTGCGGAGATGAGTGGTTTTTCTTCAGGCAGAGAGGTCTCTTTTTCAATGATCGAGGCTAAGATCACGATTTCCCGTTGTGTCATTCCTAATTGATGGGTCCGATCGAGCATCTCGGCATTATAAATTTTTTGAAATTGTCGGACCATCATTTGGATCACTTCTTCAGGTTCCATCTCTTTAAAAAAATGATAAGTATCGGGGAAAAGATAGCCCTCGAGAGTGGGCTTTTTTTTCATTTCATTGGCGAGTGAGAATCCCAGGGATTCAATGAACTCCAGGGAAGTCGCTTTATTAAGGAAACTCTCTTTCTCAACAATATTTAAACTTTCAAGAAGATTGGCAATCTGAAAAAGGGTATAACCCTCGGGGATGGTTACCATATTCTTTTTGACCTGGCCTTTATCCAAGATACTTAAGACCTTCCAGGGGAAAAGAGAAGGTGGAAACTCGTATTCTCCGGCTTTGATCTTATTTTTTCCCAGAAAGGTGGCCAGGATTAGGAAAAATTTTTTACTCCGAATAATCCTTTCCTCCTGTAGAAGAGCTGCAACTTTTTGAAGGGACATCCCTTTTTTAATCAGGATGGTTTTACCAGTAGAAATGGAAGGAGGATGGATCAATACCAACCAACCGATCAGAAGAAGGATACCCGAAAGGGTGAAAAAGCCAAAAAGAAGGGATTTACGGGGAAGGAGAATCCTCATCGTTTTGAGCCCTTTTTCGATCAAGATAACCCTGTAAGATGATGGAAGCGGCCAATTGATTGATCACTCTTTTTCTTTTGACACGAGAGAGATCGGCTTGAAGAAGAGTCTTTGTCGCTTCTACCGTTGAAAGCCTTTCATCCCAAACCACCACAGGAATAGAGAATCTTTCTTTTAATTCTTTGATCCAGAGGAGGACAGACTCTGCCTGTTTTCCTAAAGTTCCATTCATATTCTTTGGCAGACCCACCACAATCTTTTGGATCTGATAACTGGCAATAAGATTACGGATTTCTGAAAAGTCTTCTTCGCTTCCCTTCCGGATAATGGTTTTCAAGCCTTGAGCTATAAGCCCCAATTCATCGCTGATGGCTACTCCGATCGTTTTCTCCCCGATATCAAGACCCATTATTCTCATCAATTCCTTATCGCCCATTTCATCTATATTGTCAAGTTTCGAGCTATTCTTTTGTTGTAAAAATATATTGTAAAAACAATGAATTAATAAATGTTCGTGGCTGCCTAAAAATTTCTTGACATTAATATTTGAGTTTGTTATAAATTGCACAATCTAATCTGGAGGAGGTCATTTATGGATTTTTTATTATCAGAAGAACAGAAGGCAATGCAGGAGATGGCTAAAAATTTTGCAGAAAAGAAGATTGCCCCCACGATGGAAGAAGACGAAAAGGAGCATCGCTTCAGACGTGAAATTGTAAAGGAAATGGCAAACCTTGGTTTCTTCAGTTGTCTGGCACCCGAGAAGTATGGCGGAACAGAGACCGGGTATTTAACCGCTACCGTGATGACAGAGGAGATCGCAAGGATTTCGCCTTCCTATGGACTCCCCTTTAATCTCCAGATGAATTCGATTCAACCTGTTCTTCTCAACTTCGGGACAGAGGAACAGAGGGAGCGATGGATTCCCAAATTGATCAATGCTGACCTGTTAGGATGCTTTGCAATTACTGAACCAAATTCAGGTTCGGATGTGGCTTCGATGAAGAGCGTAGCGGAAGAAAAAGAAGACGGCTTTATCCTTAATGGGACAAAGATGTGGATTTCAGGAGTCCCCGTTGCAGAACTTGGCATTGTCTATGCCTATACCGATCGATCGTTGAAACACCGAGGGATTTCAGCTTTTATCGTGGATATGAAGGCACCGGGAGTCACTCAGAAGGCCATTGAGACAAAAATGGGACTCTTCTGTGCACCCACCGGAGAGATAGTCTTCGATAATGTAAAACTTCCTAAAGATAGTCTTGTGGGTCAAAAAGGGGATGGTTTTAAGATCTGCATGTTCATGCTGGATAGCACCCGACTCTCCTGTGCGGCAAGGGCTGTAGGTGTCGCTCGGGCCTGTAAAGAACATTCTATTCGTTATGCCAATGAAAGGGAGCAGTTCGGTCAACCTATTGCTAATTTCCAGATGATCCAGGAGCAGATCGCAGAGATGTATGTTGAGGAAGAGGCAGCTCGACTTCTGGTTTATCGAGCCGCATGGAATAGGGATCGAGGACAGAGGAATACCCTGGAGATTTCCTGTGCAAAGTATTTTGCCGCAGAAGTGGCTGTCCGGGCTGCAAACACAGCGGTCAAAATCTTTGGCTCCTATGGATTTTCAAGTGAATATCCGGTCGAGAGATTCTATCGAGATGCAAAGTCATACCAGATCGTAGAGGGAACTTCCAATATCCAGAAGATGATTATTGCCCGAAATGTGCTGGGACTCAAGTAACAGGACTTTTCAAAAAATCAATCGAGAAGGAGGAGGAAATCATGGCTACACCTGTAACCGTACCCATGGTAGGAAAGATCATCTCTGTTTCAGTGAAAGTAGGCGATAAGGTCAAAGAGGACGATCAGGTGGCAGTGCTGGAAGCGATGAAGATGGAAATGCCCATTGTTGCTCCCGTAAGTGGAACCATCAAGGAGGTCTGTGTTTCACCCGGACAGGAAGTAGAGGCAGAGGCAGTCATTGCAGTAATTGAATAGGAGTAGAAAGAGCTAATGGAAGATTCATTTCTATCGAAAATTCAGATTCGACCGATGAGGATGGATGATCTTGAAGCCATTGTGGAGATCGATCGGAAGATCTTTGGGAAGTCGCGTCCCGATTACTGGAAGAAAATAGTGATCCCCAATGACCAGTATCCTTTCTCTTCCCTGGTGGCTGAACTGGAGGGGAAGGTGATCGGGTTTATTGTGGGAGAGGTGAGCGGTGGAAAGTTCGGGGTTCCGGATACGGTGGGTTGGCTGACCACGATTGGAGTGGATCCGGATTTTCAGCATCGAGGGGTTGCCAGAAAATTGAGTGAGACCTTTATACAGAATCTTAAGTCAATTGGAGTCAGTATCATCTATACGCTGGTCAACTGGAGTGATTGGGACCTTCTCAAGTTTTTCCGGAATATGGGGTTTACCCGGGGAGGGGAGATGATTAACCTTCAGCTCAAAATCAGCGAATAGATTTAAATTGAGGTAAGAAATGGGAAGGCTGGAAGGAAAGGCCGCGGTTGTTACAGGTGGAGGAAGAGGGATTGGAAGAGCAATATGCCTTGCCTTTGCGAAAGAAGGAGCGGATGTCATTGTGAATTATGCCACGAAGGATCAACCTGCTCAGGAAGTGGTTGAGAAGATCCTTCAGATGGGGCGAAAGGCAGTTGCCGTCAAAGGGAATGTAGCTGTAAGGGCGGATGTAGAGCGGATCATTCAGGCAGCCATTGATCATTTTGGAAAGATCGATATTCTGGTCAACAATGCAGGGGCCACCCGTCCTGCCATGCTCCACAAGATGACCGAGGATCAATGGAATGAGGTCATTGATATCCATCTAAAGGGACCTTTCCTCTGTATCCAGGTCGCTTCAAAGTATATGATGGAGCA
>CALIBK010000171.1 GCA_938045955.1 uncultured bacterium | reverse complement strand
TACAAAGAAACATTAAAGATATTTGGAATGTTATATGTCGATCCATCTTTTGTTGAAAAGTCCTCCGAATTTGCTGTCTTAAGAAATATTTCGGTTCACGAATATTTAGATATTAAATGGCGAAGAATCAGGAACTTCATTGAGCAAGCAGAAAAATTATATCCCATTTTTATTAAAAAGATTAAAGAAATGATATAATGACTCTACGCGAATGGTCTTTAAGGCCTCCTCAATCTCTTTAAGAATCGCTGGATCATCAATCGTGGGAGGAACCGTATAAATCTCTCCATCTACAATCTTTCGTATTGTTCCTCTTAAGATCTTACCCGACCGCGTTTTCGGCAATCGGGGAACAATCACCACCTCCTTGAAACTCGCAACCGCTCCTATCTGATCCCTTACCATCTGAACAAGTTCCTTTTTAATCTCATCATGATCCCTCTGAACATTGGATTTTAAAACCACAAACCCTAAGGGTAACTGTCCTTTGAATTCGTCTTTCCTCCCTACCACGGCACACTCGGCAACATCCGGATGCTTGGCGATCACCTCCTCCATCGCTCCTGTGGAGAGACGATGGCCTGCCACATTGATCACATCATCTACCCTTCCCATAATATAGACATACCCATCTTCATCGATATATCCTCCGTCTCCCGTAAAATAATATCCTGGAAACATATCCAGATAGGTCTGCTTGAACTTTTCATCTTCCTGCCATAGGGTTAGCAGAGTTCCAGGCGGAAGTGGAAGTTTAATGGTCACAATTCCTTCTGCACCAGCAGGAAGAATCTTTCCATTACTGTCCAGAATATGAACCTCATAACCGGGCATCGGTTTGGTCGGAGAACCTGCTTTAATCGGAAGAGGATCCAGTCCCATACAATTTCCAACGATTGCCCACCCTGTCTCAGTCTGCCACCAGTGATCAACCACAGGTCTGTTTAACAATCGGCTTGCCCAATAATATGTGTCCGGATCAAGCCTTTCCCCAGCTAAAAAGAGATATTTGAAATGAGAAAGATCATATTGTCTTAAAAGCTCACCTTCCGGATCTTCTCTTTTAATCGCCCTGATTGCGGTGGGCGCGGTAAAAAGAACTTTTACCTTGTGTTCCGAAATCACTCTCCAGAAGGCTCCTGCATCAGGGGTTCCTACGGGTTTACCTTCATAAACCACGGTCGAACATCCATAAAGGAGGGGACCATAAACGATATAGGAATGTCCTACAACCCACCCCACATCCGAAGCTGCCCAGAAAACATCCCCGGGCTCCACTCCATAAAGATATTTCATCGTCCACTTTAAGGCAACTGCATGCCCCCCATTGTCCCGAACCACTCCCTTGGGCTTCCCGGTTGTCCCTGAAGTATAAAGGATATAGAGAGGATCTGTAGAAGAAATAGTTACACAATCCACTGGTGAGGCATGAACCATCTCCTTCTCCCAATCGAAATCCCTTCCCTGGATGAGAGTTCCCTGATACTGTTCTCTTTGATAGATAATGCATTTCTCTGGTTTAAAATTTGAAATCCCGATCGCCTTATCTAAAAGAGGCTTATAAGGAATTAATTTCTTTCCTTCTATCCCGCAGGAGGCTGAAACCACCAGTTTTGGTTTTGCATCATCGATTCGAATGGCTAATTCATTGGGGGCAAATCCTCCAAAAACCACCGAATGAATGGCTCCGATTCGAGCGCAGGCAAGCATAGCCACTACAGCCTCAGGAATCATCGGCATATAGATAATCACACGATCTCCCTTCTCCACGCCAAAAGAACGAAGTAAACCTGCAAATCTCGATACCCCATCTAATAATTCACCATAGGTCATTTTTTTAAGTTGATTTGTCACAGGACTATCATAAATGATTGCCAGTTGGTTCCCTCTTCCTGAAAGCACATGATAGTCCAGGGCATTAAAACAGGTATTCAACTCCCCACCCACAAACCATCGATAAAAAGGTTTTCTGGAATCATCCAGAACCTTCTCAAAGGGTTTATACCATTGAATCTCCCGAGCCGCCTTCCCCCAGAATCTCTCCGGCTCCCTTATCGACTCTTCATATTCCTTTTGATAGGTACCAACCATTTCATTTCTCCTATTTTTGTATATTTGTTAACATATCCAAAACATTTTAATCAAACCATTTCACGAAACATTTAAAAGCGAAGTGGCAACGCAAGCCATCTTGAGAGATTGTAATCTCACAAAAAATTATTTGAGTTTGAAAATAATTTTTGCTATATTATACTGCCAATATGGGGACCACCCTTGCAAAAAGGATTCTTGAAGGGGATGTTCGGGCTGCGTCTCGATTGATGAGAGACATTGATGATCGTATCCCATCTGCTCTTGCCGAACTAAAAGAACTCTATCCCAAAACGGGCCGGGCTTATATCATTGGAATTACCGGACCTCCGGGCTCTGGAAAGTCAACCATTGTTGATAAGATGGTTGAAATCTTCCGGAAAGAAGGGAAAACCGTTGGGATTGTTGCGGTTGATCCGACCAGTCCTTTTACGGGTGGTGCAATTCTCGGAGACCGCATTCGAATGCAGCGACATGCTACGGATGAGGGGGTCTTTATTCGATCATTAGCCACACGCGGAAGCCTTGGAGGACTCTCTCGTTCCACTCAGGATATCATCCATGTGATGGATGCCATGGGAAAAGATATCATTATCGTGGAAACCGTTGGGGTTGGGCAGGACGAAGTAGAGATTGTCCATACGGCTCACACCTCCATTGTCGTTCTCGTTCCAGGGCTGGGCGATGATATTCAAGCGATTAAAGCTGGAATTATCGAGATTGGAGATATCTTCGTCATCAACAAATGCGAACGAGAAGGCGCGGATAAGATGGAGAGAGATCTCCGATTAGTGCTTGAAATGGGGCGAAAGAGAGAGGATGGATGGGATCCTCCGATCTTTAAGACAGAGGCGATCTTAGGAAAAGGAATCTTCGAATTGGTTTATGGAATCTATCGACATAAACAGGCATTGGAACAGAGCCAGGCAATGGAAAAGAAGATAAAGGAAAGGACGATGAAGACCTTTCTCGAGGTTCTGGAGTCGGAGGTTATGAACCATTTCATCCAAAAATTAGAAAAGAAAGGACAACTCGAGACCATCGTGCAGGAATTGATGTATCGAAATATCGATCCCTATTCGGTGGCAGAAAGGATTATGGCCGAAACATTAAAAGAGAATAAAGAATAAGATGATAGGGGGGAAGAATGAGATCAATTGAAGCTATTAGAAAAGAGCTCGAAAAGAGAAGAGCCGAAGCCTTGTTGGGGGGTGGACCGGAAAGGATTGAAAAACAGCATAAAGAAGGTAAACTCACGGCTCGCGAACGTCTGGATCTTCTTCTTGACAGGGGGACTTTTGTTGAACTGGATCAATTTGTGACCCATCGATGTCACGATTTTGGAATGGAGAAGAAGAAATTCTGGGGGGATGGAGTGGTGACCGGTTACGGAAGGATTGATGGACGTTTGGTCTATGTCTTCTCACAGGATTTCACGGTATTCGGGGGCGCCCTTGGAATGGCCTTCGCAGAGAAGATCTGTAAGGTCATGGACCTGGCGATGAAAACAGGAGCTCCCGTGATCGGTCTTAACGATTCTGGAGGTGCAAGAATCCAGGAGGGGGTGGAGAGCCTTGCGGGTTATGCCTATATTTTTTTAAGAAATGTGCTTGCCTCCGGAGTGATTCCTCAGATTTCAGCCATCATGGGTCCCTGTGCAGGAGGAGCGGTATATTCTCCAGCGATGACAGATTTTATCATCATGACGAAAAAAACGAGCTATATGCACATCACGGGTCCCGACGTCATCCGGGCTGCTCTAAAGAAAACAGAAACTGCAGACGGAAGACCTATTACCTCCGAGCTCCTCGGAGGTTCAAAGGTGCATATGGAAAAGAGTGGGGTTGCCCATTTTGCGGGAGAAAATGATGAGGATACGATTCGAATCATCAAGGAGCTCCTCGCTTTTCTTCCTCAAAATAATCGAGAAAAGCCTCCAGTGATTGCATGCACGGATGATCCCCGTCGAATGGATGAATCCCTGAAAACAGTAATCCCTGAGGATTCTAAAAAAGCCTACGATATGAAGAAGATCATCCTCTCGGTCGTCGACCATGGATATTTCCTTGAGGTTCAGAAGGATTGGGCAAAAAATATCGTTGTAGGATTTGCAAGATTCAACGGGATGCCTGTTGGAATCGTCGCCAATCAACCGAATTGGCTTGCAGGTGCCCTGGATCCAGACTCTTCCGTAAAGGCTGCCCGTTTTGTCCGGTTCTGTGACTGCTTTAACATCCCAATTGTCACCTTTGTAGACGTCCCGGGTTTTCTTCCGGGAATCGATATGGAAGAGCGAGGAATAATTCGCCATGGAGCAAAACTTCTCTACGCCTTCTGTGAGGCGACCGTTCCAAAGGTGACCATCATCACCCGTAAAGGTTATGGCGGAGCTTATGACGTCATGTCCAGCAAACACATCCGAGGAGACATCAACTACTGTTATCCAAATGCGGAAATTGCGGTCATGGGAGCTGAGGGAGCCGTCAACATCATCTTTCGTAACGAGATTAAAGAGGCTGAGAATCCTGAGGAGATGAGACAACGTCTCGTCGAAGAATATCAGATGAAATTTGCAAGTCCTTATAAAGCTGCGGAACTGGGGTATGTGGATGAAATTATCGAACCGGAAGAAACCCGACCCAAAATTATTCAGGCACTGGAAATCCTGAAAACCAAAGTTGATACGAATCCCTGGCGAAAACACGGCAATATACCCCTATAATGAATATCGTAAATCGTGAAGGGTTAGGGGTAGGCCGTATTTCTTCTTATATAACCCTTTACTCCTAACGCCTCACGACTTACGGAAAAAAAGAGGTGAGCTATGTCAAAAAATATTCGAGAAGAGCTTGAACGCTGGGAGAAGACAACATTGCAAAAAGTCATCTCCAAAGCGCCTGAACGACAGCCTTCATTTCAAACTACCTCACACATTGAACTTAAACGCCTTTATACTCCTCTTGATATCTCGGAACTCAATTATTGCACCGATCTCGGATTCCCCGGAGAATACCCCTTCACTCGAGGGGTTCAACCCACCATGTATCGAGGTCGTTTATGGACCATGCGACAGTATGCAGGGTTTGCAACGGCCGAAGAGACAAATAAGCGCTATAAGTTTCTTCTTGAACAGGGACAAACTGGTCTTAGTGTTGCTTTCGACCTTCCCACTCAAATCGGGTATGACTCCGATCATCCTTTAGCTGAAGGAGAAGTGGGAAAAGTAGGAGTTGCCATCGATACCCTGAAGGATATGGAGATCCTCTTTGACGGGATTCCTCTGGATAAAGTCTCTACCTCTATGACGATCAATTCTACGGCTGCCATTCTTTTAGCCATGTATATAGCGGTTGCAGAAAAACAGGGGGTGAAATCAGAAGTCCTTCAAGGAACAATTCAGAATGATATCCTGAAAGAGTATGCCGCGAGAGGGACCTATATCTTCCCACCCCTTGAATCGATGCGAATCGTTACAGACATCTTTGCCTTCTGCAAAGATCACGTCCCCCGGTGGAATACGATCAGTATCAGCGGATATCATATGAGGGAGGCAGGGTGTACAGCGGTTCAGGAGGTGGCTTTCACTCTCGCCGATGGGATTGCCTATGTAGAGGCGGCCATTCGTGCGGGTCTCGATGTAGATTCATTTGCCTCAAGGCTTGCCTTCTTCTTCTGCTGTCATAATAACTTCATTGAGGAGATTGCAAAGTTTAGAGCGGCCCGGAGACTCTGGGCCAGGATTATGAAGGAGCGATTTAAGGCCAAAAGGGATGAATCCTGTATGTTACGGTTCCATACCCAAACAGCCGGATGTACCCTCACCGCCCAGCAACCGGACAACAATATCGTCCGAGTAGCCTTTCAGGCACTCGCTGCAGTCTTGGGCGGAACCCAGTCCCTCCATACCAACTCGAGAGACGAGGCCTACGCCCTCCCCACGGAAGATTCGGTGAGGATCGCCCTGCGAACCCAACAGATCATCGCTTATGAAAGTGGGGTGGCTGAGATGATTGATCCTCTCGGCGGCTCCTATGCGATAGAGGCATTAACTAACGAAATTGAAAAGAAGGCGATGGAGTATATCGAAAAGATTGATGCGATGGGAGGAGCCATTAAAGCCATCGAATCAGGTTATATTCAAGGGGAGATTGCCGAAAGTGCCTATCAATATCAAAAGGAGATCGAAACCAAAAAAAGGATCATTGTGGGTCTCAATCAATTTCAGATTGAAGAAGAACCTCTTAGGGATATCTTAAAAATTGACCCCGAGATCGAAAGATATCAGAAAGAAAAACTCGCCAGAGTAAAGAAAGAGCGAGATAACCACAAAGTAAAACAGTCGTTGGCTGCTCTGAAAAGGGCTGCCCAGGGAACGGATAATCTTGTTCCTCCCATTTTGGAAGCTGTAAAAGCATATGCCACATTAGGAGAGATTTCAGACACCTTGCGAGAAGTCTTCGGAGAATATCGAGAACGATAACTAAAAGGAGGAAGGGAGGCTTTATGAGCCGTAAAATTCGAGTCCTCATTGCCAAACCTGGGTTGGATGGACATGACCGAGGGGCCAAGGTGATTGCTCGAGCCCTTCGAGACGCAGGGATGGAAGTTATCTACACGGGAATTCGCCAAACCCCTGAACAGATCGCCAATGCAGCGATTCAAGAGGGAGTAGATATTGTGGGGCTTTCCAGCCTTTCGGGAGCCCATATGAGCCTCTTTCCCAAGGTGGTCCAGCTTTTAAAAGAAAAGGGGGCTGAAGATATTGTGGTATTCGGCGGAGGAATTATTCCCGTGGATGATATTCCTCTCCTTAAGAAAGCAGGCATCAGCGAGATCTTCCTTCCAGGCACCTCCACCGAAGAGATTATTAGATATATTCAGGAAACGATAAAAATCACTTGATCTCGTTAGGGGGGAGCTGTGAGGGGCAAGGGGTGACATCCATACCTTATCGCTTACGAAAAGAAAGGAAAGGTTATGCTTAAAAAAATTAATCATATAGCGATAGCGGTCAATAATATTGAAGAGGCGGCTAAATTCTATCAGGAAGTCATGGGACTCACCCTTTCCGGAGTAGAAGTGGTCTCTGCTCAAAAAACCAGGGTTGGGTTTTTTAAGATTGGGGAGTCTAATATCGAACTGGTTCAACCTGCAGAGCCTGATTCTCCACTGACCAAATTCCTTGAAACCAAGGGACAGGGAATTCATCATATCTGCTTTGAAGTGGATGATGTGGAGGCAGAGGTAAAATCCTTCCTCGAAAAAGGGGCTACAATGATCGATCAGAAACCCCGTCCTGGAGCCCATGGGACAAAGGTCGCATTCGTTCATCCAAAATCTTCAAATGGGGTCTTGATCGAACTCTGTGAACTCCCTAAGGAACATTAGATCGTCAAAGGAGAGAGAGTCTTCTCGGAAAGGGTGACCTGGGCAAGTTTGGCTCGGTAGATTTTGGGAGTACATCCTTCAATCTTTTTAAACACTTTGGTGAAATAGCTTTGATCAGAAAAGCCTACTTCTTGAGCCACTCGGGCGATAGAGGCCTCATCATTACACAATAGCCTCTTGGCCTTATCAATTCGAACCTTAGAAATGCAATCCGTCAGCGTGGTTCCAAACTCATCTTTTATAATGTGACTTAATCGAGAAGGGCTGAGATAGATCTCTCGCGCAACCTGTTCTACGGTTAAAGGTTCATTATAGTGGGTTTCGATAAAGTCCATCACTTTTTTCAGTCTCTGATAGTTTTTGGCATTTCGTGTCTGATAGATCTGGTCTGTCATCTTTTCAAGAACCTTCACGATCCATAAACAAAGCTCTTCCTGATCTCGAAGCCTTGCAAGCTCTGTAATAAAGCCATACCGAAGGCCTAAGATCTCCTCAATTTTTGCTCCTGCCTCTACTGCAGCTCTTGAAAGGATGATCAAGAGTTCCAGAATCGACATTTTGAGTAGTTCAAAATTTTCGAGATACTGAACCAGAATAATCGCTAAAAGTTGATATAAGATCTCCTTCGCCCCTTCTCGATCCCCTAAACGAATTCTCGTGATAATCTCCTTTTCTCGTTCATAAAAAAGTTTACTCAAAGACTCTGCTGTAAGCTCTCGATCAAGATCTTTTAACTCCCGAATCTGATCTGCGATCTTCCCCTGTAAGGCCTGGGCCTCTCGAATTTTAATCAGGTCTCTAAGGTCGGGATCGGAGAGAATATCCGCTAATCGAAAAAGGTGCTGGACTGCTCCTTTCACTTCTTCATCTTTCACAACAGGTAGTGAAAAGAGAGTCCTCTCAAGAAGATGAGATTTCTTGAATCTCCCCTGATATAAGGAATCGAGTTCCTCAGGTTCCAATTCATAAGGATCGATGAGAAGAAATGGAGAAGCGATCAGGATTCCTACGACCTTTCCGTTCTCAAGAACTGGGGCAACGATTTGCATGATAAAAAAACAACACTTTGAAAAGATAGCCTCTCCCCATCGTAACGACTCTCTAAGGGCTTCTTGATGGGTTTCTACACAATACCTTTTCGAGGATCGGTAAGATTCAATTAAATGGCAAAAATTTGGAGATCTCTTGAAATAATTTGATTCCCAGAGGACTTTTCCACGGGGATTCAACAATCGTAAAGGAATCCCTCTCTTTCGAATGAAGGCCTGGATTTCGCGAAACCCCTCAGAGCCTTGTTGAATCCTGTTTAAAAGGAGATTCCCCTTCATTCTCTTTAATTCCCAAAAGTTTTTTTACCATCGAAGGAGCGGAGGTGGCTTCTCGGCAATACCCATCAGCTCCAATATTTTTTGCAAAGATTGGAGTCACGGGGGCTCCCCCTACCAAAGTCTTCACCTTCTTCTTTAAGCCGGAGGCTTGAAGGTGCTCAATGGTAAACTTCATCCAGCTCATCGTGGAGGTGAGGAGGGACGACATCGCTAAGATTTGGGCTTCATTCTTTTCGACTGCCTTAATAAATTTTTCAGGAGAAACATCCACTCCAAGATCGACCACCTCGAATCCATTTCCTTCAAGAAGGATAATCACGAGATTCTTCCCAATATCGTGAAGATCAAACTTTACAGTGCCAATGACGACTTTTGCCAATCCCCTATTCTTTCTTTCCTGAATAAGAGGTCTCAGAACATTCAGGCCAAATTTTAAGGCCCTGGAAGACATAAGGAGTTCTGGTATAAAAAACTCTCCCTTTCGAAATCGCTCACTGGCCTCAAGCATCCCGGGAATGAGTCCCTGATTAAGGATCCTAAATAAATCCACCCCCTCTTTGACCATTCTTTCAGTCAATTCTTTTACCGTCTTACAATCCCTTTGAACGACTGCCTTCTGAAGTTGATAGAGTGGAGCCGCCGTCTTGGAGTCTTCTTCTAAATAGGGATAAATAGAATTCATAGACTCTTTGGTTTGGGTCATAGGTCAAGAAAAGATTCTTGCCTCACGGATTGATTTCTTTCTATAATTAGGAACTCTTTTCCCCAGGGTCCATGGAGTAATTTTTTAAATAGGTTTGGTGACCCCTGCAATTCCTCATAGGAGATTCCTAAAAATTCAGCATTTTCACGCGCGATCGCTCGATAGGGCTCTCGGGGATAAACTCCAGTATCTATAAAAACGATTCTTGTATAATGTTTCATCTCTTCATGAAGAACCCATCTTGCTGTTTCTTCACCATAAGCCTGAGCATAAGATTTAAATTTAGATACCGGGGTCTGTCCTTTATCAATCCACCCCGGGGTGAGATAGTAAGTTCCAGGAAATTCTTTTGATTGTTTTTGGTAAGATTCAACGGATCCGAGGAAAAGAGAGATACAATCGTGAATCCGTGGAATAATGAGCCTAAGCTTTTTTGAAGTAATACCCACAATCCCATTACTACAGAGTCCATATCCTAATATGATTCCTTCATAATCTTCATCAGAGGCTTTATCAATTTCTAACTGAATGGCCTGAGCCATATTCTCGGGTGTTCGATGAAGCCCATAATCAAAAAATTTAAATTCTAATCGCCCATTCTGAAATTGCCGAATTTCCTTCTCCATAACTGAGCAAGCCAATACCAATACTTTTTTCCCACTTCTCCTTTCGGTTGAATTCTCTCTCATGAATTCTTTCTCTCCCCCTTATCTTATTAATCTAATAATAAATTTTGAAGGAAAGAAAGTCAAATGGGGAGAATAGCAGAATTTTACCAAAAAAAAGCATGATTAGACAAGACCCTTGAAGTAAAAAAGAATAAAATTTTTTTAAGAGATTCATAAGGGAAAAAGGAAATGAAACCGCGAGAAAGAGTCCTCACAGCTCTTCAAAGGGGAATCCCTGATAAAGTTCCCTGGATAGAGAATGACGTTGAGGAAGGGCTTCAGGAAAAGATCATGGGAATTACGGAATTTACCCCTGGGGAGCTTTGTGAGAAATTCAAGAATTTGGTTAGGCTCCGCTTCAATGCTTGAAAGTATGAGAATTATCGAATTTGCTTATCTATAATGTATAATCCTGACCTTGAAAATGTTAATTGAAGGAGGAAACAAGGAATGATTGATAAAGAAAAATTCTATATGATTCTCTCCCAGGGGAGGGTTGAGGAGATAAAAAAACTCACCCAGGAATCTTTAGATGCAGGGATCCCGGCAGAAATTATTTTAAAAGAAGGGCTTATTCAAGCAATGGATCGAGTAGGTGTCAGATTTAAAAACGGAGAGGTCTATATTCCCGAAGTCCTCATTGCTGCAAGGGCGATGCATGCAGGAATGGCAGTCCTTAAACCCATTCTCTCTAAATCTGCAACTAAAATGGGCGGGAAAATCGTCATTGGCACAGTAAAAGGGGACCTTCAT
>CALIBK010000170.1 GCA_938045955.1 uncultured bacterium | reverse complement strand
TTTTTTCCGTTAGAAGAACTGGATTCTTCGTCCAAACTCTCAGGACCTTCTTTCATCCTTTACCACTTTTTACTTTCTCTATTCCTAAATTATCACGGGAGAGTAATTTTTTCAACCTAAATTGAGCGATTTTTATTGAATTAGTAGTACCTAAATTGAGTGATTTTTCGTCATTCATTGAATCAGATATACTGGATTCCTGCTTCCGCAGGAATGACTACTGCCACCCATGAATGAAAATGTAATTCCCGTGAAAACGGGAATCCAGAAGGGGTTTATCTTTAAATAATACTAAGAATCGCTCAATTTGGGTTATTGAAAAAAGGAGACTCGATTCTCAGAATTACATTTTCTTAGACCAATTTACGTTGGGTGAAAAAGTCGAAAGTCCCCATGCCACAAAATTGCCCGTAAAACTTGCTATAGCCCTTCTTAAAGACCGAAACGGAGTCATCAAACTGGATCTTCCCGTCCGAGGAACACTCGATGATCCCAAATTCAGTATCTGGAGGATTATCCTTCAAATCCTGGTCAATCTCATTACCAAGGCAGCAACTTCTCCTTTTGCCCTTCTTGGAGCCATCATCGGGGGTGGAGAGGAGCTCAGTTATGTGGAATTCGAAGAAGGAACGCTTACCCTGAATGAGGCAAATCTCAAGAAAGTAGAGAATCTGACCAAGGCCCTTAGGGAAAGACCAGCCGTCAAATTAGAGATTGAAGGACACGTGGATTTAGAGAAGGATCGAGAAGGATTAAAGAGAGAGCTCTTTCTAAAAAAATTAAAAGCCCAGAAACTCAACGAGATGATCCGGATGGGACAGCCCTCCCTCTCGATCGATGAAATAAAAATTGATTCTACAGAGTATTCAAAATATCTGAAAATGGCCTATCGGGAGGAGAGATTTCCAAAACCCAGAAACATCTTAGGAATGGTCAAAGACCTTCCAGATTCTGAAATGGAAAAACTGATGCTCACGCATATCGAAGTGAAGGAAGGGGATTTGAGAACATTAGCCTTTCAGAGGGCACAGAAGGTGAAGGAGATGATTCTGAAATCAAAAGAGATAGAGCCAGAGAGGATCTTTCTCATAGAACCAAAAACCCTTACTCCCGAAAAGAAAGAAAAAATAAAAGATAGTCGCGTCGATTTCAAGATAAAATAAAAGAAAGGGGAAGACGTAGATGCTAAAAGAGTTTAAGGAATTCGCAATGAGAGGGAATGTAGTGGATATGGCAGTGGGCATTATTATCGGGGCTGCTTTTGGGACGATCGTGAACTCGGTGGTTTCCGATATCATCATGCCTCCCATTGGTCTTCTTCTCGGGAACATTGATTTCTCAAATCTATTTGTGGTTTTAAAGGAAGGGACGAAAGTCCCTCCCCCTTATGAATCTCTTGCGGCCGCAAAGTCGGCTGGGGCGGTCTCCATCAATTATGGCTATTTTATCAATACCATTATTAGTTTTCTCATCGTTGCCTTCTCTGTATTCCTTCTGATTAAAAGTGTGAATAGGTTAAGACGACAGCAGGAAGCACCTCCTGCGGTTCCAACCACAAAGGAATGTCCCTTCTGTTTTTCCATTATTCCGATTAAAGCCATTCGCTGTCCTCACTGCACTTCAGAATTGAAGTGAATGGAAAGGGATGGAAATGATCTCAACACTCATCCAATTCCTCCAGCTACCGATTTTCCAGATCCATGCTGGAACATGTAAAGGGGGGAGTCATTACTGGGATTGGTGTGCTCATGCTCTTCTGGACAGTCATTTCTATTTTAGGAAAGATCGAGTCTTCATTCAATACCATATGGGACATTCGCAAAACGAGACCCCTCCTTCGAAAATTTACTGACTATATTACCCTGATTGTCTTTGCCCCCATTCTCTTTGTCATCTCCAGCAGTGCGACCGTCTTGGTAGCAAGCCACATCAAAGCGATTATGAATAAAATTGCCCTGCTTGGTGTCTTTAGCTCTGTCATTCTTTTTCTATTGAACCTTCTTCCCTATGTCTCCATTTGGGTTCTACTTACTTTCCTCTATATTGTATTACCGAATACCAGGGTTCCTATTCGGTCAGGCCTTCTCGGGGCATTTGCGGCAGGTACGGCCTTCCAGGTCATTCAGTGGATCTACATTAAATTTCAAATCGGGATTACAAAATATGGAGCAATCTATGGGAGTTTTGCTGCATTGCCTCTTTTCCTGATATGGCTCCAGATGAGCTGGATGATTATTCTCTTCGGTGCCGAAATCGCTCATGCAAATGAGCATTATGAGACATTTGGATTCCAACCAGATTATTCCCGAATCAGTCCCTCTTCAAAAAAAATACTCATTCTCAGGGTCTTTCACCTTCTTGTAGAAAAGTTTGCTAAAGGAAAGAAACCCTTAGATCTCAAACAGATTTCAAATATCCTTCAAATTCCTCTTCGTCTTGTCCATCAACTCCTCAATGAACTCCTTGAGGCGGGTTTAGTGGTAGAGGTTTCAAAGTTAAGGACCGGGGAATCGGCCTTTCAACCGGCCAGGACTATAGAAGGGATTACAATAAAAAATCTCCTTGAGGTCTATGAGCAAAGAGGGGATTCCTTTCTTCCTAATTCTGAATGCAGGGAGGCTCAACGACTCTCTCGGTATTTAAGAGAGATAGAGGAGGCGATCGAAAAATCCCCAGCAAACGTCCAATTGAAGGAGATTTGACGAACTCTGGTAAAAACAGTAATAATTAATCTGTATGTGCGGGATTTTTGGAATCTATAACCACCCTGAGGCTTCTAATCATACCTATTTAGGTCTCTATGCTCTTCAACACAGAGGTCAGGAGAGTGCCGGGATTGTATCCTCGGATGGAGGTCACCTCCATCATTATCGTCAGATGGGACTGGTGGCAGAAGTCTTCTCCCGGGAGGTCCTAAAAAAGCTTCCAGGAAAGAGCGCTATTGGGCATGTTCGATATTCCACCTCAGGATCGAGCGAGCTAAAGAATGCTCAGCCCTTTGTCGTGGATTATGCCAAAGGGATGATGGCCATTTCCCATAACGGAAATCTAACCAATGCCTTTCTGATCAAAAGTGAGCTCGAATCCAAGGGATCCATCTTTCAATCCAATATGGATTCGGAGGTCATTGTCCATCTCATCGCCCGGGCTAAAGAGAGGACATTTATTGAACGGGTGGTTCACGCCCTGAAACAGGTGGAAGGAGCCTATTCCCTTCTCCTCCTTACAGAGAAAGAAATGGTTGCAGCGAGAGACCCCTTTGGGTTTCGTCCTTTAGTATTAGGAGCCCTTAAAAATTCACCTGTGGTGGCTTCTGAAACCTGTGCCTTCGATCTCATCGGGGCTAAATTTATTAGAGAAATTGAACCAGGCGAACTTCTTCTCATTAACGAGGAAGGGGTTCATTCCTTCAAACCCTTTCCAACCAAACCCCATCATCAATGTATCTTCGAATTTATCTATTTTGCTCGTCCTGATAGTTTTATCTTCAATCATAATGTCTACGAGGTCAGAAAATCCTTAGGAATTCAGCTTGCAAGAGAATCTCCAGCAAAGGTGGATATGGTGGTTCCCATTCCAGATTCTGGATTTCCAGCCACCCTGGGATATGCCTTTGAATCCAATCTCCCTCTTGAACTCGGGATGATTCGAAACCATTATGTGGGACGAACTTTTATAGAACCCGAACAGAGGATTCGCCATTTTGGAGTTAAGATTAAATTAAATCCGGTGAGGGAACTCTTAAAAGGGAAAAGGATCGTCATTGTCGATGACTCTATTGTTCGGGCCACGACCAGCCGCAAGATCGTTAAGATGTTTCGAAATGTAGGCACCAAGGAGATCCATGTCAGGATTAGTTCTCCACCGATCACCGATCCCTGTTTTTTCGGGATTGATACTCCAAGTAAAAAGGAGTTGATCGCCTCAACCCACACGGTAAAGGAAATTCAGAGGTTTATTAACGCCAATTCTTTAAATTATTTAAGTTTGGAGGGATTAAAAAATTGTGTCAAAGGGGAGGAAGAGAACTTCTGTTATGCCTGTTTTACAGGGGAGTATCCCTACCCTTTTCAAATGAAATTTGATTAACTGGCAGTTCCCTGGAAGGCTCGATTCTCTTCTTCGATGTAGTTTTTTACGGTTTCATAAACCTTATCGCTGATCAAACCCACCTGATGAAGCCACTCCATCGCATCGGAGATATTGAAAAGGACATGGGGTTCTATACGGGCCGCCCGGAGTCGCTCCTTCCCACCCTGCTCACGATCCAATAAGACCACCAATTCGTTGACGATTCCCCCTTGATCTCTGACCGCCTCGGCGGCCTCGATCACACTTTCCCCTGTGGTGATCAGATCGTCTACAATTAATACCCGGTCGTTTCGCTCAAGGATCCCCTCGATCTTCTTTCTCACCCCGTGTTCTTTTCTTGCCTGACGATAGTATATCATAGGGATTGCTAATTTTTGACTGACCACCGTGGCAAATGGAACCCCGGCCGTGGGAACCCCCAGGATCTTGTCCACTTTGTTCTTTCCAATCTCATTGATCACGATTCGCGTCAGAGAGTTGGCGATCCAGTCCATGGTGATGGGACTCGAGATTGTCAGCCTTAAATCGATATAGTAAGGACTTCGCTTTCCAGAGGCTAAAATATAATCCCCAAATTTTATAGCATCATTCTTAATGAGAAGGATCCCTACCTGTTTCATCAGGAAGAGCTTCTCTTCCATCCAGACCCTTTTCTCAATCTCATCGAGCCCCAAAATCATCGTCTCTTTTTTATAAAATTCATTTTTAGAAGTCAAGAAAAAAATCTCCCTACCTCTTCCCTAAAATCATTGCCAGAAGCGCCATTCTCACGAAGATTCCATTTCGAACTTGACGGAAATAGGCAGCCCCTGGATAGGTATCCACTTCTGGGTGAATTTCATCGACTCTCGGTAGAGGGTGAAGAATAATGATTTTTTTCTTTAATTGAGTAAGAAAATCTCGATTAATGATGAACCTCCCTTTTACCTTTTCATATTCAGAAAGGTCTGAAAATCGCTCTTTCTGGATCCTTGTCATATAGATGAGGTCACTCTGAGAGGCAGCCCCCATCAAATCTTCAGTTTCAACCACCTCCAACCCCTTCGCTTTTAAATTGGATGTAATCTCCTCAGGCATCTTCAGGCTATCTGGAGAAACAAGGAACAATCGGACCTGATAGTGGGAAAGGAGTTCCACCAGCGCATGAACAGTTCGGCCGTATTTCATGTCACCAACCAAAGAGATGGCTAAACCTTTCGGTGTTCCAACTTCTTTTCGAATGGTATAAAGATCAAGGAGAGCCTGAGTGGGATGCTGTCCTGCTCCGTCTCCAGCATTGATGACTGGCACACTGGAGGCCTCTGCAGCTTCCTTAGCTGAACCAATGCGCGGATGTCTGATGACGATCACATCGGCATATTGTGAAATAGTACGAACAGTATCTATAAGGGTTTCACCTTTGGCTACAGATGATCCTTCAACTGAACCCAAACTAATTACACCCCCTCCCAGACGCTGCATCGCCGTTTCAAAGGAAAGCCGAGTTCGGGTGCTTGGTTCAAAGAAAAGGGTCGCTAAAATCTTTCCTTTTAATAGAGAGATAGATGATTTTTGTTTAAGTTCTTTCTCAAACTCGGAGGCTACTCGAAGGATTGCGTCGATTTCTTTTTTACTGAATTGATTTCCATGAAGAATATCTTTATCTTTTAGACTGACCATATAATCCTCAGATTAAATTAATAATATTCTTTAATTTCAGATAGTTGTAGTTTGATTTTAAAGTAAATTATTTAATTATTTTGGAATTAATCGTATTTTTTAATTTTTATCCGGAGAAATCGTCCCTGCCCGGGTTGTCCTTTCATCTCTTCGTTTTCGACCAGTATTCTTCCTCTTTGGATCACAAGGATAGGCTTTCCTTTGCATCTCTTCCCTTCGTAGAGGGTATAAGGAGCTTTTGAGTGTTGAGTTTGATGTTGAATCTGATGGACCTTCGTAGGGTCGAAAATCACGATGTCTGCATCCGAGCCTTTTTGAATCACTCCCTTCCGAGGATAGAGCCCAAATGTCTTTGCAGGTTCTTCTGAAAGAAGTTGAACTAATCGAGTGAGTTTGATTCTCCCTCGATTGACTCCTTCGTCATAAACCACTGTTAACATTGTTTCTACTTGAGGAGACCCATAAGGGGCTTCAAAGAAAGGATCATCTATCTTTTTTCTTTTTGGCGCATGGTCACTTGCTATGAGATCGATCACCCCTTCTTTCACTCCCTTCCATAGAGCTAAACGATCCCTTTCAGTCCTCAAAGGCGGACCAATCTTAGCCGGAGCACCCCATTTCTGAAGGACATTATCGGTTAGGGTTAAATATTGTGGACAGGTCTCCACGTATACCCTTTGCCCCCCTTTTCTCGCTTGTCGAAGAACCTCAACCCCTAATGCCGTGCTCAGATGTACAATATAAAGAGGACATCTCATCACTCGTGCAATGGAAAGGGCTCTAAAAATCCCTTCAGCCTCTAAAATATCAGGCCTCGTCTTCAAAAAGACCCTCTTTTGATCCTCTCCCCTTCTTAGGGAACGATCCTCCAGATAGTCAGTGACCAGTCCATTCTCTGCATGGACCATTGCCAATCCACCACATTGAGAAATGAGATCCATGGCCTCTGCAAGGTGATAATCGTCTGTCATCCAACCCAATTTGGCATAGGTCATAAACATCTTAAAGGAACTCACCCCGAGTTCAAAGGCTTCTGGAATCTCTTTAATTTGAGAGGCTGGATCAAAAAGGGTTCCATGAAGCCCAAAATCAAGATAGGAATGTCTTAATCCGTCTTCTTTATACTTTTCTATTGTCTCTATCAATTTCATCCCGGGTTTTGCATAAGCAAAATGGATGAGGGTAGTCGTCCCACCAAAAGCCGCCGTATAGGAAACCCCTCCTATATCATCTTCATAGACTGGATGAACGTGAACGTCAATCACTCCCGGCATGACATATTTATGAGTGGCATCAATGATTCGTCCAACTCCTTCGGATTTCAATCCTTTTTTCACCTCGATAATCTTCTCACCTTTCACAGCCACATCAGCCTTTACAATCTTTCTACCTGTCACCACCCATCCTTCTTTAATTAAAAGATCGTATTTCATATCCATTTTCCAATTCCTCTTGATGAAAGCCTTTTAGCCCTTTCTCTGTGTTAAAGGATCAGGGCCAGCAGGGCTTTCTGGGTGTGAAGTCGGTTTTCGGCTTGATCAAAAATTACACTATTCGGGGAGTCCGCTACTTCATCGACGACTTCTTCTCCACGATGAGCAGGAAGGCAGTGCATAAAGAGGTAGTCCACTTTTGCATGTCTGGTCAATTTCGTATTGACCTGATAAGGTCTAAACGTTTTGACCCTTTCCTCACGTTCCTTCTCCATTCCCATGCTGGTCCAAACATCCGTATAGATCACATCTGCCCCTTTCACCGCCTCTATAGGATCTTCAGTGACGATGACTTCCGACCCATTTCTTTTAGCTTCATCCTTAGCATAGGAGACCACTTCAGGGTGAGGTTGGTATCCTTTCGGAGATGCCACAGTTATATTCACTCCCAGCTTCGCACATCCATATAGAAGAGAATGGGCAACATTGTTTCCATCCCCCACATAGGCAAACCTTAAACCAGAAAGCTTTCCTTTTTTTTCGTAGATGGTAAACAGATCGGCAAGGGCTTGGCAGGGATGAGAAAAATCTGAAAGTCCATTGATCACAGGGACTCTGGAATACTTGATGAGGTCAAGAATCGTTTGGTGAGAGAAGACTCTGGCCATAATCCCGTGGACATATCGAGAAAGGGTCTGTGCCGTGTCTCCTATGGTCTCCCCTCGCCCCAATTGAAGGTCACTTGCACTGAGATATAACGCATAGCCCCCTAATTGCCACATTCCGACCTCAAAGGAGACCCGGGTTCGAGTGGAAGGTTTTTCAAAGATCATTGCCAGGGTCTTGCCTTTGAGTAAGGGATGATCTTGACCCCGGAGATTCTGGAGTTTGAGTAATTCTGATGTCTTAAGAATCTCTTCGATCTCTTCCCTCGAGAGATCCCTTAAACTGGCTAACGATTTCCCTTTCATTAATACCGCCATGGGTGTCCTCCTGTGTTTTTGGAGTAAAAAGTGAATGGTTCCTCACCGGTCCTTCTTCTCATGGATACTCCCTAATTTTAAAAAACTTTAACAACATCTTTTATGGATTTCAAGGAAAAAAGACGAATCAAAACCTTGACTTCCCTGAAGGTTTTTGTTAATGTTCAATAAAATTTTTCAAAAGGGGGTGATGATGGTGTCGAACGTTTTAGGAATTATTGCAGGGGTGATAGTCATCGTCATCGGTATCGTCCTCTTGGTTACCTGGTGGGGTTTTTTTGTGAAGGGTCTTATGGCGACCGTTCCGGTTGTTCTTATTCTCATTGGCGCTGGGGCCCTGGTCTACTTCATCAGTGAGATCAAGTCAAAATTGGAGCTCCAAAAGGAAGAGGCTTCTTCCGAAAAGAAATAAAGGGATTTGTGGGGTCACGAAAGAAAGAGGCGGAGGGAATCTTTCTCCAGATTCTTTTCGCCTCTTTTGGTTTTTTAACCGAACATGAAAAAATTACAACCCGAAGATAAAGTGATAAAGATAGATGAAGAGCTCGGGATCGCCTGGATTCTCCTTCCACCGGATTCCGCTCTAAATGGATTTCAAGGAATCTCACCTCGAATCATGGATGAGACCAAATTTCTTGCAGCCAAGCAGAAAGCTCAAAAGGAGAAGGAGAAAAAGGATTGATCAATGCTTAATCCGTTCTTCACGTCCTCCTAATCTTTCCTTTTTAGAAAGAATTCCTCCGGGGATGACTATTCCATCAGGATCGACGCTAATGGCTTTTAAATAATAATGCTCGGCCTTCTGTGCCTCACCGATCTTTTCATAACATTCTCCTAAAAGATTCAGGGCATCTTTATAAGTGGGGAGAAACTCAATAATTTCCTCAAGTGTATTGATCGCCATATAGTAACGACCCAGTTTCCAGAAACAGACGGCCAACCAATAATGTCCCTGATAATGTTTGGGATTGATTCGAACGACTTTTTCATAATATGGAATGGCTTTCTCATATTCCCCTCTCCTGAAAAAGAGACCCCCTAAATTCAAGAAAACAGGGATGCTCTTGGGTTGTTTCTTCAAAATTTTCTCATATTCTTTTATTGCTTTTTCGGGAAGGTTAGCCCGATCATAAGCATTGGCTTTCCCAAAAAAATAGTTGATTTGGATTTCGTCCCATGGGACCTCCTCAAAAATAAGGTCCTTGAGAAGATCTCTCCAGACCGGGATCATAAAAAAGAGGAACTTTAGATATCCCATTCCATGACCTCCCCACACAGGCAGAGTGGGAAATGGAGAAGTCCTATTTCAGGAAACGTGAAAACGAAAATGAACGATATCCCCATCTCGAATGAGATAGTCCTTTCCTTCGGACCGGAGAAGCCCCTTTTCTCTTGCCAGATGTTCAGACCCACAGGAGATAAAATCTTCAAAAGAGATGACCTCGGCACGAATGAATCCCCGTTCCATGTCTGTATGAATTTTCCCCGCAGCTTTGGGAGCTGGAGTCCCTTTAGGAACGGTCCAGGCCCTGAGATCCAAATGAACTAAGGTATAAAAGGTAATCAACTCTAATATTTCATAACCCACCCGAATGAGCCTTTCCAGACTTGAGCCTTCGAGTCCCAATTCCCTTCGATATTCTTCCCTTTCTTCTTCTGGAAGTTCAGAGATTTCAGCCTCAAGATCTCCACAAATGACCACTACTCGCTGACCTTCTCTTTTCGCCCAATCAAGCAAGGCCTTCAAGCAGGAACCATTCATCTTTATCTCCTTCTGATCTACATTGGCAATGTAAAACACAGGTTTTGTAGTGAGGAGATGAAGATCCGAGAGAATAGCGTTTCGATCTCCAGTAAAATGAAGGTTTCTGGGAATTTCTCCTCGATTTAAGATCGAGTAGACTTCCCGATAAACCTCAATCTGAAGAGGACTTTCCTTAGCTCCAATTCGATGGAGTTTTTCTACCTTGGCCAGCCTCTTCTCTACGGTTTGAAGGTCAGCTAAGATAAGCTCTGTATTGACCACCTCGATGTCTCTGATCGGGTCCAGAGAGCCAAACTCATGGGCCACCTTCTTATTCTCAAAACATCGAACGGTATGGGCAATGGCGTCCACATTGCGAATATGATCTAAAAATTGATTCCCTAAGCCTTCCCCTTTGCTTGCCCCCTTGACCAGGCCAGCGATATCAAAAAACTCAAGGGTGGTAGGAGTCACTTTTTTAGGTTGGATGAGTTGAGCAAGACGGGTTAATCGTGGATCTGGAACCGGAACGATTCCAACATTGGGTTTAATCGTGCAAAAACGGTAGCTTGCTACCTCTGCACCTGCAGCCGTAAGGGCATTAAAAATGGTTGATTTACCGACATTAGGGAGGCCAATAATTCCGCATCGAAATCCCATTATTCTCTCCAGTTCATTGGTGAACCTTTTCAGGCCCGAATGATCTCCATCTCTCCGTGGAGAGACACGCATTTTTTTGTGGATTTCTCGATTTATATTTGTATAATAAAATCATTAGAAAATAAAGGGGTTTCTTTTTTTCATATCCTGTTTCCGAGGAGGAAAACAAGATGATAAAGGCTCAAAATAGAATGTTGGTGGAGATGGCCTGCTCCATTTTAAAAAAAACAAAAGCCAATGGGGTCTTGCTCTATGCAGATTTAATTCAGGATTATGAGGCTCTCTATAAAATTCAGCAGGAAAGGAAAGTGGAGATGATTCTGGCTATCAAAGATGAAGGATTTTATCAGGAAGCCACCTCCCACTTCGATCGGGTGCTTCGTCTTCCAGACATTCCCTTAGGGCGAATCAATCAAATCAAAATAGCGATCCTCCAAGCCCTCTCTGAAGGGTTGGTCAAAAAGGGAGAAAAATGGATCTGTCTTTCAGGAATGCCTCAAACTAAACTTCTTGATAATCTATTGATTCTCGACTTCGGGAGAGAGTTTGAGATCCTTTCTTCCGCAGACCTTCCTGTGATCTCCGAAATTGTCAGGCCACAAGTCTTTGAAGCGGTATTAAAACTGGCTCTCGAGATTTCAACGGAAGGAAAGGAGGGGAGAAAACCTGTAGGGACGATCTTCGTCCTTGGAAGACATGAAGATGTCCTCAAATTCTCTCATCCTATGGTGATTAACCCATTTCAAGGCTATCCTGAAGAGGAACGAAATATCTTAGATCAAAGATTAAAAGAGACGGTGAAAGAATTTTCATCTATCGATGGAGCCTTTATTTTACGGGAAGATGGGGTAATCCTTGCGGCCGGTCGCCACCTGGATGCTTCTGGAGAGCATATTGAAATTCCATTAGGATTAGGAAGTCGGCATCGAGCTGCTGCAGGAATCACAAGTCTTACCGAGGCCCTTGCAATCGTTGTCTCCGAGGAGACTGGAGGAATACGGATTTTTCATCATGGAAAGATCTTTATGGAGATCGAAAAGGAAGAATGAGTCCCCAACACCCGGGGATTACCCGGGGTGGGGAACTCATTTATCAGAAGATTCCTGGAAAACGGGAAAGGACAGGGGCCAGAAGAAGAGAAATCACGGACATTAACTTCAACATAATATTCAGGGAGGGCCCTGCGGTATCCTTCATTGGATCACCGGTTGTATCCCCTACGACTGCCGCTTTATGGGCATCTGATCCTTTTCCTCCAAAATGACCTGCCTCAATCCACTTCTTTGCATTGTCCCAGGCTCCACCTGCATTATTCAGGGTTACCGCAAGAATAAATCCCGTGGCCAGGGAGCTGATAAGAAACCCCCCTAAGGCATATTTCCCCAAGATGACTCCAACCAGAATAGGAGCGATCACCGTCATAATGGATGGGGCAAGCATCTCCCTTAGTGCCGCCTTGGTGGAAATATCCACACATCGATCGTACTGGGCTCTGGCTTTACCTTCCCGAAGCCCCGGGATTTCACGCCATTGTCTCCTTACCTCTTCGACAATGAGTCCTGCCGTGACTCCCACTGATTTCATCGTGATGGCCACAAAAACGGCTGGAATCAGAGCCCCGACCAACATCCCAACGATCACCGATGGAGAGAGCAAACTCAGTTCCGGTGGGGCGGTAATCTTTCCGTCTGAGGTAATCGAAACCAGCCCGGCAGCCAACGCATAAGAAAGGATGAGACCCAGAGCATTCAACACGGCGGCACCAATCGCAAAACCTTTCCCTGTAGCTGCAGTGGTATTTCCAAGGGAATCCAGGGCATCAGTCCTTTCTCGAACCTCGGGAGGCAATTCAGCCATGGTGGCAATCCCTCCTGCATTATCCGCCACTGGACCATACGCATCAGTAGCTAAAGTTACCCCTAATGTGGAGAGCATGCTGGCCGCAGCTATCGCAACTCCATAGAAGCTTGCAAAATGGAAAGCAATAATGGTGGCAATGGCTACTAAGATCACCGGAGGCCAGGTGCTAATTAAACCGACTGCAAACCCTCGCACCATCGTCGCTCCACCCCCAAAAGTGGAGGCTTCGGAGATATCCCTGGTCGGTTTAAAGGCATAGGATGTATAGTAATTGGTACTTTCTCCCATGAGAACTCCTGCAATCAAACCTGCCAGAACAGCCCAGAACAGACCTATTTGAGCATTTAAAAGTTGAATGATGATAAATGCGAAGACAGCGGTGAGGATAGAGGAGGTGAGGGTTCCTCGACGAAGGGCACCCAGAAGAGCAGCCATCTCAACCTTCTCCCCCACTCTCACAAAGAAACAACCGATGATGGAGGCAATAATTCCGCCTGCCATAATGAGCATTGGAAGCCACCAGGCAGCCTGTAGGGAAGCCTCTGGTGAACGTGATGGGAATAATTTCGCTACCCATGGGGCAATAGCCTCCGGGGCAACGACCACGCCCACGATACATAGAGTCATAGCAGCAACAACCGTCTCTACATAGGACTCAAAAAGATCTGCCCCCATACCACAAACGTCTCCAACATTATCTCCAACAAAGTCTGCAATGACAGCCGCATTCCTCGGATCATCTTCTGGAATCCCCGCCTCCACTTTACCGACCAGATCTGAGCCTGCATCTGCTCCTTTTGTAAAGATCCCTCCCCCTACACGGGCAAAGAGAGCCACCAGGGAGGCTCCCGTCCCAAAAGCCGGAATGACAGCCAGAAAATTAGGATCTCTATGCCATGCAAAATAGAGAATGGAGAGTCCGATCACCCCGATACTCACCACCGTTAATCCCATTACGGCTCCTCCCCGAAAGGAGACCCTTAACCCTTGATTCAAACTTTCTTTAGCTGCTGCAGTCGTTCTTCCATTCGATCGGATAGCCATATTCATTCCAGCATATCCTGCCCCCATAGAACAGATGGCTCCAAAGATAAAGGCGACGCTCGTCTTCCAGCCCAGTGCCGGAATAAGGGCTAACAGGATAGCAGCAATAATGATCACGAGGATCTCGGTCCGATATTCTCGATGAATAAAGGCTAAAGCCCCTTCTTTAATGGCACCCGAGATCTCTCTTATTCTTTCCGTCCCTTCGGATTGCCTTAACACATAACGAACGAAATAGAGAACCGTTGCAAATCCTAAAAGACCACAGATCACTGAAATCCAAACCAGATCCATAGCTTCCTCCTTTCTCTTTAATTAAAGATTTGGCAAAGGATGCCCCTTTTATTTTCTAAAAAATTAGGTTTTCGTTTTTATCCAGCTCTTCGTTGAAATTGATTCATCGCCTTCTCTATCCCTTCCAGGAGCATCACGATCAAAGCCCGGGAAGCTCGGCAGAGAATCTCCTCCAGATGAAGCTTCTCTTCCTTACTAAAAGGACTTAATACATATTCGGCAGGGTCCATTCCACCTGGAGGTCTTCCAATCCCGAGTTTCAATCTTACAAAGGTATTTCTTCCAAGGCTTTCAATGATGGATCGAACTCCCTGATGACCTCCATCACCTCCCTTCCTTTTAAAACGGAGCTTCCCGAAAGGAAGATCCAGATCATCATGGATCACAATCAGATCTTCGGGAATGAGATTAAAAAATTCAAGGGCCTCTCGAATGGCTACACCACTTCGATTCATAAACGTCATCGGTTTGAGAAGGAGAACCTCTTGGGACTCGATCTGCCCTATTCCATAGAGGGCATGGAACTTTTTTGTGGAGAGAGGGATATTAATATTTTTTGATAAATAATCGATGACCCGAAACCCAATATTATGGCGATGGTTCTGATATTGGATTCCAGGATTCCCCAATCCAGCGATGAGTTTCACTTAATCTATTCCTTCTCTTCTTTCTCCTCCTCCGTCGGAGCAGCCTCAGCAGCTACCTCCTCCACCTTCTTTTCCTCTACTATGGGTGCCAGTACCGTAGCAATGGTCTCCCCCGGGTCTGTAAGGATCTTTCCTTTTTCAAATTTAATATCCGAGATATGGATTGAATCCCCGATCTTGAGCGAACTTACATCCACTTCGATGCTATTTGGAATATCTCCTGGAAGGCATTGAATTTCAACCACCCTACGAATCTGGTCAAGAATCCCACCCAGTTTTGCCCCCTCAGGCCTTCCCACAAGGTGGATCGGAACTTCAACCGTTATCATGACATCCATAGCCACTTCATAAAAATCTGTATGAAGGATCTCTTTCCCGAGATAATCATACTGAACCTCTTTGAGCATCACCACTTTTCGACTCGGAAGATCCCCATCCTTTATCTCTAAATCGATCAAGACGTTACCACCGGCCTCTGTTCGAAGGGCCTTCGATAATTCCTTGCGCGAAACGCTCAGGGGAATGGGCTGGGTTCGAGGACCATAGAGGATAGCCGGAACCAATCCCTTGGCTCTCAATTTTCGAGCCACCCCTTTGCCGGTTTCCTCTCTTACCTGTGCTGTTAAAACCAGTCTTTCCATATTTTAAGATCCTCCCAATATCTCAGATTTAAAATTGAAATTAAGAATACCCTGTTTATTACACAAACAAACAACTTACCGATTCATCCTTGTATATCCGTCTAATGGCATCTGCTAAGAGGTCAGAAATCGATAAGACTCTTATTTTAGGGCACTGAGCAGCTTCAGAACGAAGAGGAATCGTATCGGTCACAATGAGTTCCACAATAGGAGATTCCATTAGAATTTCGACCGCCTTTCCAGAAAGAACTGGATGGGTACAGCAAGCATAGACTGATCTTGCACCTTTCTCTGCCAATGCATGGGCGGCCCTTGCGAGGGTCCCACCGGTATCCACCATATCATCTACAAGAACGGCCACTTTATCCTTTATTTCTCCAATAATATTCATTACTTGTGATACATTCGGGGCTTCCCTTCTTTTATCGATAATCGCTAAAGAACTGTCTAACCGTTTAGCATAGGCTCGTGCCCTTTCTACTCCTCCTGCATCTGGAGAAACAATCACAATGTCATCCTTGAGTTGTTTTAGATAACCCAAAAGTACAGGGGCGGCATAAAGATGATCAACGGGAATATTAAAAAACCCCTGGATTTGTCCTGCGTGAAGATCCACGGTAAGAATTCTGGATGCTCCTGCTGTGGTAATTAGATCTGCGATCAATTTTGCTGAAATAGGGGCACGAGGGGAGACTTTCCGATCCTGGCGAGCATAGCCATAGTAAGGTAAAACAGCTGTAATCCTTTCAGCAGAGGCCCTTTTAAGTGCATCAATCATGATGAGGAGCTCCATGAGGTTATTATTTACAGGGTGGCAAATGGATTGGACGACAAAAACATCCATCCCTCGAACACTCTCATTGATCTCTACATTGATCTCTCCGTCACTGAAATTCTTAACCAACGATTTTCCTATGGAGACTCCAAGATGTTGGGCAATTTTTTCCACCAGCGGGGGGTTTGAGTTTCCGGTAAAGATTCTAAGCCACCTCAGTTCTTCATTCTCTTCCTTAAGAAATCTTCTTTTCACAGGATTCCCTTATAAACTATTTAAAAATTTTTTGCCAAAACAGGAGGATTAAACCTCTATATAAACTTAATGATTGCAATAAGTTAGGCTTTTTTATCCTGTTCAAGCCCCTGGCAGAACATCCTCATTCCCGGTATAAACCTTATAACCTAAATTGAGTGATTTTTCGTCATTCATTGAATCAAATATACTGGATTCCTGCTTCCGCAGGAATGACTACTGCCACCCAATGAATGAAAATGTCATTCCCGTGAAAACGGGAATCCAGAAGGGGTTTATTTTTA
>CALIBK010000169.1 GCA_938045955.1 uncultured bacterium | reverse complement strand
TAGGCACGACCTTAGTGATGGTCGTCACCGCAGCGGTGGCAATTCCCCTCGGAATTGCCACCGGGGTCTATCTGGAAGAATATGGCAAAAAAAATTGGTTTACCCATCTTATTGAGATCAACATGAATAATCTGGCTGGGGTTCCCTCAATTATTTATGGACTCCTGGCCCTCGGACTGTTTGTCTATTTTTTCAAATTTGGAGAGAGTATTTTAACAGGTGGCCTTACCTTAGCTCTCCTTATTCTCCCCATGGTGGTCATCTCGACTCGAGAGTCCATTAAATCTATCCCTAACTCCATTCGGGAGGCCTCCTATGCCTTAGGGGCTACAAAATGGCAAACGATTAAAGACCATATTCTCCCCTATTCCTTAGGGGGAATCCTCACCGGAATGATCATCGGGCTGTCGCGAGCAATTGGAGAAACAGCCCCTATTATTACGGTAGGAGCTTTAACCTTTATCGCCTTTTTACCCTCTCCTCCTGTCTCTTCGTCCTTTCCTTTTTTTTCCTTCAAATGGCTTTTTGATCCCTTCACCGTGATGCCCATTCAGATGTTTAACTGGGTCTCCCGTCCTCAGAAGGAGTTTCATACCAACGCCGCAGCAGCCGGCATCGTTCTTCTTATGATGACTCTGGTCATGAATGGACTGGCAATCTATCTCCGATATCGATTCAGAAAAAAAATAAAATGGTAAAAAAAGGGGCTGATCTTCGATGAATCGGGCAGTTCAAGAAAGACTGAAGGCAGAAGTGAAAAACCTCAATTTCTATTACAATCAGGTTCAAGCCTTAAAGAACATCAACCTCCCCATTGCAGAAAATCGGATCACCGCATTGATTGGTCCCTCCGGTTGTGGCAAAACGACTTATCTCCGATGTTTTAACCGGATGCATGATCTCTATCCCAACAACCGATATGAAGGAGAAATCATTCTCTATCCGGAGGGTTTAAATATTGTGAGTCCAAAGGTGGATCCTATAGAAGTGCGAATGCGAATCAGTATGGTCTTCCAAAAACCCAACCCCTTTCCCAAAACAATCTATGAAAACGTGGCCTATGGTCTTCGAATCAGAGGGGAGCGTCGAAAGAGTTTTCTGGATGAGAAAGTGGAAAAAGCCTTGAGACAGGCAGCCCTCTGGGATGAAATCCAGGGAAGAATTCATGATCTCGCCTTTAATCTCTCTGGAGGGCAGCAGCAAAGACTGTGTATCGCAAGAGCACTGGCTACAGATCCAGAAATTCTTCTTTTTGACGAACCTACCTCCGCTCTCGATCCTACAGCCACTTCAAAAATCGAAGAGCTGATCATGCAACTTAAAAAAGAGGTGACCATCATCATTGTCACTCATAATATGCAACAGGCAGCCAGGGTTTCCGATTATACGGCATTTATGTATCTCGGAGAAATTATTGAGTTCGATCGAACAGATAAAATTTTTACCCGACCTTCCAAAAAATTAACCGAAGATTACATTACAGGCCGTTTTGGCTAAGACTTCAGAGGGGAGCCTTAATGATTACCGAAACCCAGTTCCAAAAAGAATTAGAAAATCTAAAAGAAAATCTTCTCAAGATGGCCACGATGGTCGAGGAAGCCATCCGGGATTCTGTTCAATCCCTTGTCAAAAGGGATTCTGAACTTGCCCAAAAGGTATTTCAAATGGAAGATCAGATTAATCAAATGGATCTTATCATTGATGAGATGTGCCTCAAATTACTGGCCCTCAGACAACCCATGGCGATCGATCTCCGGTTCATTACCTCTGCCATGAAGATTGTTACGGATCTGGAACGGATGGGGGACCAGGCGGTCAATATCGCAGAAAGAGCCATTTCATTGAATCAAGAGCCTCAGCTCAAGCCCTATATTGATATTCCAAGGATGGCTGAGATTACCCAATCCATGGTGAAGGAGGTGCTGGATGCCTTTGTCAATCGGGATTCCAAATTGGCCCGTTCAGTGTGTGAGAAGGACGACCTGGTGGATGGACTTAATGATCAGGTCGTCCGGGAACTTCTCACCTATATGATGTCCGATCCTAAAACGATCCCCAGGGCGGTCCACCTCATGATCGTTGCGAGGTGCCTGGAAAGAATCGCAGACCATGCGACTAATATTGCCGAGGATGTCATCTTCATGGTCGACGCACTGGTCATTAAACACCATGCGGACGTCAGAAAAGAGGGCTCATAGGTCTTCTCCCGGATTAAGGAGGAATCCTCTAAATCTTTTGATCATTTTTGGGTGTACCCGAAGTGGTCTTCTCTTCAAATTCTTTCCAGAACTTTTCATCGGGTTTCTGCCAGTCCTCTCCCCAGCGACCTGCAAAGAATCCTTTTAACTTTTCAAATAGAAGTTTCCACCCCGGAAGATACTCGTACTTCAGGACATTTTCAAGAAAAGGAACGACCTCGCCTAATTTCTCTTTGGGGAGATAGGCTCTGGCCTTCAGTTCAATGGAACGCTTCAATGCCTCTGGAGTAAGGGCATGAGCGGTGAGCATCACGACCGGAAAATTTCGGCTCACGGCAAGGGTGAGGAGATCGAACCCCCGAACCCCCATAATGTCAAGAATCACTAAATCGTAGGTCCAGGAGACCATCTTCTCCACAGCCTCTTCATAGGTCATTGCCTTATCAACGATACAATCCTTACATGCTCCTTTGATCTCTTCTTCGAGTACGGCTAATACATCAGGTTCATCATCTACCACCAGTATTCTTTTTCCATCTAAAATAGATTCGGCCATCACCTCTCCTCCTTTCTTCCACTGAATTATAGTTTTCCCCACTCTTGCCAGTGCATCCCTGTCTTCTTTTCCCAATCCGACTCAAATTTGCTATCAAAAAATCCTTTCAATTTCTCAAGGAGCTTCTTCCATCCAGGGAGATAGTCATACCTTAGAACATCTTCCAGGAAAGGGACGATCTCTCCTAACTTCTCTTTAGGAAGATAGGCCCTTGCCTTCATGTCAAAAGACCGCTTCAGGGCCTCAGGATTAAGGGCATGGGCCGTAAGCATCACCACCTTAAAATTACGACGAACGGCCAATTCTAAAAGGTCAAAACCTCGGACTCCCATGATGTCGAGAATGACAATATCATAAGACTGGGAGTTCAATTTTTCACTGGCTTCCTCATAGGTTTGAGCCTTATCCAATTGGCAATCTGGACAGGCTTCCAGGATCTCTTCTTCCACGATTTTTAGGACGTCGGGCTCGTCATCTACGACTAAGATCTTTTTCCCATTGAGAATGGACTCCATCTCTTCACCTCCGTTCTTATCTGAAGCCTGTTCAATAACTCACAAATCATTGTAAGGCAAGGCTTTGCAGGAACATTAAGTTTTCCCTTACCGCAGTCCGTCATTCCGTGCTTGACACGGAATCCAGTTGTTTTTAAAGATTTTTTATTTCTCTCTGGATTCCTGCTTTCGCAGGAATGACGCCTTAAATCCCCTCTGCTATTGAACAGCCTCTATCTGAAATCAAAGGGTAATAGGGGGAACCCGAACCTTAAAACAGGTCCCGATCCCCTCCTTGCTTTCTAAGGAAATCTCTCCTTCCATGGCCTCTACCAAGGCCTTGACCCCTGCCAATCCCAACCCCAACCCGGGGATCTCTGAATCTTTCCTCTCTATCAATCGTTTAAACCGTTGAAAGATGATTTCTTGATTCTCAGGTGGAATTCCCCGGCCATCGTCTTTGACCAGAATAAGAAGCTCTTCCTCCCCTCCGACAAAGAGATCCACACGAGTTCTTCGATATTTCATTGCGTTACTGATTAGATTTCGCAGGATCTGTTGAATCTTCTTAGGATCATGGCAAAAAGGGGTATGACACCACTTTCCGCTCACATCCACATAAATCCCATAGGACTGCAATGACCGTTTGAACTCTTCCCCATAGTCCATTTCATAGAGTGTCTCGATTCCTTCAAACCCCGTGGC
>CALIBK010000168.1 GCA_938045955.1 uncultured bacterium | reverse complement strand
CCGAGTGAACTCATAAAGTCTGGAGGAAACAGAAAAATCCTAAAACTACCAGCTAACTTTCTATATAAGGATGCGTTTGAATATGCCATAAAGAAAATAGAGAAATTCAACCCATAGTTTTCACGCAGGTTTCAGGATAAATAAAAGACAGGAGATTCCCCCGAGACAGAAGGTGTAGCTAAATTTAAGACCATGGCGTTTCATCCTGACAGGAAAAATATGGAGAAAGAAATTGTGATACATTAACATAGAGCGTTTTAGCTCTGTATCCGGAATTCCAGTCCGAAAGATGGATCGCCCTATGGTGGAGTCTAAAATTCGTCTTAACCAAGAAGATCTCATCTTATGTCACCTCATTAGGAATTGAAAAGTGAGCCCGATGATACTCTTCCATTGTAATCGCTCCTGTTGGACAACGCTTTGCACATAGACCGCACTGAATACATCGAGATTCATCTTTGATCATCAATGTAGCCATGTTTAATCTTTCCGCCTCCTCGAGTTTCGATCCGTATATGGATTCCACAAGTTTCGAAAACCTTTCATCTCCCCGGACCTCTTCGAGTTTAGCCATTCTCAGGCAGGATTTCGGACAGATATCCACACAACCCCCGCAAAGGATACATTTGGATCGATCGAAAATGGTAAAAATATGGCACCTTAGACATCGGTTCGCTTCCTTTTGGGCCGCTTCCTTTGAAAATCCAAGCTCCACTTCTTTCTCAAGAGACATCCGTTCATAGAGGGGGATAGTCTCCATCTTCTCTCGCGGGATCTTCTCAATGTCGGCGTGTATCTCATGCTCCTTTACTGGAATAAAGAATCCTGACCTTTTCTCTAATCTTTCGCCGCTTAGATAATGATGGATGGATAAGGCTGCTCTTCTCCCATCTGCAATTACCCTTATTACATCACGCGGTCCAGTAATAAAGTCTCCCCCTGCAAATATTCCTTTAACATTCGATTCAAATGTATCGGGGTTTACAATAAGCCTATCCCATTTGGATATCTCGAGACCGATTTCTTCGGGAAGGAATGAGATATCAGGAGATTGACTTACCGCTGGGATAAGAAGATCTATCTCGATATCAAATTCGAATCCTTCGATGGGAATGGGTCTTCTTCTTCCATCTTTATCCGGTTCTCCTAATCGATTCTTTATACATCTTAGGCCAGAAACATTGATCCCATCTCCGGTAAGGACTCTGATCGGCTGGGTGAGATATAGAACCTGAATCCCTTCTTCTTCGACCTGTTCGATTTCTCTTGGATCCACAGGCATCTCCTCCCTCGTTCTCCTATAGAGGATCATCACCTGCTTTGCTCCCAGTCTGAGAGAGGACCTCGAGGCATCCATTGCGGTATTTCCCCCACCTATGACTGCAACTCTTTTCCCGATTAAATTTAAGCCTTCTTTAAGATTTATCATTCGCATAAAAGTGACCCCATGGATCACTCCCTTAAGATCCTCACCCGGGATTCCCAGCTTTTCTGCCTTGTGAGCCCCTGCCGCAATATACACCGCGTCATACCGTTCTCTTAGATCCTCTAAATTCAATTCTTTGCCAATAGGCGTATGGGTAAGAATCTCAACCCCAAGTCTTTTTACCTCTTCTATTGCCTCTTCGACTATCTTTCGAGGAAGTCTATAGGGGGGGATCCCAACATTTAACATCCCCCCAGGAATAGGAAAAGATTCAAAGATGGTCACCTCATATCCCAATCTTGCAAGATCATTGGCGGCGGAGAGACCCGATGGGCCTGCGCCGATAATAGCCACCCTTTTTCCTTTTCTGGGAGGTGATGTTTTTACAGGAGGTAATAAACTTTTATGATCTGCAGAGGCCCTTTTCAAAGAACAGATGGAGACAGGAGAGTCAAGGAGAAGTCCTCTCCTGCATTTCTCCTCGCATGGATGGACGCAAATACGACCTAAGATGGCAGGGAATAAATTGTCCTCCCGGTTGATCTGAAATGATCGGTTAAACTCCCCCCGGGAAATGGCCGAGATATATTGAGGAACACGTGTATTCACAGGACAGGCGTTTTCACATCCAATATTCTCTTCGAACCAGGAGGGATCTGGAATGCGAATACGAAACCGATCCAACACTCTTACCTCATAGGGATTTTTCCTTAAACTTATTAATGAAGTCAAAGATCCCTGAGCGAAGGGTATTGAGACGATTAAAATAGATGGAGGCCAACCTGGCCATTATCTTCATCCCTAACGTTGGATCCTCTTTCATCCTCTCTCTCAACCACATTGCATCAATGATCAGAACCTCTGAGGGTTTGAGGCAACGAGCCGAAACATTATAATGAAATGGTTCCATAAGGGAGGCCGTTCCAAAAACCGCTCCTTCCTTTTCGATCTTTGAAGCCAAAAAATCTATTTTTTCTCTCGTTATCGCAGTAAGATCGATGGCCCCCTGGATGAGAATAAAAAGATGGGTAGCCTCCTCTCCCTGAGAAAAAATGGTTTCTCCTTCACGATAGGATTGAAGATGAGAATGGGACAGGAGATCCCGAAGTTGAGATTCAATAAGCCCCTGAAACAGCTCTGTCCTGCCGAGCCATTCCCATGATATCATTTCGTCCCCCTTGAATTGGACTCTAAATTCTTTTTTTTCCTTCTCCCTCAGTAAAACATCCAAACTCTCCCTACTGAGGATTTATCAAGGAATGCCTTTATTTAAATATTCTATTAGGTCTATTACCTCCCTATCTGTAATTCTTTGCCAGGAAATTTTCGCCCTCCTCATCTCCTCCCACATCTCCGGGCCATGATTCCACATGATTTGGGCCATCGAAACAGGGGAGAGCTGACCTTTTAGTTTGGAGAGGTCAGGTCCTTTTCCCCCTTTTACGTGACAGAAAATACATCGTTTGTTCATAAACACTGATCTTCCTCGAACGGCATCGCCAGGGAGATCAAAATATTGAATCGAGAAAAGATAAGCCGTAAGGTCAGCCATCTCCTGGCTGGTCAGGAAAGGCCGCTTCATCCCTTTTTCTTCCATCTCCTTCCACATCTGAGGAAAATGGTTCCACATCGCTCCGGCAAGTTGCCCAATGGTGTTAGGGAGATGACCTATTTTTGGGAGATCCAATCTCGTCTCCGAACGATGGCATTCTGAGCAACCTTTTCTTCTAAAAATGTTTTCTCCGGATAAAGGATCTCCTGGTGAAAGGTAGAACCGTTCCACCTCCGGGGTAAGACTTCGAATATAGGCAATAAGGTTTACCATTTCGTTACCTTTGAATTGAATCCATGGGATCTCCTTTCGCTTCATCTCTTCTTCCATCTGAGGGGCATGATTCCACATCAATTGAGCCCATAGGATAGGATTCACATATCTTCCCCATTGGTCAAGGTCTCCTTTGACTCCTTTTTCCAGGGAATGGCATTTCCCACATCCCTTCGTTTCAAGCACCCTTTTCCCCTCCGAAGGAATTCCGGGTTCATCCATATATCTAATGAAATAGAGAAATGCAAAAAGATCGGCCATCTCCTTTTTATCTATTCTGGGAAAAAGGATTTTTTGGGCTGGCATCTTTGCCCTCATCTGAGGCCCGTGATTCCAGATCAGGGCGACAAGTTGAGAGGGGGTTTTATAGGATTCGGGAAGGGTTCCCAGATCAGGTCCTCCCTTCCCCCCCTCTCCCCATATGGAATGACAAGCAATACATTTTTTTATGGTAAAGATCCTCCATCCCTCTTTCACATCTCCAAAGACAAATTGAGCCCCTTTTCTTTCAATCCCCTGAACGGAATGCCAGAATTGGATTCCGATAAGGATAAAGAGAACTCCAAAAGAAAAACTGAGTATTTTTTTCATTTTCCTTATTATACCTTTTAGAGGTTACGGCTTTTTCTTTGGAATTCTTATAAATTCAAGGAGATCCACCATCTCACCCTGTTTAAATTGAGGCCATTGAAGACCCCTCTCTCTTGCCGCCCTCTGGATTTCGATGCTATGATTCCAGATATTCGCCACAATCTCTATGGGTTCTTTTCCTTGATACTTAGAAGAGAGTTCGATGGACATCCATTCCCCGGGTTTTCCGTTCAGTTGATGGCATTTAATACATCCTTTCTCTGAAAACAGCCTCTTCCCTTGAATCGGGTTTCCTGGTTCATCGATAAAATGAAGGAAGTAAAGAAAGGATAAAAGATCAGCCATCTCTTTGGGAGCAAATTTAGGAATCCCGGCCGGGGTCTTGGCCATCTCGGTCAAAACCACTTCTCCTTTATTCCATAAGATGGAGGCGATCTGGGTTAGGCTTTTATAAAATCTCTTGGCCTTCTTTCCGAGGTCGTCACCACCCTTTGCCCCTTCTCCCCGAATGCTATGGCATTGAAAACATCCCTTAGCGGTGAAGATTCTTTTTCCTTCCTTTGGACTTCCCGGGGTAATGAAAGCGGTTTCAGCGGTTCCCTTCGCGTTGGTTTTTATAAATTCCAGAAGATCCATCATCTCTGTCCCATTAAACTTTGGCCATTTGATTCCCAACCGGGACATCCGAAAGAGCATTTCCGGCCCATGATTCCAAATCACCTGACTGAGAAAGATCGGGGATAGATTTTGTGGAAATAGGTCCAATCCGGGTTCTCCCTGTTTCCCTTTTCCCGTAAAAGGATGGCATTGGAGGCAACCTTTTTCGCTAAAGAGGGCTCTCCCCCGAAGGGCATTTCCAGGTTCATCAAAAAATTTGAAGAAATAGAGATAGGCAGAAATCTCTGAAAATTCCTGCCCATTGAGCGTCGGTTTGGCCATCCTGATCCGTTCCATACTGAGAACCATGGAGGGAATATGATTCCAGATCTTTGCAGCAAGATTCAGTTGAGTCTCTCCCAGGTCGATCTTTCCTAAATCGGGTCCTACCTTCCCCCCTTCTCCCTTAAGGGCATGGCATTTGACACATCCCTTGGTGACAAAGAGACGGGCCCCTTTGGTCGGCGATTCAGGAAGGATCTGCGCAAAACCAGATCGGGTGATTAAAAAGAGAGTGGAGATGAGGATCAGCGTCATAAAAGAATAAGATTGATGATTCCTGCTCTTCACTTCTTCAGACCTTCTGTTCATTGATTCTTCTCATTAGAATTTATTCTACCCCGATTCCAGGAAGGTAGGTTTTAATTCTCTCCTGAACTTCTATCATCGATTTTTCTCTTCCCTCCCTTACTTCCCAGATTGAGACAATGGGAAAGAGCTTGGTAAAGATCATATAGAGAAGGATAAAGAAAGAGACGCAGCCGGCAAACATCGACCATTCGATCCAGGTGGGAAAATATATCACCATTTCATTAGGGAGTCTGGGATTGGTAAGAGTGGGAACAACAATCACATACCGTTCTAACCACATTCCAATAATGACTGAGATTGAGGCGATCAGGGTCCCAAGTGGGGTGCGGGTCTTTTTAAAACTTAAAATCGGAAGAGGGATAACAAAACAAAAAAGGAACATTCCCCAGAAATAAGGAGCAAACCTTCCTGTAAATTTCATCCAGAAGATGGTCATATGGATAGGTTCTCCACCGTAATAGGTGGTCAAATATTCTGTGAAGGTGAAATAGAACCAGAGGAGGGTCATCACTAAAAGGAGGATTCCCAGGTGATTGAAATGGACCGGCCTTAAATACTCCTCGAGATGATAAACCTTTCTAATAATATTCATTGCGATGATCAGGGCGGCAATCCCGGAGAAGATGGCCCCGGCAACGAAATAGGGACCAAAGATAGCACTATGCCACATGGGCTGAATGGTCATCGCAAAAACAAAGGAGACGACGGTATGAACCGAGACGGCCACCGGAATAACCAGGATGGCCATAAAAGAGATTGCCTTTTCAAGAAGACGATGTTGTCTTTCTGTTCCTTTCCATCCAAGGGCTAATGCTCGATAAAACCACCTCCGTTTTCCATTTCGGTCCCTCAGAAGGGCAATGTCTGGAATAAGGGGAAGATAGAGATAGATCGAGCTTGCCGTAAGATAGACCGTAATGCTGGAGACATCCCAGAGGAGAGGGGATTGAAATTGAGAGTATTTGATGATGTTTAACATCCGGTCCGGTCGCCCCAAATCCATCAAGATATTTCCTACCCCAAAGAAGAGGACCAACACGGTTATGACCTCAGCCGATCGGGTAATGGAGCGTCGCCATTCCGCTTTAGCTAACCTCAGGATTGCCGAGATCAAGGTTCCTGCATGACTGATTCCTATAAAAAAGACAAAGTTGGTGATATAGACTCCCCAGAAGATCGGTCTTGCCAAACCGGTTACCCCGAGACCCTCTCGATATTGAAATTGATAGGCAAAGACAGCCCAGAGGATCACAATAATCAAAATGGAAAGCGTAAGATAAAATGAACGGCCTGTCCTCTCTACCGGTTCGAACAAAATAGCATCTTCTTCTCTTTTTATCTTTTCCATTACATCCCTTCCGAGAGATAATAGACCTTGGGTTCGGTCCCAAGGTCTTCCATGAGACGAAAAGCCCTTCTTTCCCGGGAAAGTTGTGATACCGTACTGAAGGGGTCGTTCAAATCCCCAAAATACATAGCCCCACTCGGGCAAGCTTCAACACAGGCAGGAACATAATCTTCCGGGAGCAAATCCCTTCCCTCGGCTTTTGCCTTCTCCCTTGCCTTAAGCAATCGATGATGGCAGAAAGTACATTTTTCCACAACCCCTTTGGTACGAATCGAAACATCCCGATTCAGTGCACCCCTCATCTCATCAGGCCATCTTGGTTCATACCAGTTGAAGTACTTCACCGTATAGGGGCAGGCCGTGGTGCAATAACGACATCCAATACAACGATAATTAATCTGGGCGACAATTCCTTCCTCATTTAAATAGGTAGCATAGACGGGGCAAACCTTGGTACACGGAGGGTGATCACAATGCATACAGGGTCTCGGGATAAGTCTTACTTTTACATGTGGATACTCTCCTTGGATGTAAGGGACAAGCTCAATCCAGTGGATCGTTCGGCCTTTAGCCGATTCTTCTGGACCAATAAGGGCAATATTATTTTCGGCAAGGCAGGCCACCACACAGGTCTGACAGGCCGTACACTTATCTAAATCAATGACCATCCCCCAGCGATGCATCTCAAATCCCCTATTGTCATTACGCTTTATAGATCTTCACCCGTGTGTTTCCATGGATGGGTTGTCCTGTGAGGGAGTCTAACTCCAATCCCAAGAGTCGATATGGATTCTCACCGATTTTTTTTGACCAACGCCCCCCTGTCCGGTGTCCGTTTCCAAAAGGAATATTCACCACGTGAGGCATAGCTCCCTGGTAGAGGCGAGCCTTTACCTTGATCTTCCCATGAGGAGACTCCACCCAGACCCAATCTCCATCTGAAATATCGTATTTCGAGGCGGTTATGGGATTGATTTCTACCCAGGTCGCCCATTTTTCAAAAAGATGAGGGCCTAAAATCCCTTGAAGCCAGGGTTGATTGGCATTTCTCCCATCTAACGCCATGGTTTTAAAGATATTTAGAATGAAAGGATACTTCTCCTCTTCTTTTGGAACTGACTCTTCCCAGTGGGGAAGAAACGAAGAGTCTTCCTCCCCTTTTGAAGATAGGAGAACTCCTTTTATTCCCTGACTATAAAACTCAAATTTTTTGGATGGGGTTTTATAAATTCGTTCTCTTTCTCCAAATTCATAAATTGGATCCCACCAGCCTCCCTTCTCTAAGAGAAGCTCCCAAAATTCTTCAAAGGACTTATAAGAAGGATCCCACCATCCTCCTCTCTGAAGCATTCGTATCCAGGCCTCATCATATTCAAGCCCAAATACATCGCCTCGTCTTGACTCGTATATTCCTTTAAGTCCATAGAGGAGCACCTCCTTAAAGTCCTTCCAGGGGAAAGCCTTTTCGATCTCTCCCCCTAAGGATCTGGCAAGATCGATCAGAACGTCACCCGTTGCCCTTGTCTGATGAATGGGCGGAGTGACAGGTTGCCTGATCCCAAGAACAGGAAACCCATTGTTTAGGAAAAGAGGATCATCCTGCCATCTTTCCAAAGGGGTGTGGTCTGGAAGGATTAAATCTACATATTGAGTGGTGTCATCCATATAAGGCGAAAAACTTACAATGAATGGAATTTGATCAAAGGCTCTCTGAAAAAATTCCGGGCAGGGATTAGAGAAGAAGGGATTGGAATAGTATAAAAAGAGGATTTTCGGACGATAGGGAATTCCAGAAATTGAGTTTTTGGCAAAGAGGTAGGGTTGGTCTATCCCAAAAGGACTTTCCCTGACCTCATCAATTCTTTTCCTCTCTAACCCTTTTCGAGCGGCACGATCTTTGGAGGGGGAGGGAAAAGGCTGGAAAGGAATGCTCTTGGGGATGAGTATCCCTCCCCGCCGATCAATGGCTCCAACGAGCCCATTGAGAGCCCAAACCGCCATCTGATGAAAAGGACGATCTCGATAACCTATCGCAAGGGAAGGTTGATTCGTTGCAAATTCCCGCGAGAGACGAATAATCGTATCGATCGGTATACCCGTCTTGCTGGAAACCCTCTGAGGAGGAAATTCAGATAGGACAAAATCATGGAACCCTATATGAGTTTGCTCCTTTGAGTCCACCCAATTTTCAAACCCGAAGGTATTTTTTAGAACAAACTCTTTATCGTAAAGTCCTTCTTTAATAATCATATGGGCTATCCCTAAAGCTAAAATTCCCTCTGTGCCGGGTTGAATCGGAATCCATTCGTCCGCTTTCATCCCGGTAATCGATAGCCTCGGTTCAATCTGGACTAATCTCCCTCTCTGACCGGTCCTTCCTCTTCTGAATTGTCCGAAGGCCTTTAAGGCATGAATGGGGAACCAGTAAGAGTCAAGAAGGGGGGCACTGAAGGAAAGAAGGTATTTTACATTTTCAAAATCAAAGGTGAAAAGGGTGTGGATTCCCTGGGTGAGGAAGAGGCCTTCCATCGGGATTCCATCCCATCGAAATTGGTTGTCAATATAGTTGGGTGATCCATAAACTTCTAAAAAGCGTTCCCAGAGTAATCTCATCAATCCTCGATACCTTCCCCCAAGGACCACCAGTTTATGGGGCTCTCCATTTTCTCTGAGCTCTCTTAATTGATTGCTTATTTCTTGAATGGCTTCCTTCCAGGAGATAGGTTGCCATCGTCCTTCGCCTCGTTTGCCTATCCTTTTTAAGGGGGATCGGATTCGATCGGGATCATAGAGCCCCTGAAGAGCAGCAATTCCTTTAGGGCAAAGGGCTCCTCGGTTGATTGGGTGAAGTGGGTTTCCGATAATATTCGTTGCCCATCCATCAATCATTCTAACCAGAATCCCACAACCCCCCAGGCATTGTCCACAGACCGTGGGAACCCATTTTTCAATCCCTGGAGGAAGAAGTTTTGAAGAAGGAGGAGGTTGGCCCCATTTCCAGAACCCCCCTCCCAGGGCAATCCCAACTCCAATGCCTCCTCCCATCTTCAAAAAATCACGGCGGCTCAGCTTCATCAAAGTCCCGTTCCAAATTTCAAATTTTAGATTTCAGATTTCTCAATCTGCAATCTGTTTTAAATATGGCAGACCAGACAATCATTACTGGCTTTTTTCTTTGTATGGCATTCCATACACCATTTCATTGTCATCTTTACCCAGGCTTTGGTTAGGGGTTTTTCACTTTCCTCAATAGGTCCATGGCAATCTTTACAATCCATTTTTGCTAAAACCACATGGCGCCGATGAGAAAAAAAGACGTGATCCGGTTGTTCGTATATTCGGTTCCATCGGAAGACCTTCCCTTTTTTATAAAACTCTCTAATTTTCTCTTCCTCAGGATTCTGAGTCACCGGATCTTTATGGCACTCGATGCAAATAGTCACATTTGGCATTCCAGAGAACCTCTGTTCCTTAAAGAAAGGATGACACTGGATACATTCCACTCCTGCTTCCTTATGGATTTTATGATTAAAAAGAAGGGGTTGGTTCAATCTTGACGTAAGGCCAAAATTTATAAAAATAAAGACGAGGATAACCCCAATGACCAGTCCAATAAGGAAAAGCCTCATTCCCCTCATCTCTTCAACTTGTTCTATCCCTTTCCTGAAAAGGACAAAAAAGACAGCCCGGTTAAGTCAATTCAGACTTTGATTAATCTTACTTTTGTATCATAGAAAGAGACACTTCCCCCTACAGGATCAAACATACAGGTATTTTTTAGGTATGGATCGATCCACATCGCTGCATTGGCATGGACGCCGGTTGCCCTTCTCGGGTCTCCCTTAATTAAATTTCCATCGACCATAATATCTGCAGCCCCTGTCGCCCAGTGTCCATAGCCCAGGATGAACGTCGTAACCCCGGGCATGATCGTTTCGGTTATTTTGACCCTACCTATCATTGGTTTTTTTATCCCGTTTTTTAAATCCCATAGGCCCTCTTTATTGGTTGCCGAGACGATTTTAACCTTATCTCCCTCCTTGAGATTGAGTCTCTTCGCATCCGTGCTATGAATAAGGATCGAGTTTTCAGGCATCACCGAAAGAAGCCAGTAATCTACGATCGTTCTGGATTTGGTCATGGTGATGTCTCTTTGTGTCAAAAGATGAAACGGATAGCCTTCCTCAAAACCATACTCCTTTGGTGATTTACCAAGGGTGGTGCTGATCGGGATATAGGTGGCATAGCCCGGGTTTGGTTTCCCTGTAAAGGCATTCTTTGTGGCTGCTGTTTTTTCCTGATATATATTTATCAAAAGTTTATACTGGTTAGACACGTAATCACCTTTGTAGACATCTTTATAATCCTGAAATCTTCCACCCCGATTAAGCACATAGATCACTTTTCTCCAGTTTTGTCCCGTCATTTTTTCCCATCTCTCTGGATCAAAGACGGTTTTGGGTAGATGTTTTCTTGCATCAAGAAATAGTTTTACCTCTCTGTCATCCGCATCAGGCACTGGGGAACCATCGGTGGCTATATTTGCCACCATTCGAATATAAAAATCATCAGCTCTTACGAAATCCTGACCAGGCCCAAATCCGTCTTTCCCATAGCCTTTCATCCCAAGTCTTTCAGCCAATGCCAATAGAAGGGCTTCGAAAGAACAAGGCATTTCTTCTCCGAAGACCTTCACAGTTTCAGGGACAGGGGCAATCACGGGTTGCCTCACGGGTTGGACCTTTACCGGCATATTGGGATGGGACCCGTGCATCTCCCAGCGCTCAAGATAACTAAGATCGGGGAAGAGATAGTCTGCATACATTGATGTAGTTCCGATTAAAATATCACAGGCAAAATAAAGGGGCACTTTATTCACATCAGAGAGGATCTCGATATTCGTTTGTCCTGCAGGTAAGGCATAGGCAGGTGTCCCCATATAGGTAAAAAGGGCCTTGATAGGATAGGGATAGGCGTCACCGATGGAAGGAATGACTTCTTCATAGATATCACTTGCAAGGGGCCACCAGTTTCTCTTTGCAGGATATCCCGAAAATAGGGTTGTATCCTCATATTTGATATCATGGCGAATGATACTGATCCCAAATCTGGTTATCTTATCTGGTTTCAATTTCCCGAGGTCAAAGGGCTGTCCCTCCTTTCCTCCGGTGGTATTGTAGGTGGAAGCAGCAATCATTCCACCCTTCCAGTCGAAATTCCCAAGAAGGAGATTAATGGTCATTGCCGAGGTTACATTATAGAAGCCATTGGTATGCTGAGCCACCCCGCGGTGGACATCCACCACGGCCTTTTTCCCATGACTGGTCAGTTCCTTAGCCACCTCCTCGATCTCTTTTACGGGAATCCCACATATCCGAGACCACTCCTCCATGGATTTTACCGAGGAGGCTTCGAAAATGATTTGTAAAGCACTCTTAACCCTTATGCCTCTTATTTCTGTGTCTACAAAAAGATCCCCTCTTACAGGATTCTTCTCATCATTTGGATCCACGGCGATGGGTTTTCCGTCTTTCATACAAACGAGGTATTCAAAGTCAAATTCTTTCCCATCCTTGTCCTTTCTCTTTTCTATTGGAGTTAATCCAATCTCATGAGCTCTCAAGAAGCTTCCAGGGATTCCGTTTTTGTCAATCTTTACAAGAAGAACTGCATTTGTCCAGGTGGGTTCATTGGCCTCTTTAGCTGCGGCTTTATTGGCATTCGAGAGATACCTCTCATCATACCTTTTATTTTTGATGATCCACTGGATGATCCCTGAAAAGAAGGCCCCATCAGTTCCGGGTTTGATAGGAAGATACTTATTGGCTTTCGATGCCGCCTTATTAAGGCGTGGATCTACCACTGTCAATTTTACCTTTCCTTCTGCTAATCTCGGGATGAGTCTTAGGTTTCGATTGGAAGGCCCGTAGTTTGCATCAAAAAGATTTGACCCTACGGATAGGATATATTCGGCATTTTCAAAATCTCCCTGCCAGTAAAATTTTCTTCCCCCACCAAATTTATTATGTTGATATTGCTCGCTCATGGCCTTGCAGGTAAAATAAAGGGACCCCTGGCAGACGGTTGTATGACCGTGGGTATTCACCGTCCCAAAGTAATCGTTAAAGAACCTCAGTGCAAAGTCTCCTCTTCCTCCTTTTTTCCTTCCCCATAGATAGACAAGCTGATTATTCTTGGGTCCAAGATCTGGATGCTCCGGATCGATAAGATAGTGGAGGTTTTGAGCATGTTTTTGCTTAAATTCTTCAACAGCCTTCTTTTTATCCTTCGCTTTTAGAATTTTTGCGACATCCTCGGCCATCTCTTTCGCGAGCTTTGGATCCCTTAACACATAAATATCTTTTAAGCCTGCGACCACTCTATTCTCTTCGCCCGGAACATGACCGAAAAGTTTTCCCCCATTGACAATCTCATCGATAGCCTGATCAAAGGGAATGGTCATCCATTTATTCTCACCTCGTTTGCCTGCCCGTTTAAGGACTTTAGTAATTCTATAGGGATCATAGGCGGTTTGTATCCCTGCCTGGCCTTTCGGACAAATCGCCATATCTAAGGTGGTGACTTCAAAAGGTGAGGTTTTATAGGGGAGATGGGGAAGGGAAACAAATGGGGAATAGGGGTTTCCGTCTATTTTAAGGGCAATTGCGGTTCCATTCTTTCTAAACAGTTTCACCTTAATACTACAACCTGTGTTGCATTGAAGACAGACCGAGTAGAGAATATTTTCAGGACGGATAAGTTCATATTCCTCTTCGGGGGTTAATCCTCCTGCTTCTGCCCTTCTCATTAACTCCTGGGTCCACTGAAGCTGGGAGGCAATCAAACTACCTCCCAGAAAGGCGGTACATTTTATGAACTCTCTTCGGTTGATCCTATGTTCATTGAATCGGTCCATCAGCTTCATCATTCCTTCCTCCTCCCTTAGGGTAATATGTAGTAAACTCGGGGTTGGGTGGGTGCCGAATCGGCAAAGATGGGTGAGGTTCCTGGGTATCCCACTTTCGCTGATATCTCCTCTCCGCTTAATCCCTTAAACATCCCGGATCGGATAGGAGAGGAAGTCACTGGATTGACGCCTTTTAAAACAACCACCTTATTGGATTTCATCATGTGATAGATGAGACTTTCTTTATCCTCAGGATCGCCAAAAAAGTTTGCTCTACAGATGCAGGTGCTGACACAGGTAGGAACCATACCATTTTTAAGTCGGTGGAGACAGAAATGACATTTCCTCGCTACTCCCACAGGGAGGTGATTTTTCTCCCTGGGCCATTTCCTATTATATTCCCAGGAAGGAGAGCGTTCATATTCTTCTATCCTGGGAGTCCCTTCCGTATAAAATCTTCCATCATCCAGAGTCCTTGCTTTATAGGGACAGGCAGCCACACAGCGGCCACAACCAATACATGCCTCATAGTTAATCATCACAATTCCAGCACTTATGCCCTTTTTGCTCTTCCAGGTAGCTTTACCCTCTCCCTTGTTTGGACATGCTTGGACACATGGCGGATTATCACACTGATTGCAGGGTCTCGGTGTAAAACGCCTTTTCACATTTGGGAATTTTCCTATCTCCTCTTCATAGACAGGTCTGTATTTAATCCCGGGCGGGCTCTTCTGCTCTACCATACATCCAACGGTACATGAATTACAGCCTGTACATCTTCTAAGATCTATGAGCATTGCCCACTTTGTTTCTCCTCTTTGAGACTCCCTCCTTATATCTTCTTGAATAATAGTCAACTCATCTCTTCCTTCAAACATTGAGTCACCTCCTAATCTTTCTTATGGCAATTGGAACAGTTTCCCCTGACATCAAAAGCCCTCTTTCCATTGTGGCACGCTCCACAGGAGACTCCCTTCCTCATCTCAAGCATGGTCGCCTTTTTGTGTTTTTCTTTTGTGATATAAAGGCTGTCATGGCATTCTGTACATTTAAGTCCAATATCAGAAACGTGGCTATCATGGCTAAAAATGGCATCCCTTATCTTTCCGGACCTGAAGGAAATATCTCCCCCTCCGATTTTCCCGGAGACAAAACTTGACAGTAAAATCACAAAGGCCAAAGTGATGAGGAATAAACATTTTTTCATCTCTGTCTCTCCTCTCTGGATTTAATAAAAAAGGGGGGTTACTGATCAGAATCAGTTTATCCCCCCTATAAATTGTTCCCAACTTAACAAAACTTACTTAAAAAGTCAAGAATTTGAATTCCCCAGTTCAACCTCTATCGCTATTAAGACATCTTCTCCTTTTCATATCGGGAGTGACTGAATTCACCGCTGGCAATGGGAATAGCCACTTTCATCAAAATGGTAAAGATGAGGAATCCTGTAGCCCAGATACCAAAGGAAATAAATAGTTCTCTGAAATTCGGGATGTATTCATAGATCTCACCTAAGGGGTCCGGAACAAATCCAGGGATTACCAATCCGGGTCCTTTTTCGATCCAGACGCCCGCGATGATAAGAATGCAGCCTATATTAAGGGTGCTAAGACGTTGTCGTGTGATTGGGAATAGAAAGAGGATAAAGGCGATAAGGTTCATCAGGGTCCCCACCCATATCCATGGGACGAGGAGATTGTGGCCGTGAAGTCCTTCATAAAGATATTTAAGAGAGGCAATGTGGACAGTATTGGAATAGTACTCCTTAAACATTTCTGAGATCAGGAAAAAGAGATTAAGAAACATCGCATAGGCCATCAGCTCGGCAATCTTGAAAAGAGCTCGGTCCTCCACTTTGATAAAAGTATATTCCCTCAGAATTTGGAAAACGATGATAATAATCGCAGGCCCTGAACAGAAGGCACTTGCAAGAAATCTCGGGGCTAAGATCGAAGCATTCCAGAAGGGTCGGGCAGGGAGACCGTTATATAGAAAAGCGGTCACGGTATGGATGGTCACAGCCATCGGAATCGAAAAGAGAATCAAGGGAACGATGAATTTTTTATTGGGTTCTTTCCCATAATAGGTTTTTACCAGTAGGTAAATAGGAATGATCAGATTCAAAAGGAGATATACATTGAGGACAATTACATCCCATGCCAGAAGGGAGCTCGGGAAGTTCATCTTTCCAATCCATGGGAGCATGTGCCAGAATCGATCGACCCTCCCTAAATCCACAATGACAAAGAGAAGGGCCATAATGATAGAAGAAGCAGCAAATAATTCACCAAGAACGACAATCTCTTTGATCGGGCCGAATTGATAGATATAGGCTGGGACAACCAGTAAAACAGCGGCTGCTGCAACCCCAACCAAATAGGTGAAATTTGAGATATAGAGTCCCCAAACCACCTGATCCTTCATATTGGTGGTAATCAACCCCTTTTGAAGCTGGGGGAGGTAGCAAAGGAATCCCACGATCATGATGGAGAGGAGGAGGAAGCACCAAAGATAGTATTCCTTGGAACCTGTCAGAACGAGCCTTAAGGTCTTTCGATAAAATCGCCAGGTCTCTTTTAAAGTTTCTCTCAGGGATTGACTCAATTCTCTAAGCCTCAAAGAAATAGTAAAATTTGGGTTCCGTATTCAAGTCTTCCTTCAGGCGAAATGTTCTTTTATTCTGAATCACATATCGAATTTCACTATTCGGATCAAGAAGATTCCCAAATTTTCTTGACCCCGTTGGGCAGACCTCCACACAGGCAGGATATCTTCCCATTCTCACCCGCTGGATACAGAATGTGCATTTATCAACGACATTTCTCATTCTGGGCCGATTCCCCAGATAATGGACAGAGGTATTCCAGTGCTCTGGAGGAACATTGGGTTCACCCCAGTTAAAGATCCTTCCCCGATAGGGGCATGCCGCGATACAGTATCGACATCCAATACACCAGTTGTAATCTACCACCACGAGACCATCCGGTTCCTTCCAGGTGGCATGAACAGGACAGACTCTTACACAAGGTGGGTTCTCGCATTGCTGACATTGGACAGGGATATAAAGAAACTCCTTTTCCGGAACCAGCTCAGGGTTATAGTAGTGTTCCGAATCTTCAAGGTTGATAAGGCTTCCTTTCTTCAATCGGATCACCCGGATCCATTGGGATTGGGGTTTCTCTCTTGAACAGTTATTCTCCTCAACACATGCATAAACACATCTTCTACAACCGATACAACGAGAAAGGTCTAATCCATATCCCCATAAGGTATTTTGAATGGCCTCCTCAATGCCTACCCTAAACTTTTTTTTATATTTTTTTAGATAACGCTCCTCCAATCGTGCAATAAGGGCCTCCTTTTCTTCTTTCGTCATCTCAAGGAAATGTTTCTGAAAGAAATCTTCTCTCTCTTCTTTCCCGCAAGAGGTTAGAAAGGGAATTGAGAAGCCAAGAAGTGAGAGATGTTTCAAGAATTGTCTTCTGGTATAGGACCTATCTGACATCTCTTTTTACCTTCGGGGGAAGGGGTGGGGGTTCAGGCTTTATCCCTTTAAATTTTGGAGAGTGGGCATCATGACAGTGAACACAAAGGAGATAAGTCCTTTTTCCCCCTATAAAGTATCCTTGCCTTTTTCCGTGAATGCCTGCCTTCCAATCTCTGAACACATTGCCGTGACATTCCCCGCAGAGGAGATAACTTCTGCCAAAATCGATAAGCTCTCCATTGTAAAGCCTTAATTTGTCTCTGTTTTTTGAATAATGGCAATCAAGACACCACCTCAATGTTTCCGCATGGTGAAGCTGTATGTTTGTATGTTCATCTTTCAAAACCCTCTTCTTCGGATTCAGGTCCATGGAGGCATGACAATTACTGCAAGGATAGATTCCTTCGCTGAAGGGAGGAGGTGGAACAGGAAACTCTTCGATGAGTTCCTTAGAAAAAACCGAGGTAAGGTAAGTCAAAATTAAAATAAAAAAAAGGATTAACCCATTAATAAGGATTCTCATCGTTAATTATATTATTTTTGTATTTTACAGCTTAATTTTTCAAGATAGGCTGAGTAATTAAAACGAGGGCTCTGGTCTTTTGTATGACAATTTCGACAGGTACCTAAAGTGACTTTCCTTTCTATAGTTCCTTTTTCAGGATGTCCTTTCCCTGGTCCATGACAGGCCTCACACTGAACCCCCTGGAGATAAAAAGGGACCTCTTCTACGGTTGAATATTCACCTATCTTTCCATAACCTGTAGAATGACAAACTAGGCACTCCTCTTGAGCATATTTAGGGGAGGAAGTGATACTCTGAATTGCCTTTGCATGTTTGGTTTTTAACCAATTTTTATAATTTATTTCGTGGCATCTTTTACAGGAGATTGCCCCCACATAGGGACTATTTTTAGGAATCCGAGCAATGAGTTCCTTTTCGGGTAGATCTTTTTCGGGGGTGAAGGATACTTTTGGTTTATATAATTTTGTAAATTCTTTATGATAGTTATCCACCCATTTTAAAATGTTTGCATCATCTGGAATTGATAATTCGATAGGGATAGTCGTGTATCTATAAAAATTTTTAGCTTGGAAGGTTTTAAGGGCTTGATCTATTTCATTCTTTTTAGATTCAATGATTTTTAGTTCCTTTAATCTTATCTCCTTTTTTTCTTCTGATTTTTCGATTTCTGATTTAATTTTAATATAATGATTAGTTAAACTTTTAAGTTTCTCCTCAAGTTCTTCGTATTCATGAGCGGAAATAACTTTCAGAGGTTTTTTCAGATCAGAAATAGAATAGTCGAGTTTGCCTAAATAACTTCCTCTTGGTTCCATGCTAAAGATAGGAACTCCATTGATATTGTCAGTTATTGATTTTATAGCCCCTCCTCCCCCACCCAGAATCAAATCAATTTCAGGCACTTCCTTAGCGAGTTTTTTTGTTTTCATTTCTCCCAGTTGTGAAAGAACAATCAGAAGGTCGCAATATTCCCTCAATCCTTTAATCAAATTATTTTTTGTATGAGTAATAGGGTCGAGAATTAATAGATCTGGTTCCATCTGACTCAATGTAATATTGAATTGGTCATCTAAGAGGCCCATGATTCCAATTCTTATCCCTGAAATATTTTTTATCAGATATGGTGTAAAAAGGGGCTTTTGGCCCTTTTTTTCGATTAAATTACTCGATATAAATGGAAATTTAGCCTTTAAAATCAATTCTTTAAAGAACTTTAAGCCCATGATGAAATCCTTTTCACCTATATTGACTCCATCATATCCCATTTCATTATAGGATTGAATTATTAGATTAGCCCGGAGAATAGCGTCTTTTCTTTTTATCTCCGTTTGTGGGGGTTTTGGGAAAAGTAGATTTCCTGTATCCACCAGGAGAATCTCTTTCCCTTCTTTTTTGAATTGGGAAATAAGGGTTGACCTTTTTGCGAGCCCTCCTAAGGGATTTCTAAATCGACCGGAGGGATCTACTTCCCCCATGATATCATTTGTATATAGAATGGTGAATTCGATTTTCTTTTTTCCTAAGGCAGGAGATGAAAGGGATAGATGGGAGATCAAGAT
>CALIBK010000167.1 GCA_938045955.1 uncultured bacterium | reverse complement strand
CATTCATTGAATCAAATATACTGGATTCCTGCTTCCGCAGGAATGACAACTACCAATCAATAAATGAAAACGTCATTCCCGTGAAAACGGGAATCCAGAAGGGTTATCTTTAAATAATACTAAGAATCGCTCAATTTAGGTGGATATAAAAAGTTCAGTTCTTTTCGAGAATAATGATAAACCCCTTATCAGATCTCGAAGCATGCCTTGGGTAAACTCCAAAAGTCTAATCCATCGTATGCCCTCTCGATTATCACAGAAAGCCTTTTTATCTCCTCATAGACTCTTTCAGGGAGAAGAAGGGTGGTTTGGGCGACTTCGTCTTCGAAAAGATTGTGATGAAGGTAGGGAGGATACTCCTCACCAAACCAGATTTCAGCCTCCCAGGATTTTTGATCGAAGAGGGTAGTTTGAAATTTTGGATTCTCTAAGCCGAAATGCTCTCCTTTCGAGAGAAAGGTGATGATGCCATGGTTCGAGTATTGACGATGGGAAAGATTGGCATACATACAGAGAAACTCTCCCCCAAAAGCCACTGCCCTTATGGAACATACATAATTCTCTACTTTTGACTCAATATACTCCTGAAGGAGATAGAAGCGATTCTCAATATTCAACTGAATCAATGAATCCAGATCCGAAAGGGTCCTGAAATTTCTTCCTCCCCTCCCCAGGCGACGTTTAAGGACTATCTTTCCCATTCTTCTAAGAAAGGCCTCGGCTTCTGAAAAATATTGCCGATTAAAGATGATTGTTTCAGGCATAGGAGCAATGGGTGAGACGAGCTGATATTGAACCCATTTATCTTCAAGCCTGAGTCCCGGGTGAAATTTGCGGGGAAAGGGTCCCTCTCCATCCAGCCAGATTTTGAAGGGTTTAAGAATCTCAATAAAAGGTAACCTGTGAAGATAATCCCTGAACGGTTGGCCATATACTCTTTGAGAAATCTCCTCGATCTTAGAGAAGATATTGGAAGTCTTCCCATGATATACTTGATGAGCTAACTCATACTCCTGGGCTCCTCCTGGGAGACCCACGTTGATCTCAATCACATAAGGACTTAGGTTTGAATGGATTAGAAAATCGATTCCGAGGTACATGGGTTTAAAAAAATCCCCCTCCTCTTTTATCATGAGAGGAGGGGGAGGATCCTTCGTTGTGCCTTCAGGCCTATCTCCCACAGATCTTCAGATCTATGTCTCATTCATAAAATCTCTATGATCTGATTAAGAGAACCCTTCCCTTCTTGAGAGGGTTCTGAAGTAGACTTTAGCAGGATGCCTTGCATTTGCAAGTGGTAGCAAATTTCTTCGCAACCTTCCTGATCGTCATCTCACTCACCTCCTTTCAATACCCCCCTTGCATAACACTGAAAGGGATCGGGCTGATATATATCTCCGAAATATCTGGCTCGAAAACGACACCCACCTCGACATTCATCAATTTGGGGACATTTACAGGCCAACTCTCTTATGCCAATTCGAGGAATTAGCTCCCAGCAGTTTCTGAGCCCCTCATCAATAGATCCCACAGGTTCTTCACTGAAAAGACCACATTTACAGACATTTCCATTAATAATTATAGCACAAAGATGGGCACCACAGGTAGTATTTTTTTCTGAACCGTGAAATCCCCCTCCAAATCCGTATTGAAAGTAGGGTCCTGCCTCCTCAGGGCTTACCCAGAGATCCATATTTTCTTCAAGTCTTCCTGCGAGACAGGGTGCATCGACATTCCATTCCTCAATCCCTTTGGATTGGATGAGAGAGGCTAATTTATCGAATTCTTTGAGATTATAACGGTGGATCATGGTGGCTATGGAAACTTTAACACCTGCCTCTTGAAGGAAATCAATTGCCTGAAGAACCCTCTCAAAAGTTCCCTTCCCTCTTATGGATTCATGTCCCTCCTTCATCCCATCCAGACTCAACTGAACTTCGTGAACCTTAAGCCTCCGGGCTATCTCCTCGGTAATCAGAGTACCGTTGGAAAGAAGGATCGAACGAAATTCGTAATCCCTTAAAATCTCGTTAAGCTCCCAGAAATAGGGATGAAGAAATGGTTCTCCTCCCGAAATCAAAAGTCTTAATCCCTGAATCTCTTCGAATTCTTCCAAAATATTTTTTATTTTTTCAAAAGGAAGGTCTCGACCATGACCCTCTCCCAGATAACAATGCCGGCAGCGAAGATTACAGCGGTCTGTAATCTGGAGTTCAAGGTATCGAAGGGAGGGGCGAGGCGAGGGATTAATCTTTAGCTTTCTTTTAAGAGGAACATCAGAGGATCGAATCAGATCCTCAGAGAGGCAATATTCGATAAATGGTTCGTCTTCCTTTTTGACTTCGGATGCTTCTCCACGAGAGCACCGGACGAGAAACTGAAAAGCCTCTTCGCTTAATTCATAGAGCTCGTCCGCCTCAATATCATAGAGATAGAGTTCCTCGAGATATTTGAGGGTACAGTGGGGGGAGAGGGAAAAGAATCTATTTTTTACGGAAGACATCTTTAATTTGCTCCGGAGTGATCAGGTTTTTCTCGAGAAGGGCCTTCAGGATTTTATATGCTCCGCACTCAAGGTCTTTTTCAGACTCTTTATAAAATTCACAATGTTTACAGATGAGTTCAATAAGATCCTCTTTTCCTAAACCCATTTTCTGTCTCCTTATGGGGATCAACGCTTGGCTTATTCGAGAAAACGGTTCTCATTTTTAAATTTTTATCGTTTGAGGATCTCCATCACATCAAGTCTTGCAAAAAGCCAGGTCTTCTCTACCTTTTTAAGAGTGCAGAGAAGCTCTCTCACTTCGTCTACCCCCTCCCCTGAAAGGGTTCTTCCAATCAATCGTCCTGTGAGCTGAACACGGGCTGTCTCCTTATCTAAAAACTCAACTTTGTAGTCACCAAAACGAAGGGAGAGATCAGAGAAATAGGATCTCCCCCGCATGGCATAGCTTCCGACCTCTTCCTTGGTGTAAGTTCCACTCAAAGAATAGAAAGGATCTCCCTCTATTTTAAACTCACATGGATTTGCAAATAATTGGCTCAGATTCTTGATTCGATTCGCCGTGGATAGAATATCCTCATTGGCTTTTTTTTCAACGTATTGGGAAAGCAGCTCAAATCGTTGGATGACTCGCTTTTCCTCATTCGGAAAGAGATACCCCCATGAGAGAATCCCTCCCATAAGAAGGATCAACCCCATAATGAAATAGCGAATCTTCACCATAATGGGGATCCTATGATCCTTTCCACCCTGGCCTGTCCAAAAAGATGTTCTTCAATGGGCATAGATCGATTATCCCCTATCACATAAACACATCCTTTCTCCACCCGACGGGGAGAAAGATTCCAATCGCAAGGGTATTGAACGTAGGGCTCATCGATGGCCTTTCCCTCGATGAAAAGCTTTCCCTGACGAAACTCAACCTCCTCTCCTTCAAAGGCTACGATCCGTTTAAGAAGCATCCGATGGTGACTTGCAAATCGGATGGCTACTACATCAAATCGTTTTGGATCAGAAAAAAGATACCGCAACTTCCAGCAGAAATTGACTCCTCCATCATGATAGGTGGGCTCCATACTTGTTCCTCGAATCATAAAAGGGGTGAGAATATGGCCAAAAAAGATATAGGAAAAGAGAGCAACCATTAAGGCCCGTAAGAGAAATCGGGGGGTGATTGCCGGAAACAAAAAACTCTGTAACGTTCGATTCATTAAAAATCCTCATTTTTGTATTGAATGTTCCTCTTAAGATTAAATATAATTGAAGAAAACCTTTTATGCCAATAATGATTTGCAAAAAGGAAGAGAGGATCAGGGGGAAATGGCTATGGAGAGGATTAAATTAGGGATCAGCACATGTCTTTTGGGGGAAAGAATCCGTTATGATGGGGGACATAAACTGGATCGGTTTCTCCGAGATACCTTGGGTCAGTATGTCGATTACGTTCCGGTCTGTCCGGAGGTTGAATGTGGACTTCCAGTACCCAGGGAATCGATGCATCTGGAAGGAAACCCAGCTTCCCCCCGATTGGTGACTTCAAGAACACATCAGGATATGACAGAGCGAATGATCCAGTGGGCTAAAAAACGTGTCATAGAACTTGAAAAGGAAGACCTATGCGGATTTATTTTTAAAAGCGACTCCCCGAGCAGTGGAATGGAGAGAGTGAGGGTTTATAATGAAAAGGGAATGCCTGTGAAGAAGGGGATTGGAATATTTGCAAAAATATTTATGGAGCATTTTCCCCTTCTTCCCGTTGAGGATGAGGGGCGGCTTCACGACCCGAAACTACGAGAGAATTTTATTGAACGAATCTTTACCCTTAAGCGATGGAGGGAGGTGTTGGCTGAAAAGCCAAAACTTGGAAATCTTGTAAAGTTTCATACCCAGCATAAGTTTTTAATCCTTTCCCATAGTCCCAAGCATGAACAATCCATGGGAAGACTGGTCGCGAAAGCAAAAGAAATGGCTTTGAAACAAGCCTTTGAGAAATATCAGGGGCTTCTCATGGAAGCTCTCAAACTCAAAACCACCCCAAAAAAACATGCCAACGTCTTGATGCATATGATGGGGTATTTTAAAGAACAACTCTCTTCCGATGAGAAACAGGAGCTGCTTGAGATTATCGACCACTACCGAAAGGAGTATGTTCCACTCATTGTCCCAATCACACTTATTCAACACTATGTTCGGAAATATAACTCGCTCTATTTGAAAGAACAGATTTACCTCCATCCCCATCCCTTAGAATTACAATTAAGAAACCACGTATAAAAGGATCAACGTTCCGATTCGGAGGATCATTAACTTTCTTTCTCCTTTCTAAGCCTTCCTGATAGACCCTTTTTAAAACCCCAAATTGAGCGATTCTTAGTATTATTTAAAGATAAACCCCTTCTGGATTCCCGTTTTCACGGGAATGACATTTTCATTCATTGGGTGGCAGTAGTCATTCCTGCGGAAGCAGGAATCCAGGATATTTGATTCAATGAAT
>CALIBK010000166.1 GCA_938045955.1 uncultured bacterium | reverse complement strand
ATTTAAAGATAAACCCCTTCTGGATTCCCGTTTTCACGGGAATGACATTTTCATTCATTGGGTGGCAGTAGTCATTCCTGCGGAAGCAGGAATCCAGTATATTTGATTCAATGAATGACGAAAAATCACTCAATTTAGGTTTTATAAATTCATATAGGAGGGCCTTTTCCCTAGGGACCCCACCCCTAAAAGATTGAGATAGAAGTGAAATTTAAACTCCTTCTTCTGGGTCCCATCAGGAGACCGTCCCTTATCTTCCACCCCGATCCCGAAGCTCCAGCACTGAGCCTGATACTCTGCTCCATAAATATTCTCTATCCGCCAATCATCTTTTAAATTATACCTCGTCCCTCCATAAAAGTATAGGGAAGAGATGGGTTTTACCTTCACTCCTACATTGAGTTCCTCGATGTTGGGTCGAGTATAACGATATTGAACGTAAAGAGCATCTTCCCTGCGATCTTTGAAATGAAGCAGAAAATTAAAGGCTTCAAAATTCTGGTCATAAAGGTTAAAGGCCCCATCCCCTCTGGCTTGAAGATAAGGAGCAAAATTCCACCATAATTCTCCATAAATATTCGAAAAATTCCTCCTCCTCCCTTTCGGGTCACGACTGAAAGGGTCTCCAAGGCTATAGGATTGAAAAACCTTTAATTTCGCATATTCAAAAGGACCTGAGTCCACTCCTTCCTGTTTCGGTTTCCCGACCAGCCGCTGGGTGATTCCATAGGTGATCTGATTCGTATAGGGGAGGCGATCCAGCTCGTCGATCAATGGTAAATCTTTCTGATCCACCCGAGGTCGATAGTGATACCCCATCATAGGTTCAATGGTATGCATCCATTTAGAGACCCGAAGAAAATTGGAAATCTTCTGGATCCTGGATCCCTCATAAATTCGATAAAACTCAACGGAGAGATCCACTCCCCCATCGAATGTCTCCCTGGATTCCCAATCCCCTTTCCCGTGGATCGGATCGTCATAGGATTTATAAAGGGTCTCTCTCGGTGAAATATTGGGATCCACCTTTAATACCTGGAAGATTCTCATCGGGAGAGAGATCCTCGGAAAGAGGTCTCCTCTATGGACCTTCAGCCCCTTCTCCTTCCAGAAATGGGTATAGGAGGAAGAAAAATCGAAGAAAAGAGGAGTATTGAAGAGGGATTGGGGATGAGCGTAAAGACTGATCTGAGGGAGTTTTTGAATGGTTTCTTCGTCATTCCTTTTAGTAAGGTCCTGATAGACTACCGCCTCAGTAAGGAATACGAATTGATCCCAATTTTTTCCACCAAAAAGAATGGACCGAAGCTCTCCCAGACTCCTGGAATCAATCTTGGCCATGGAAGGAAGATCTTCGTCAAAATCTCGATGATAGCTTCGATCGCTGATTCGGTTAATATTGCCTTTTAAATAAAAATGAAAGGGTAACTTCTGTTGGTTCTGGATAAAGAAAGCATAGCGGTTTTTATGAAATTCCTGATCGTCAATAAAATAAATGTTGGCCTGCCCCTCCGTCTCCCGGGAAAAGGCATATCGGTATTCCAATCCTTCTTTAAATCCTCGTTTTCCAAGGTAATCAAGATAGATCGTGGAATCCATATCCCTCCGAATTGCCCAGAAAAAGGCCGTCTTGATTTCTGGGCCATATTTCTGGGAATATCCAAGTCGGGGCAGGAGAAATCCCGTCTGTCTCTCTCTTTTTATCGGGAAAACTGCCCAGGGAAGATAAAGGCCTGGAATCTCCTCGATATAGAATGTGGAACCCTTAGCCACTCCATATCCTTCAATGGTGATCTCCAATTCTTTTACTGTAAATTTCCACGGAGGTTTTTCCCTATCGCAGGTGGTAAACGAACCCTCTCGAATCCGATACCGGTTTTCACCAAGTTTCTCCGCCTCTCTGCCTGTAATATGAAAATTTTGATCTTTTAAAAAAAGCCTGGCCTGATAGATTCTCCCTAATTGAGTTTCAAGATTGACCTCCAATCGTTCACACTCCAGTCGATCCTCCCCTTCGGTGAGGACTACATTTCCCCAGGCGATGAGTTCCTTTGTATCGGCTCTCCACTGGAGATGATCCCCTTTCAGAAGAAAATCCCCTCGCCTAACCTCCACCCTCCCATGGGCCTCATAGAGTTGCTCCTCTTGATGATAAAAAAGACTCTCTGCCTCGATTTCTACCGGCCCCTCTCCACCTGTGATCTTCGGTTCGATCATCCTTTTTTCAGCATCGGAGAAGGAAGGGAGGAGAAGGAAAATAGAAAGTGAACAGATCAGGGATAACCACCACTTCATAATTTCTCTTTGGGAAGAAAGTAGGCCCTTGCTTCCCCCACCGTGTAAAGAGATCCCGTGATACAAAGAAGATCTTCGGAAGAGGCTATCGATAATCCCCGGTCAATGGCTTTCTGAACGTCCTGAACAATCTCTGCTTTTTTCCCATTCCGTTCAAGGGCCTTCTGAAGAAGCTCGGGGGAAGCCGCTCTCGGAATATTCGGCTGAGTGAGGATGAGATGATCCGCGAGGGGGGCAAGGGTTCTCAGAATGAATTTATAATTTTTATCCTTCATAATTCCAACGATCAGGATCAAACGTCTATATTCAAATTCTTTCTGAAGGGACTCTTTCAATACGAGTGCACCTGCAGGATTATGGGCTCCATCGAGGAAAACCCTCGGGGAAGAACAGACCATTTCTAAACGACCGGGCCACTCTACCCTGTTTAACCCATTGATCATTGCCTCATTGGAGACCACATATCCCAACTCATCTAAAACCTCCATGGCAGCGAGTGCAGTCACGGCGTTAATGATCTGGTGGGGTCCATGGAGATTGACCGTGAGATCCCAGAATCTTCGGTGAATTCCTTGATAATTAAAATGTCCTCCCTCACATGGAACATAGGAAAACTCTCTTCCCATTCGATAAATTGGTGAGTCCTTTTCTTTACAGATCTTCGAAAAGATCCGAAGAATTTGAGGTTGGGAAGCCGCGGTAATCAAGGGACGACCTTTTTTGATAATCCCTGCTTTTTCATATGCTATCTTCAGTAAGGTTCCTCCTAAAACCTCCTCATGATCCTTGCTCACGTTGGTAATGATGGAGAGGAGAGGGTCGACCACATTCGTGGAATCGAGCCTTCCCCCTAATCCAACCTCCAAGATGGCTAAATCGACACGCTTCTGTTTAAAATAGTGAAGGGCCATGGCCGTGGTGAAATCGAAGAAGGTGAAGGGAGGAGTAACCCCCGTAGTTTCTATTCTTTCTCGAATCCACTCGGTCAGTTCGGCCACCACTTCCTGATCGATCTCCTTCCCGTCCACCTTGATCCTTTCCGTAAATCTGATGAGATGAGGAGACGTATAGAGTCCCACATGATAACCCTCCTGTTGAAGGATCGAAGCCATCATGGCTGCAGTGGATCCTTTTCCGTTCGTTCCCCCGATATGAATCGTTTGAACCTCAAGATGCGGATTCCCGATCGCTCTTAAAATGGCTTCTACCTTCTCCAGGCCGAAGATCATCCCGAATTTTTCAAGCCCATAGAGATAATCTAAGGATTGCTGGTAGTCTTTTCGATTCATGGTGGGAGATCTCCTTAAGATTCGTTTTTTAACATCTTTAAAAGGAGAGCCAAGGTACGTCTCAAATCTTTTCGTTCCACAATAAGGTCCACCATCCCATGTTGTAAAAGATATTCAGCTCGTTGAAATCCCTCGGGAAGCTCTGCCTTAATCGTATCCTTAATCACCCTTGGACCTGCAAATCCGATCATGGCCTTCGGTTCTGCGATAATTACATTCCCTAACATCCCGATACTTGCCGAGACCCCCCCGGTCGTTGGATCCGTAAGTACCGAAATGTATGGGAGTCTGGCCTCCTGGAGCCTGGCCAAAGCGGCACTCGTTTTGGCCATCTGCATTAGAGAAAAAATTCCTTCCTGCATTCTTGCCCCCCCGGAAGCACAGAAGATCACTACACCCACCCGTTTTTCAATGGCTCGTTCAATCAGACGAGTGATCTTTTCCCCGACTACAGAGCCCATGCTCCCACCCATAAAATTAAATTCAAATACCGCTAACATCACAGGTTCTCCTTCAATTCTTGCCTCTCCACAGAGGATGGCCTCCTTCTGTCCGGTGGTCTCTTGGGATTCTTTCACTCTCTGGGGATACCTTTTGGAATCTTTAAATGAGAGGGGATCGGCCGGAGCAAGGTGTGCATCGTATTCAATGAAGGTGCCTGGATCGACGAGACATTCAATCCTCTTACGGGCAGGGAGTTGAAAGTGGTAGTTACATTTAGGACAGACCAGAAGATTTCTTTCAATCACCTTTCGGTAAATGATCTCATTACAGGAATTACATTTTACCCAAAGGTGATCAAAAGATTTCGGCCTCTCTGTGCTTGTCGGGCGATCCTTCTCTTCTTCCCTTCTCTTAAACCAGCTCATGTTTGGGTCAAAAATACTTTTAAGTTTTTAAACCTAACAAAATTGACCCCTAATGTCAATTCAACGGAAATTCCCCTCGTAATGAAAAAACGGGAGGACTCGAGGTCTCACAGTGGATTTCCAAAACCCTTCAAATGGAGATCGTCAATTAAGCTCTCTTTAATTCCTCAAGAGTGGATTTAGAGGCATGATACATAAATCCAATATCAGTGGAGATGGCAAGAACGTTCATCCCCTTGGAGCGCCACTTTTTAATCGCCCCGATATTCCCAATATGAATTCCTGTGGCCTTGCCCCTCTTTCTTGCCGACTCCATCACCCTTTCTATGGCGTTTGTTAATCCTTCGGAATCTAATTGATCCGGGATTCCCATGGAAATGGAAAGATCATTAGGGCCTATCAGTCCCACATCGATTCCTTCCACTTCCAGAATTTGATCGATGTTTTCAATAGCCTCCTTTGTTTCGATTTGAGCAATTATGAGAGTATTCTCATTTGCTTCCCTCATAACCTCCGAAGCTTTCAAGGGTCTATAATCCGTCTGAGCGGTCTGAGCACCAAACCCTCGTCTCCCTAATGGAGGATACTTCGAATAGCGAACAATCGCCTCGGCCTCCTCTGGCGTGGAAGTCATGGGAACCATGATTCCTTCCGCCCCTGCATCAAGAACCCGAGAGATAAAAAAGGTCTCTAAACGAGGAACCCTGATGATCGGGGCGATGCCCGAAGACTTAGCCCCCCGGATGAGATCGGAAATGGTCTCCATGTGATAGGCTCCGTGCTCCATATCAATAAAAATAAAATCATAACCCGCAGAAGCAAACACCGAAGGAGCTCCAGGGTCTCTCGCCTGCCTGATCATGGTCCCGTAAACACATTCGCCTGCCAGTACCCTTCTTCTTAAACCTGTCCAACCCATCCCTTCCTCCTTATAAAGATCGACTGATGAGGTTTGGCCTAAATCATATATAATCCCATCTAAATCTTCAAGGGGGGATTAGGATGGGCTCAGGCCCTCCCTCGAAATCCTAAAATCTTTGATTAACCCCCCAGGAAAAGTTGAGGCCTTTTAAAAAGCTTGACAAATAAAAAAATAAGGTTATACTGTATTGAAGTTTATTTTATTAAACAATTTTCTTTTTATACTATTCTCCAAACGACTCTCCTTCCTCTGGAAAGGGAGTGTCCAACAGGATAAAAGATGAAGATTGGTGAAAGGATTCGAAGTTTAAGACAGATGAGTAATCTCACGCAGGAGGAATTGGCCGCGCGGGCCAATCTGACGAAGGGCTTCATCTCTCAGGTCGAACGAGATCTAACTTCGATCTCCCTCGATAGCCTCATCCAAATCCTTGATGCCCTGGATGAAAATATCTCTGATTTCTTTAGAGAAACCTCTCAAGAGAAGATTGTCTTCCGGGAAAAAGATCGAGTCCCTCTTGAAAAGGAGAAGATTCACAAATTTGAACTTCTCGTTCCAGGTTCGACTAATCGACGTCTGGAGCCAGTTCTTTTGACCTTAAAACAAGGCCAATCCACCCCAAGAGAAAAGCCCCATGAGGGAGAGGAGTTTGGGTTTGTTCTCAAAGGGAGAATAAGCCTCCGATTTGGGAGGGAAATAATTAAACTTAAAAAGGGGGAATGCTTCTATTTCTGGTCCGAGAAGGAGCATTGGCTTCAAAATACAAGCTCCCGCAACGCTGTCGTCCTCTGGATTACCTCTCCCCCTTATTTTTAATTAATCGGCTCTTTTTTTAAAAAGGAGTGGAATGAATGGGTAAAGTGCTCATTATCGGGGCAGGGGGAGTGGGAAGAGTGGTGGCCCATAAGGTGGCAAAAGTCCCCGAGGTTTTTTCTGAAATCATGCTGGCAAGTCGGACCAAATCGAAGTGTGACCAAATTGCTCAAGCGATAGGGGATCGCCGGATTCAAACAGCTGAGATCGATGCGGATCACCTCGAATCCCTTCTCCATTTAATGGATACTTTCAAGCCCGATCTGGTGATCCATGTAGCTCTTCCCTATCAGGACCTCACAATTATGGAAGCCTGCCTTAAAGTAGGAGCACATTATCTGGATACGGCGAATTATGAACCCCCCGATGAAGCCAAGTTCGAATATAAATGGCAATGGGCTTATCACGAGAGGTTTCAGCGGGCAGGACTGACCGCTCTCTTAGGATGTGGGTTTGACCCAGGGGTGACGAATGTATTCACGGCCTATGCAGCCAAACACCATTTTGATGAGATTCATTATCTGGATATTGTCGATTGCAATGCGGGAGACCATGGGAAACCCTTTGCAACCAATTTTAATCCAGAAATCAACATCCGAGAAGTCACTCAGAAGGGGAAATACTGGGAAGATGGGAAATGGATCGAAACGGAGCCCCATGAAATTCATCGAATCCTCACCTATCCGAATATCGGTCCTCGCAAATCCTATCTGATGTATCATGAGGAACTCGAGTCCTTGGTGAAGCATTTTCCTACTTTAAAACGGGCACGATTCTGGATGACCTTCGGAGAGGAATATCTCACCCATCTCCGAGTCATTCAAAATATCGGAATGGCCAGCATCAAACCCATCCTTTTCGAAGGCAAAGAGATTGTTCCGCTAAAATTTCTTAAAGCTCTCCTCCCCAATCCAGCCGAGCTTGGAGAACACTATACGGGAGAGACTTCCATAGGCTGTCGGATTCGAGGAATAAAGGGAGGTCGAGAGAAAACGTATTATATCTATAATAACTGTAAGCACCAAGATGCCTATCGTGAGACCGGTACCCAGGCAGTAAGTTATACGACTGGAGTTCCTGCGATGATCGGGGCAATGATGATTCTAACCGGGAAGTGGAAAGGCCCTGGTGTGTTTAATCCGGAAGAATTTGATCCAGATCCTTTTATGGAACAACTCCCCCTTCATGGACTTCCATGCCACGAATTGTACGATATCGACCTTGAACTATAGTCCCTTATGCCCATCGATTTTGACCAAGTTCCAAGTCCATGCTACGTCATTGATGAACATCTATTAAGGAAGAACCTCGAATTACTAAAAAGGATTGAAAAAGAGGCACGCGTTCAAATCTTGGTCTCCTTTAAGGCCTTCGCAAATTGGAAGGTGTTTCCGATCTTCAGGGAATACGGGTTTGGCGCCTCCGCAAGCTCCCTATACGAAGCACGACTCGCATTGGAAGAATTGGGGCGAAAGGCTCACATCTATTGTCCTGCTTACGATGAAAAAACGATCGAAGAGATTTTTAAATATAGCAGTCATATTTCTTTCAATTCCCTGGCTCAGTTTCAGAAATATGGCCAAAGGGCGAAACGAGAGGGTCTTCAGGTGGGACTCCGGGTCAATCCTGGATATTCTAACTCTCCCGTCGATCTATATAACCCATGTAAACGGGGTTCAAGATTAGGGATCTCGGCTGAACAATTGGAACAAGAAGCCCCCGAAGGGATAGATGGTCTTCATTTCCATACTCTCTTTGAAGGGGATTCCTATGCTTTTGAAAAGCTCCTCTCTGCCTTTTTAGAAAAATTTGACAGGTATTTAGGAGATCTCCGCTGGATCAATATGGGAGGCGGGCATCTCATTACAAAAGAGGGCTATGATATTGGTCATCTGTTGAGACTCCTTAATGAGTTCAAAAAGAAATATCCTCTCGAGGTGATATTAGAACCCGGGAGTGCCTTTACCTATCGAACCGGCTATTTAGTCTCAACGGTGTTAGATATTGTAGAAAATGAAGGAATCAAAACGGCCATTCTTGACGTCTCTTTTTCATGTCACATGCCCGATTGTCTGGAAATGCCATATAAACCTGCAATTCTTGGAGCCTCGGACAAAATCGAAGGCAAATGGACCTATCGAATAGGAGGAATTAGCTGCCTGGCAGGGGATGAGATGGGGTACTGGTCTTTTGATCATGAGCTTAGTCCCGGGGAGAGGATTATTTTTGAAGATATGATCCATTATACCACTGTGAAAACGACCATGTTCAATGGAATTCAGCACCCCTCCATCGGGATATGGAACGAGGAAAAGGGGTTTCGTCTTATCCGGGAATTTAATTATGAAGACTATAAATCCAGACTCTCTTAATATCAGGATCATTCCTATAAATAAAAGGCAATTTTTCTAACCCCTTGATTCTTCATCTGGTTTTTTCATAACTTAATAAAACCTAAATTGAGCGATTTTTCACCATTAATTGAATCAAATATACTGGATTCCTGCTTCCGCAGGAATGACGACTGCCACCCGATGAATGAAAACGTCATTCCCGTGAAAACGGGAATCCAGAGTGGTTATCTTTAAA
>CALIBK010000165.1 GCA_938045955.1 uncultured bacterium | reverse complement strand
AGCTTTATAGATAAGAGGTATTCAGAGATAAAAAAAGGGATCGAGAAGATATTGGAAATCCTTGCTGAGTTTGGGCTCGATGGTTACTTTGCTACCTATACTTACCTTACTGATGGGACTGAGGTGCCAAATTTTGGAAGTGTCTATTTAATTAAAAGGTTCAGGAGGTTTGTGAGATACGAGAGATCTGGAAATGACAGTAACTTTATCTTGACAAACACACTCTCAGCAGGATCTGCGGGGGTGGCTAGATTAGAAGAGCCAGAGGGAGTCTCCAAGAAGCTTGCCGAACATGAGGTAAGATTTTATAGGCATCCTTGGTTTGATTGGGTGTTTTTCAACCATCCCGTGCATTATGAGTTTAGCGTTTTGAGGAGGTGAGGTGTTGTGTCAAAAATTGAGAGCGCCTGTAAGCTTTTGCAGGATATTGAAGTTGTAGAAAGGGAGGAGGAAGGGAGAGTAACGAGGACTTTTCTTAGAAAAGTTTTGGAGTTATTGGATGAGGTTGAGAGCAGAGAGGAATTTATTGTCTCCATTGGTTACATTGTTGCAAGGAAAAAAGGAAAAGAAGACGTGAAAAAAGAAAAAGATGTGATTAAATTCTTTAAAAATCTGAGGAATTGTGTGAAAGAGAAAGAGGGGGGCTGGAGCGAGATCCGAAATGAACTGAAAGATATACTGGAGTACGCAATTAAGATATACATGATCAAAGCCGAGCTGGGTGAGGACTTATGCACGAAGCGCTGAAAAACAGATACGTCCTTGAATGCACAATTGAAACGATTTCTCCGCTTCACATAGGTTCGGAGAAAGTTTTGGGCTTTGGAATAGATGACCCAATCGTAAAAGTTAGACGTAAAGGCAAAGATTTACCTGTAATCCCGGGGTCGAGTATTAAGGGTGTTCTGAGGGCTCATTTTTCCAGGCTTGCAAACTCTGGAGCCTTTAATAAGTTTGGATTTTTTAAAGTTCTACAGGGGAATTTGAGCGATTTTGAGAAGGAATTTACCAAGAAAAAAGAGAATGAGAAAATGGAGAAATTTAAAGAGCTCGGCACTCTTGAAAGGCTGTTCGGGATCTCTGGACTTGCGTCTCCACTCAAGATAACTGATGCGGAACCTTTAGACTATGAAGTTAGCACGAGAACGCATGTAAAAATGGACCCCGAGAAAGACAAGGCAGAAAGTGGTAAGCTCTTCAGCGTGGAATACGTTGAGGGAAAATTCAAGTTCAAAATGGTTTTTGATGAGCTTAAGTCTGACTACAATGACGTGAACGAGTTCTTCAATGAGGTCTTCTACAAGAGCCTCAAAAATGGACTTGAAATCCACCTTGGAGGTATGAAGTCCCGTGGTTACGGATTATGTCTAATCAAAGTGGATAAGGCTTGGAGATATACCGCCGAGGGGCTTGCTATCGGAAAAGCTGAAGAATGGGGGTGAGATTATGGGCTTCAACAGTTATTCCCTCTTAGCTACAATTTCGGGAAGAATAAAAACTTTAGGACCGATGAGAATAGGAGCTGAAAGAGCTTACGGCATCGTGGCTTCTGATCTCCCTGTAATAAAAAACTCGAGAGATAGGCCAGTTATTCCCGGTTCGAGCTTGAAAGGCTTCTTTAGAGGACATCTGAGAAAGATTCTGCTCATGAAAATGGGAGGAAAAGCTGACGAAATCCTAAAAGAAATATTTGGTGGAGCTGAGGATAACGACAACGCCTCAGCGATTCTTTTCCATGAAATTTCGATGAAGGAGGGTAAACTTGTTGCGAGGAAACATATAGCGATAGACCCTGAGACTTGTAGCGTCAGAAATCTTTTTGACGTTGAATGCGTCACCGGTGGAGCTATCTTTGAGGGTAAGCTTTTCTCTGCAAGAAATTTGAATCCAAAAGCTCTTGCACTGCTTAAGCCTGTAGTGGATCTAACAAACCTCGGGATTGCGAGGATTGGTGGTTTCAAGAGCCGTGGATATGGAGAAGTGTCGATAGAGATCAATGAAATCTCGCTTGTTTTTCCAGGCAAAAGCTTAGAAGACCTAAACAATGGCTTTGAAGTACAGAATCTTATTCCGAGGAGTTTCGAGCTAATAAAGGTTAAAAAATCCGACATGGGAGTTGGCATTGATGACTCGACCTTCAACCCAGAGATACGAGAAAATCTAACGTTTTTTGGAGTCGAAATGAGGTTCAAAGATGATGAGGCGATTAAGTTCCTGGACTCCATGTTAAAGTTGGTGAAATTATGAGCTACTACGACTTCGTTCCAGTAGATTCTGTGCAGCGCTTAATAAAGGCGCCTGAAGGCAGAGAAACTCTTAAAAATCTTTTCGTAATCGAACCAAGCTTCAAGCTGAAAAGCCACGTCCACGTTTCAAGCGGGGATAAAAGATTAGTTTCCAAGAGCGGATGGCATGGTATTCTGCTTCTGCACTACAGAGATTCTGAGGGCTTCCCCGTGATCCCAGGATCAAGCTTCAAAGGTGTTGTTTCAACGAATTTCTTAGCTTTAACTGGAGAAGCTGAGGTGACCGCAAACCTGTTTGGAGCTACGAGAACTAAGGCTGTGATCTCGAAGGTCTTCTTCTCCGATCTAAAGCCAGAGAGTAAAGAGATTGAGGAGGTCGAGGTTTTAAGGTCGTGGAGGCCAAACATAGTCAAAAAGGGGCATGTTAAATTTTATGTCAGGAAAGCTCCGCCAACGGAGAAATATGCTTTCATGGAGTGCATCCCCACTGGCTCTGTTGTTAAAGGAAAGGTAATGGCGTATAACTTGGAAGATTTAGAGCTTGGTGGACTACTCGTAGGAATGGGTTTCGGAGTTGAGAATGCTATTTTTAAGATTGGCTATGGAAAGCCTCAGGGCTTTGGGCGGGTGCAACCTCTGGGAGTAAAAGTATACGAGGTAAAACTTGAAGGCTTTGAGTTCAAAAAAGAAGTAAGGGGCGTTGCAAGTTCGATAGAAAAATTCAAAGAGAAGTTCAACGACAGAATATCGAAATTCGCCAACATAATTTTCGCAGGTGTTTAGCATGCTTGAGGAAGTGAAGAGGTTCCACGAATCTCTACCCCAAAAGACAGGAGATCACGAGATCTCAAGCAGACTTCAAAGGATAGTCGAGTTGGCGCTGAGAAAGTCTTATTACGATTTGTTTTACGCGAGCAACAAAGGAAAAGTTCTGAGGGATCATATGATCTCAGCTATGATCGACGGGAGGGCTTTTGAGAGGGCAAGGGATAAGGGGGAATGCATAAGGGTTGCCGAAAAAATCACTGATGAGATACTGAAGATCGGTAGCAAAAATCTGAAGAAGTTCTTCGAGCTTTATGTGGAGTGGAACAATGCAAAGGGCTTGCTCGAAGCCGAGGCAAAGAAGTTTTCGAGCCATTCCAGTGAAGAGAGGAAAAAATTCCAGAAAAAGCGGTAGATGCAAGCTATAATCGAAGCTTCCCCCATTTTCCCGAATGTCCCCTTTATCTCCTTAGGCTCCTCCGTGAATGTGCTCAGAGAGGCGATGGATCCCCAAGGCCTTCTCTACGCTGGATTGGGAATAGGAGGCGAGGCCCGGGATCGACCTCCTCGCCAGCCAATATAAGTCCAGATGCGCTAGCCGACCCAGATTTAGCC
>CALIBK010000164.1 GCA_938045955.1 uncultured bacterium | reverse complement strand
ACTCATCAACAGGAAGGATTAAAGGATCGTAGATCACAAGGAGAGAGCGGTAGGTGGGTACGGTCTCTATAATTCCCTCAACGAATTCTCCACCGATGGCAAGAGCCATCCTTCTGACCTTTTCGTTGATCTCCTGACCGATACGGTCTCCAAATTCCAGGAGAAGGCCTCGATCTCCCATCCATCTAAAAATGGCCTCTGGATAGAGCCCCATGAATGAAGTTCTTTCTCCTTAAACAAAATGTTTCATGGGAAGCACTTCCACTCCATGGGTAATCAGACCCTCACGAATTCTTTTGACCATCTCTACTGCAGAAGGATTATCTCCATGCACGCAAAGGGTGTCGGCCTGAAGCTCAATCTCTGTCCCATCCATGGCAATCACTTTCCCTTCTAAAGCCATCTTCAACGCCCTTTGGGCCACTATTTCATGATCATGGAGGACGGCCCCTTTTTCCCTTCTTGAAACTAAAGTCCCCTCTCTGGTATAGGCTCGATCTGGAAAAGCCTCAAAGGCAATTCGTACTCCATATCGCCTGCCCATTTCTATCAAAGAATCTCGATGGGAAGAAGCGAGGACCACCAGAATTAGCTCTTTATCCAGAGTGGAGATGGTTTTCATCATCACCTCCCAGATCGAAGGGTTTGCGACGGCCATATTATAAAGAGCGCCATGAGCTTTCACATGTTGGAGCTTAAGTCCTTGAGCCGCTGCAAAGGCTTGAAGGGCTCCTATCTGATAGAGGATGTAATCTTGAATCTCTTCCAGGGTTGCATCGAGATTTCTTCTTCCAAAACCCAAGAGGTCTGGAAATCCGGGATGGGCTCCTACTTCCACCCCGTATCGCTTTGCCAGAGAAACAGTCCTTCTCATCACGGAAGGGTCTCCCCCGTGAAAACCACAGGCAATATTGGCAGAGGTAATATGGGGGATGACTTCCTCGTCGAGTCCTATTTTATAAGCACCGAAACTCTCCCCCACATCGGAATTAAGATCGATCCTTCGCTTTTTATTCATCTTCCTTCCTCCATTACCATCTGGATGGCCCCTTTCGGACAAACGGCAGCGCAGAGACCACAACCTTTACAGTAATTGAGATCGATCAATACCTCTCCGGTCTTCTCATCACGTGTAATACAGAGATCTGGACAGAGAAGGCTACAGAGATCACAGGCCTCGCATTCCCTTAACCCTAAACACCGTTTTGCTTCCTGAATAGCTTCCCTTTGAAGAAGACCATCCTCCACGGGAGTGAAACCCATTCCCCTCGCTTTATTCGAAAGGCTCTTAGACTTCCTTTTTTTTGGTAATTCTTTTTTACATTCTCCGGTCATAAGATTATTTTTCCTGAATTGAGAAATTCTTAGTATTATTCACCGTTTTCACGGGAAATGACGTTTTCATTCATTGGGTGGCCGTCGTCATTCCTTCGGAAGCGGGAATCCAGCATCTTTGATTCAATGGATGACAAAAAATCGCTTAATTTAATTTTAGGTAAGATACTCAGCGATTGCCTTTGCTCCCCTCTTTCCCGATGAAATGGCTTCAATCGCCCAACCAGGCCCACTGACCATGTCTCCCCCTGCAAAAACTCCCTGGAGGTTCGTCTGCCCTGTGAGAGGATCCACTCGCACCGTTCCATCGGAATTCTTCTCCAATCCTTTTAAAGACCTCAAATCCACTTTCTGCCCTATGGCAGAGACGATCGTATCTGCTTCTACCCTAAAATTGGAACCCGAAATGGGGATGGGTTTCTTTCTCCCTTTTTCATCAGGCTCTCCGAGTCGCATTCGGATACATTCCATCCCGATCACCCTTCCTCCTCTTCCCAGGATCTTCAATGGAGCGGTAAGAAGGTGGAGTCTAACTCCTTCCCGGATGGCCTCTTCCACCTCCTCTGAAATAGCAGGCATCTCATCTCTCGAGCGTCGATAATAGAGATCGACCCTCCTGGGGCCCAGACGAAGGATTGAACGGGCGACGTCAATGGCAACATTTCCCCCTCCAATGATGGCCACCTTCTTCCCGATGGGGAGTATTCTACCCAGATTGATCTCCCTTAAACACTTAACCCCGGGATAGACTCCCTTCAGGGACTCTCCAGGAATATTTAACCTTGCGCTCTGATGGGCTCCTGTTGAAAGAAATATCGCATCCACACCGAACTTCTCGAGAATCTTTCCATCCCCGTTCAATCGAAAAGGCTTTAGGGTCTTCATCTCCACCCCGAGTCTTCGAATCCCCTCAATCTCCTTGTTTAATACCTCTCTCGGAAGCCTGAATGCTGGAATCCCAACCGCAAGCATGCCACCCAGGACAGGGAGGGCTTCAACGAGGGTGACTTTAAACCCCATGAGTCTTAGATCATTTGCACAGGCGAGTCCTGCCGGTCCCGAGCCCACCACCAGAACCTTCTCCCGTCTTTCTCGAACAGGCTTTTTGGGTTTTTCTCTTTCTCGATCGTATTCAGCGACGAAACGTTTGAGAAGACGAATGGGAACGGGATGATCCACATCCTGCCGAAGGCAGACCTCCTCACAGGGATGATGACAGATATATCCACATACTGCTGGGAGCGGGTTGACCTCTCGAATGAGTTCGAATGCCTCCTTGAACTTTCCCTCCGCGATCAGAGCAACGTAACCTCGGGTATCTTGATGGATAGGGCATGCCTTCTGACATGGGGGAAGGGAAACTTTTCCTTCTCCCTCACCCTTTTTTAATCTACCTTGATAGAGGACTCCTCTAAGACTATCTTCTTCTGTTCGATATTCCGAGATGAACTCCGCCGGACACCCTTTCAGGCAAACCTCACAACTCCGACATCGAGATGGATCGATCACAGGGTGATGGGTTCTTCCTTCAACCATGAATCTCCCTCCCCACATCGATCCCTAATTTGAAGGCCTTAAGATTTAGAGGCCGAAATCTTTCCGTGACGTGCATGGAAATCGCTTTTTGGAGGGCCTTAGGGGAAACTATCCGGGTCATTTCAATCAGGGCACCAAGGAAGACGATATTGGCCACCTGTTTATTCTTCAATCTTTTAATGGCAAGATGAGTCGCAGGGATTCCAATCTGTTTCACCTTAAGGCTCTCTTTCGGAACCACCAGATCCTGATCATAAAGGATTAAGCCTGAATCTTCCCGAACCTCCCCGTGATAGAGATCATAAGCCCCCTGGGACATGGCGATCAGGATATCTACCCCAATGAGGTGAGGAAAATCCACCGGACTCTCCGAAAGAACAATCTCTGATTTACAGCCTGAACCCCTTGCCTGTGCCCCGTAGGAATTGGAGCCCGAAACATATTTCCCATCAATGGCTCCTGCCTGTCCTAAAAGCAAACCGGCGAGGACCACCCCCTGACCTCCAAAACCACTGACTCGAATCTGCTGGGTCTGGGTCATGCTAAAAACTCTCCCGTAATGATTTTTTCGGCAAGTTCCTCATCGGTCATCCCTTCTGCCTCCTCCTCAGTCACACATCGCCGAATAAGATCCCGGATAAGGTCTTCCGGACGGTCGAGCCGATTCCTTCGCCCGTACTGGGTTGGGCAAGGAGAGAGAACTTCGATGAAAGAGAATCCCTCCCTGAGGAGTATCCTTTTAATCGCCCGCACCAGGGCTACGGGTTGGGTCACGGAGTATCGGGCTACATAGGTCGCCCCGGCGGCTTTTACCAGCCTGCAAAGGTCGAAGGGAGGATAAGGATTCCCCTCATCCGTCGTAGAGGTCTTTGTTCCCTTGGGTGTCGTCGAAGCTACCTGACCTCCCGTCATTCCATAGATCATATTATTTGCACAGATCACTTTGAGATCGAGATTTCTTCTTGCCGCATGGATCAGATGATTTCCACCGATCGAGGAAAGATCCCCATCCCCGCTGATGACCATCACACAAAGCTCAGGATTAAAGAGTTTGGCTCCGGTTGCAAACGCCAAAGCCCTTCCATGGAGGGTATGAAGGGTATCTCCATTATAGTGTGGGCTTGGAATCCAGGCAGCACATCCGATTCCAGAGACAAAGAGCATCTTTTTCATATCCATCTGAAGCTCATCGATCGCTCTAAGGATGAGACCCATGAGGATCCCATGCCCGCAGCCGGGGCAGAAAGGAGTTGTCTTGATCCCTGGCCGAATATACTTTTCCAGTGCTCTCACCATTTTTGACCCTATTGAGTTTAAATCGATCTTACAGAATCTTTCTCAATTCTTCTTTAATCTTTTCAGGACGGATGATCTCCCCATTCGTTTGATTAAAAGAGATGACCTCGCAGGTAACGTATTTCTTCACTTCACCTGCCACCTGGCCTAAATTCATCTCCGGCACCAGAATCTTCCTGACCTTTTTCCCAAGCTCCGATACTTTTTCATCTGGAAAGGGCCAGATGGTTTTGAGCCTCATCATCCCGACCCTTCGGCCCTCTTTTCTCAACCCCTTTACTGCATAGAGGCTGCTTCGGGCCGTAAAGCCATAGGAAAGGATTGCAACTTCAGCATCTTCTAAGAAATATTCTTCTGTCTCGACAATTTCCTTTCTGTGATTCAATATCTTCAGATTGATCCTCTGGACGAGCTTAGAATGAACCTCGGGATCATCCGTTTTCCGATACCCGAGGGCATCGTGAGTCGACCCGGTCACGAGAAGCCTTTCTCCCTCCCCAAAAGAGGGCATGGGAGGGACTCCATCAGCCTCCTCGGTTCCAAAAGGAGGGATCCCTTTCTGTTTTTTACGATTCCATATTTCAATCTTCTCAGGAATCCTGACGGTCTCTCTGAGATGACCTACGGCTTCATCGGCCATCACAAAAGCTGGAACTCGATATTTCTCACTAAGATTAAAGGCCTTGATGGTAAAGTCATACATTTCCTGGGATGACCAGGGAGAGAAGGCGATGATTTGGTAGTCCCCATGAGAACCCCACTTGACCTGCATCATATCTCCGCTTCCCACCCTGGTGGCCTGACCTGTGCATGGACCCGCTCTCTGTACATCTACAATCACACAAGGGGTCTCAGTAAACGCCGCATACCCGATAGCTTCCTGCATCAAACTGAATCCTGGCCCTGAGGTGGCCGTCATGGCCTTCGCCCCTGCCCATGAGGCTCCGATCACCGCACAGATCGAAGCAATCTCATCCTCCATTTGAATAAAAACCCCTCCTACCTCTCTTAATCGGAAGGCCATCCGTTCCATCAATTCACTCGATGGGGTAATGGGATACCCCGCATAGAATCTGCATCCAGCAGCAATGGCTCCTTCCGCAGAGGCTTCATTGCCTGAAAGATAAAAGGTGCCCTTCAGGAAACTACTTTGCAGACTTTTTAGCGGCATCTCTTACCCTTTAGTTTTTTTTAAAAAAATTCTTGACAAATATTAAATTAAAAGGGATAAATAAATCAATAGATCTTTGAAGGAGGTGAGGAGGCATGGCCTGTGGAGTAAAAAGGTCTGGTCAAACTAAAAAGACATCAAAGACTCCTAAAGAAAAGAAGAAATAATGCTAAGAAAGATTAAAAATTTTTTACTTGACAGAGGGTAAAAATTTTGTTATCCACTTTAACGTATTTTCCCAATCTGAGTGGAATAAAATTAAAAGAGGGGGTAATTTATGAAAGGAGGTGAATGGAATGAAAAGGTTAGTTAGTTTGTTGTTGGTGTTGATGATGGTAGGAGTATTTGCTCTGGGGTGTGGAGTATCGAAAGATACGAAGATTAAATGCCCCAAATGCGGTGCTGTATTTACCATTGATGAAGGATTAGCCGAGATTCAGAAGAAAGGTTACTAATTCATCGATCCTCTAAGAATTGGCGATCCTATTCATAAGGGTTTAAGGAAGGGAGAATCTTATTCTCCCTTTTCTTTTTCCAAGGAGAACTCAATAGAAGGCTTCTCTTTATTGAGAATTGCGGAAGATATGCTTCCACCTAAATATTTTTGGAGTAAATGGGATAGATCCTGAATGATTCTACTGGCTTCTTCTTTACCCCCCACCTCTCCTAAAAGATCGATAGGGATAAATACATTTCTTGTCTTTTCGGTCACTTTATCTTTATCGCATTGACGCCAAACCCAGTTTCGAGTCAAAACTTCCTCATCATCTCGATAAACCAGTTCTCCCTTCGGAACCACAATCCTTTCCCCACCTCCCAGGGGGGTGAAAGGTTCCCATCCTTCTGCAAATCTTAGATAGATATTCCATTTGATCGTATCCAGATCATGCCCTCCCATGGGAACGAGATATTTTAACGAGATACTATTATAAAGATCCACCAGGGGATTAATTCTCGGGAGAGGATCTCCCCTGATGAGCCTTCTCGCCATGGATTCGATAGAACTTGGAAATTTACTTCCAGAGATCCCTAATTTAGAAAAGGCATTCCTCCAGGGTTTAATCCTCGGATGATCTTGCACCTTTTCCCCAGGAAACTCCCTTTTAAACCTTTCTACCGTCTCCCGAAGAATCTCCTCAATCTCCTGAGATGGATGGGTATTATTCACCCCCTGGGCGATGACCATCCCTATGATAAGATCAGGAAGTCTATCAAAAAGTTCTTTTTGAATAGAAAAAATCACTATCTTTCTCCTTCCTCACATTCGAGTAACACCCCGATTCTTATATGTCAATAAGGGTACCCTTCCCTTGACGAAAAACATGGGGTCTAATATATTATTTACAGTTCTCTTAATGAGGAAAGGGATGAAGAAGCAACTCTTTCCAAAGCGAATTCAGTTTTTAAAAAGAGACTATTCCAGAGGGTTTATTAAAGATGTGGGATTTAAAGCCATCCATATGGAGAGAGGTTACCTGGAATCTCGCTTAAAGATAAAGAATCGCCATCGCCAGCAGGATAACTATATCCATGCTGGAGTGATAGCAACCATGGCTGACCATACAGCCGGTTATGCTGCCTTCAGCCTGGTCCCTGAAGATTATCGAATACTCACCATCGAATTTAAAATCAATTTCCTTGAGCCCGCTTATGGACACGCTTTGGTCTGTCGCTCGAGAATTCTCCGCGAAGGAGGCCAGATCCTTGTAGGAGAAAGCGAAGTTTTTGATCAAAGAAAGGATGGAGAAAAATTAATCGCAAAGGCGATGGTGACCCTGAGATCCATTCACGAGAGTAAGATTCAGCCGCTGCCAACCTGAGTTCTTCAAGTCTTCCCATCTCTCAGATCCCGTTTCACGGGAATCCTTAAGTGTATTGGGGGAAAATGGAGCTCCAAAATTTCTAATGGAATTAAAGTGAAATAACAAAATCTCCTCAGGAAAGGCTGGAAGGCTTGATGAAAAAAACATGGGATTGAAAAAAAGAATCGTCTATTCATCAAAAGCTTGACAGGGAAAATAAGAATC
>CALIBK010000163.1 GCA_938045955.1 uncultured bacterium | reverse complement strand
ATTATTTAAAGATAACCCTTCTGGATTCCCGTTTTCACGGGAATGACGTTTTCATTTATTGATTGGTAGTTGTCATTCCTGCGGAAGCAGGAATCCAGTATATTTGATTCAATGAATGACGAAAAATCGCCCAATTTAGGTATGAATAAAAAGGTGAGGATATTTCCCGAGAGAATCATTCAAGCGAGATTTATAGAAAGACCCAATCGTTTTTTGATTCGATGCAGATTGGGTAAAAAGGTCATTTCTGCTTTTCTTCCCAATCCGGGTAGACTTTTTGAGCTCCTATTACCCGACCGAACGATCTATCTCTCTCAGGAGGCTCCTTCAAAGGATCGGAGGTATCTCTATACGGCGATCGCTGTGGAACGGGAGGGCTTCCCCATCGTCCTTCATACTCATAAAACCAATAAAATCGCGGAGTCTCTCCTCCGGAACAAGAAGATTCCGGGCCTGGAAGAGGCTCGAGTCCTTCGATCAGAAGTAAGAATCGGCCGAAATCGATTCGATTTTCTACTGAAAGAGAAGAAGGAGGAGCTTCTTCTGGAGGTGAAGTCCTGTACCCTTTTTGGAGAGAAGGTTTCGATGTTTCCAGATGCGATTACCGAAAGGGGGAGACGCCATCTTTTGGAACTGGCAAGGATTTCTGAGCAGGGAATGAGAACGGCTGTTCTTTTTATCGTCCACTGGCCTTTTGCGGAGATCTTTATGCCGGATTATCATACCGATCTGGAGTTTTCAAAGACATTTCTTCAGGTAAGGGAGAAAGTCCAATTCCTCCCCGTTGCTATTTCCTGGGAGCAGGATCTCTCTTTAACCAATACGGTGAGAACCCTTCGGATTCCATGGTCCTATCTCGAAAAGGAGATCGAGGATCGAGGGAGTTATCTATTGATCCTCCAATTAAATCAAGGGAGAAGAATTTCAATCGGAGTGTTGGATCATCTCCTTTTTAAAAAAGGATTTTATGTCTATGTGGGTTCTGCGATGAACCATCTGAGCCGGAGAATGGAGAGGCATCGGCGTCTCAGGAAGAGGCATCACTGGCACATTGATGAGTTAAGAGCGGTTTCTCAATTTCATTCGATATTGCCAATCCGATCGAAGGAACGATTGGAATGCGAGATTGCGCGCTCGATGGCAAACATTTCGGAATGGAGGGTGGAGGGTTTTGGCTCTACGGATTGTGGATGCCCTGGCCATTTATTTGGATTTTCCCGAAATCCCCTCCATTTAGAGGGGTTTCACAAACTCCTTCAATATTTTCGTATGGAACGGTTTTTTAATAAGGAAAGGGAACCGCACCCAGGGTTTTCTCCAATACCCCTATCAGGCCTATTTCCCACTCAGGATCGGGGGATTACGAGAATTGGGAGGTAAGAATTGACAAAAGAAATTATTATGGTATCTTAGGAGCTAAATGGAAAGAGAACTTATAGAAGCCTTGAGAGAAAAGGTAAAGGGACTTGTCCTTCAAGAGATTCGCCTCTATCGGTTAAAGGAATCTTTTACTCCTGAAGTCATTATCGAGGATATTTCGAGGTCGATTGAAGAGATGAAACGGGAGATCGTTCGATGGACTCGAGCGATGAATTATCGGGAGAGGACTTCCTTTTTGAAAAAGATGATGGAAGAGGCCGTCGATGAGGAGATCGATCGAGCCATCACGCTGAGAAGAAATAGATGCCTTCGGTGTATCCATGGAAGATTTTATGATCCCTCTGGAAATCCTTTTGTTCACCTGCCGATGGATGCCACCCTTGTCGAAACCATGGGTTGTGATGAAGTGAGATTAGATTCCGAGGAAACCTGCAAAAGATTCGTTGAGACCGCCTCCGCCCCTTCTTTTGAGGATTATTTAGACGAAATGAGCCTTCTCTATGAATTAAGAGAGTGGATCGAGCGGATCGAAGAGATCTGGCAGGATTATTTTATGAAAGGAAGATAAAGTATATGGGGCGTGGCGTTTGGCATTGTCCCACGCCCCGAATTTTTAAGCGAGGGATTCGGCGACCAATTCGGTGATGTCCATGACCTTGAGGCGCCCTTTTTTCTCCTTTCGAATTCTGGCGGCTGCTACCTGAAGATTGGCCTTACAGGCAGGACAGGCAGAGACAATCACCTCCGCTCCTACCTCCAGAGCTTCAAGACCCCGCTGATAGGCGATCTCAGAGGAGAGGTCTGTGTTAAAGGCTTTCAATCCTCCTCCACCTCCGCAGCATTTTGCAAGGAGCCGATTATTTTTAAACTCCAGGAGTGTCACTCCCGGGATCTTCTGAAGAAGTTCTCTCGGAGGTTCAAAGATATTGAGGTGACGACCCAGGTCACAGGGATCATGATAGACCACCTTCATCGAATCCCCATCCTTTAGCTTCAGTTTTCCTTCCTGAATCAATTGATTCAGATACTCGATCGCATGAAGTACAGGGGTATTAAAGGAAAGATACTTCGGGTAGAGTTCTTTGAAGGTCTTATAACATCCTGCACAGGTTGTAACGATCTGTTTGGGTTTAATCTTGGAGAAGAGTTCGATATTTTTCTTTCCTGCCTCCTTGAATTCCTCAGTCCCAACGAGATAGGAGATATATCCACAGCAATGTTCATCCTGACCCAGGGCGGTATAGGAAACACCAGCCCTGTCAAGGATGGCCATTGTATTTGGAACAATGTTGATGTCCTGATAGGAGGCCACACATCCCAGAAAGAGAAGTGTATCCACCGGTCCTGATCGAGGTTTAAAAGAGGAAGGAAAGACATCCGTCCGTTTCTCCCTTGGTTCTCCAAAAGGATTCCCTGTTGCCTTCAGATTGTCCATCAGGGTCTTATGAATATCGGGCAGGAATCCTGCCTCCACCAGTTTTCTTCTTCCTGCCTCTACGATCTCGGAGACCATCACCCCTGCGGGGCAGGTGGCCTTACAGTTCAGGCAGGTCGTGCAGAGGTAGAATTTTTCAGCCATCTCTCGGGAAGGCTCGAGTTTCCCTTTCATCAGATAGTAAGCCTGAATCACCCTTCCACGGGCGTTTTCGGATTCTAATCCGGTTCGGGCATAAACCGTACAGCCGGCCCGACAGAACCCGCAGTTGATACATGCGAAAATCTCGTTATCCACCTCTTTGCCAAAACTTATGATCTTCTCAGGCTCTTCAACAAACTCTTTATAGGTGAAGAAGTCGTAGATGTCCTTGACCCGATCGTCCAGGCCCAATTTTCCGGGATTGAGAATATCTTTTGGGTCGAGAGCCTTTTTGATGGCCCTCATCACCTCCTGACCCACCCCTAACTCATGATGGATATAGGGTGCCTTGGCCAGACCAATTCCATGTTCGGCGGTCAGGGTCCCTTTGAGTTCCATCGTGAGATCTATAAAATCCTGAGCAATCTTTTTAGCTACCTCCCATTCCTCCTTCTTTCGACCATCGATGATCAGCACCGCATGAAGGTTGCCGTCCCCGATATGGCCAAAGATGGGAATGGGGAAATTATGTTTCTCCCTTAATTTCTGAAGTTTTCGGATGGTTTCGGGAATCTTGGAGATGGGGACACCAAAATCTTCGACCAGGGGGACCAACTTTGCTCCTCGACGGACTTTGGAGAGAGAGGGAACGAGGCCCTGTCGGCCTGCCCACATCTTTAGGCGTCTATTTGGGTCATCATCCCACTGTTCACCGAGGCTATGACATTGCTTTGCAATACGATTGATTCTTTCGATATTCTCCTTGACGGCCTGTTTATTCCCGTCAATCTCGATAAAGAGGATACATCCCACATTCTCAGGAATATTTAGGCCCATAGCTTTATTCACAACCTCGATAGATAGGCGATCCAGGATTTCACAGGAGGAGAGTGGAATTCCCGCTCCAAGGATGCCTTCCGCAGCCTTTCCAGCATCTTCGACTTCTGAGAACCAGAGCTGAGCGAAGGCAATGTATTCAGGCATGGGAAGGATTTTAACGGTGATTTCGGTCATCACCCCGAGCGTCCCCTCAGCCCGGCAGAAAAGATGAACCAGGTCGTATCCTGCCGAGGTCTTAGGAGCTGTCGATCCTGTTCTTAAGATTCTTCCATCCGCGAGGACGACCTCCAGTGCCATCACATAGTCTTTGGTTGTCCCGTATTTAATCGCCCGGTTTCCACTGGCATTGGTGGAGACCATGCCTCCGATGGAAGCGATGGTTGCACTGCCGGGATCAGGAGGAAAGAAATGGGTTGGAGCCAGGGCATTATTGAGTTGCTGACAGATCACCCCGGGTTCCACCACGGCATAGCCATCCTTTCGCTGAATCTCTTTAATTTTGTTCATCCGGCTCACATCAAGAATGATCCCTCCAAAACAGGGGAGGACCGCTCCTGTGGTACTGGTTCCTGAACCCCTGGGGATGACTTTGATATCATTTTCATAAGCGAGCTTCAGGATCTTCGAAACCTCTTCGGTCGTTCTGGCAAAGACCACGGCATCTGGAATCCCTTCGTGGACAGACATATCCCTGGAGTGGCAGAGCCTTTCGATCTGATCTGTCTTTACATTCTTCTCCCCAACGATTTTAATCAATTCTTGGATGTAGTCCATGGGCCTCCCCTTTCTTTAAATTTAAAATTTCTTTAGAATATTTATAAAATAAAATTAACGGAATTTGCAATTTTTTAACAAATTTTTCGTGAGAAGGTCAAGACTACGATAATCCATTTGGTATGGTCGGGGATAGGTCCGTCAGGTCGACTTGTGATCGATAGGATTTTATATTATATAGCTCCAAAAAAAAGAAAGGAGGATCCCTCTCATGGAAATCGAAGGATACCAATTTCCGGACGATCTTTATTATCACAAAGAGCATTACTGGGCAAAAGTTGAAGGAAATACAGTTACAGTAGGGACGACCGATTTTGCTCAAAAATTGGCAGGTGAGATTGTCTATGTGGAGCTTCCCGCAGTAGGGAGAACGGTGGAGCAGGATAAGCCCTGTGGTTCGATGGAATCCGGCAAATGGGTAGGACGGATCTACGCCCCTCTCTCGGGGAGGGTCGAATCGATTAATGAAGCCCTTGAGGATTCACCCGAACTGATTAATCAGAGCCCCTATGAGAAGGGATGGATGTTTAAGATAACCCCAACGAAGCTCGAGGAAGAGCTTGGGAAGTTGATGAAGGTGAGTGATCTCGAAGGATTCATTAGATCTGAGATGGAAAGGATCAAGAAGAAATAAAAGCGATGAAACTATCTAAACTTACGGCCAAGCAATTACTGGAGATCGATGCCTGTACACGCTGCGGGGAGTGCCTCCGATACTGCCCCATTTACACTCAACGTCAGGAGGAGGAGATTAACCCCAGAGGAAAGATTCAGACCATCAAACGGTTCATTCGGTCTCAATATGGCCTCCGGGCAAAGCTTTTTGGTTCCAAAAGACTGAGTGAGGAGGAGCTGAAGAAATTTTCTGAGATGGTCTATCGCTGCACCCTCTGCGGGGAATGTGGATCGGTCTGTCCTGTTTCGATTCACTCAAAGGACCTCTGGGTGGGGTTGCGAGAAGTCCTGGTGGAGTTAGGTTATTACCCGAAGGAGTTTGATACGCTGAAGGAGAATGTTTTAACCAGCCATAATATTTCGGGGATGGACAATGAGGGAAGGACCGAATGGCTGGAGGCGATGGGGGAGCTCCCCGAGCATCGATATCAGAAAGAGAAAGCAGAGGTCATCTATTTCGTGGGTTGTGTGGCCTCCTATTTCCCTATGGTCCATAAGATTCCTCAGGGGATGATAAAGATTCTCAATCGGGCCCGGGTCGATTTTGCCCTTCTTGGAGGGGCGGAATGGTGCTGCGGATTTCCCTTGATCGGGGCAGGAATGAAGAAGGAAGCTAAAGAGATGATTTCCCATAATTTAGAGGTGGTCCGCCAGAAAGAGGCTCATACGGCAATCTTTACGTGTCCCTCCTGCTACCATACCTGGAAAGAGGAGTATAAGACGGAGATCAGACTTTTTCACTTCACCCAGTTCCTTTTGGACTTGATTCGAGAGGGAAAGATCCATTTCAAAGAGGAGAAAATAAAGGTCACCTATCATGATCCCTGTGATCTCGGTCGGGCAAGCGGGATCTATGATTCTCCGAGAGAGATTCTTAGAGCGATGCCTGGAGTGGAACTCGTGGAGATGAGGGATCACCGTGAGTATTGTAAATGTTGTGGAGGAGGGGGAAATCTCGAGATGATCGATCCGGAGTTGTCGGCAGCCCTGGCCCGTGAGAAGATTAAACAGATTCAAGAAACAGGAGCAGAGATGGTCGTCACCTCGTGCCAGCAATGTGTCCGAACCATCTTGACCACAGCGAGAAGAATGAAAATTCCTATCAAGGCACTCAATTTGACAGAACTGGTTTTAAAGCATATGAAATAAAGGCTTTAAGGTCAAGATATATGGAAAAACATACCATTTTCTATGCTATGTTTATTCCCTCTCTGATCCTTTTTCTCTGGGGAATGGGATTTCGTCTGGGTCTCTATCTTCAAGGGGAGGTGAAGGGAGCTGAGCATGCAACCCCCTTACAGAAATTCAGGATCCTTTTGAGAAAAGGGTGGATGGAGTTCTGGAGAAGACCTCTCTGGTATTTTCAAATCATCCTCACCGATGTGATTTTTCATCGAAAACTATACGCCCGATCCTTCTACCGATGGTTGGCACATACTTTTCTCGTTTTCGGCTTTGTCGCAACCTTCATCGTCGACATGATCAAAGGATTCACCACAGGCTATCTGGTGGAGTGGAGCCATTCTTTCCCTTTTCTCTCCTTTGCTCACATCTTCGAGACAGGGGCTATTCGCCCATTTCTTGACTTTTCCCTGGAGTTCTTCAGTTTTCTTATTCTTATCGGATGTCTCATGGCTATTGTTCGCCGTTTCATCCTGAGGCCTCCTCAGCTAAGAACAGAAGAAGAGGATATCACCTCTCTTCTCTTCATTCTCTTTTTAGAGATTTCGGGTTTCTTTATCGAAGGATATCGAATCGCCCATCCGGAGGTCGTTACAAATCGGGTCTACATGGCTAACTTTACCCCTCCAAGTGCCAACAACTGGATCTCCTTTGGAGGGTATTCCCTTTCATTCTTATTAAGAGGAATCACGATCAATCCTGACTTCTTATGGTATTTCCATGTGATTCCAAGCCTCATTTTTTTCATTTACATTCCTCATTCTAAACTCCTTCATATCTTTACTTCATCGGCAACGGTCATTGGAGATCGAATGAAAGAAAGTAATCGTGAGACTCTATGATAATTCCTCAGTGAAGGATAGACATAATTTTGGCCTGACAGGGGTATTTCCGAAGCCCTGAGAACGCGGATGGATTCAGTATAAAATGGAAATACAGAAGGATCCGCCCTGAGAAATGAGTTTCTCATCCAAGCAGATCGCACCTGAGAGCCTCCAGGGCAATTTAAGGTTACCGCACTCAGGGTTTTCTCCGATACCCCTTTCAGGCCTATTCTCCCCTCATGAGTTAGGGAGTATATTGAGGAATCTGTGGAGACCTCTGAGAAAGTCTTAAAAAGACCAGAGGTTTCCAGCAAAGCTCTGGCAAGACTAGACCCAAGGACAAGAGCAACACCAGCTACCGCACCCGCTACACCGGGAAGCAAGCCAGCTAACTGAGCGCCCTGCTGTGAGAAAGCGACCAGTGCATTCTGGCCAGACTGTACCTGTACGAAGAAGTCACCAAACTGGTAACCAGCATTCTGGATGGTAGCATTCATGCGGTTAGTGTTCTTACGAACACCAGTCATGGATGCAGTTACCCTGTTGATCTGGGTTTCGGTAAACCCGTAAGCCTTACCAAGACGCTCAATCTCAGCAATGGCTTGTTTCTGTGT
>CALIBK010000162.1 GCA_938045955.1 uncultured bacterium | reverse complement strand
TCCTCCCTCCTCTACTTTGTGAAGCAGCATGATCACTTCGTTCGTTTTGACCTTTCCAAATACATCCAGGTAAGTTTCTTCAACGATAACTCGGTCTCTTAAAATTCGAGTGACCCTTCCATCATTCTTCCCTATAAGGGTGCCTTTCCTAACAAAATACCCCTTTCCGGTAGCATCCTCCACGAGGGCCACATTTTCTTCTGGTGTGGAGATGATCGCCACCAATTTTAACTGACTAATCTCATATTTCTGAAGGGGGGTTAAAGGGGCAGTCCTTGGGATTTCCCTTACTGGAGTAAGCTGGATAAAGGGTTTGAAGGGATCTGGTTTTCCAGCAGGATTATAGGAAAACTCTGGTTCCTCCTTCTTTTCAGGCTCCTTGACCTCAGCAACCTTCGGGGTCTCCACTTTTTTGGCCGGGACCGATGGGGTAACCTCTTTTTTTGATGGAGGTGGGGTAGAAGTCCCTCCCCCGCAACCCATGATCCATAGAGAAAGGCAAAGAAGAATGGGTATTCTTATGATCCAGCTATTTCCTTGTCTTTGGAGAAACATCCTCTTCCTCTGTTTGTTGTTTTTTCTCTTTTTGGGTCTCACTTTTCTTTTCCTCTTTCTTGGGTTCGATAAAACGATAAGTGTTTACCAAACACGACGTCTTCACCAGCACGTCCTTCTCTCTCCCCTTGACCTCTTTTTCCCTTGACATATTGAAATCTACCACATTAATGATCCTCGGAAGTTTTCTGAGTTTATCGAAAAAGATTCCAGTCTCATGGTAACTCCCGATGACTACAAGATCGATCGGGACTTTAGCATAAAATTGCTGGGGTTCCTCGGGTTTAGGTCGGAATAGCGTAAATTCTAAATTCGACTCTTTTCCAAGACGGGAGATGCTCTTTAATATTTCAGGAATCTCTTTTTCATTGGGAAGCTGGGTAAGAGCATTAGCCAGTTCCACATTAAGTTTCTCTATCTGTTTTTTAAACTTATCCAGATCTCTTGCGATCATCTTTCCTTCGTTGAGCTCTTTCATCAATTTGTTCATTTCGCTCTTGAGAACTTCCTTTTCATTCCGAAGCGGTATAAAAAAGAGATATCCATAGAGGACGACCAATAGGCCAAGGATTCCCACCAGGAGAAGAACTTTTTTAGAGGTAGGAAGCTTTAAGATCGAATCAACGGTCAGTGCCATTCTTTCCCCCTTTTTTTACATGGAGATTTCACAAGAAAGTGTAAACTTCTTAAGTTTAATTTTGCTCTGTTCCACCTGTTCACTCACAATCAGGTCCACACTCTTAAAGAATTTCGAGTTTCTTAAATTAGTCATAAAATTGGCAATCGTTTCATCATCCAGGGCTAGACCCTCCAGATCCAGTTTCGATCCTTGTTTTTTAAGAGATTCCAGATGAAGCTTTTCAGGTTTGTTGATACTTAACTCATCTAAGATCCGAACTGGACTCGCCTTTTCCTTCCGAAGTTTCTCAATAATGTTCAATTTTTCCTGAAGCAATTTCTGAGCCTCTTTGGCTTTGGCCACTTCTGTATTTAATTTTTTATAATAAGCTATCTCTTCTTTCATTTTAGTGATCTGGGAAATCATGTCATCTTTCTCCCTGGTTTCCTTCCAATGAAGGCCAATCAAAAGAAGGAGTAAGATAGCCAGGGAGACAAAAAATACGATAAATTCCTTTTTCACTCCAACCTTTTTCTTTTCTTTTCCTGGCAGTAGGTTAATCTTAATCATTTGTCTCCTACCTTTCTTGTGGCAAGACCTACTCCCACAGCCATCATGGGCCCTATCTCTCTAAGATACTCAATATCAAAACTCTTTTCACGATACTCAATTTTTTTAAAGGGATTCACAATCTCCACCGGAATTCCTGTTTGTTGCTGCAAAATCGTATCAAAATCCTTGATCTTTGATCCTCCCCCGCTCAAATAGATTTTACTAATCTTCTCATAAGTTGTTGTGGATTGAAAGAATTCAAGAGAATTAGCAATTTCAAGGGCGAGCGTTTCGGAGGCTGACTGGAGGACATCCTGAATCATAGGTGGTGAAGTCGTTTCTAATTTACTTCCAATTTTAATCTTCTCGGCCTCTTCATAATCAATGTGGAGCTGTCGTTGGATCTCCTCGGTGATGTAGTTTCCCCCCTTAAAGATATCTCGAGTAAAAGCAGAGATATTATTTTTAAGGATATTGATATTGGTAATGCTGGCCCCTACATTTGCCATAGCAATGGTTTCATCCATTCCCGTTTCGTAGTTGATCGCAAACATATTCTCCAGAGCAAAGGCATCGACATCGATAATCACTGGATTCAATCCAGCTTCGATGATGACAGAGACATAGTCATTAATAATATCCTTTTTAGCAGCTACCAGGAGAACATCCATCACCTCAGGATTTTCTGATTCTGCCCCTAAAATTTGGAAGTCGAGATTCACGTCATTGATATCAAATGGAATGTAACGTTCGGCTTCCCACTTAATGGACTCCTCCAATTCTGCTTTGGACATGAAGGGGAGTGTGACTTTTTTTACAATGACGGAGTGTCCGGAAACTGAGGTCACCACATCTTTTGTTTTCGTTTTTGCACTCCTGATCAGTTCTTTGATTGCCTCGATCACTGTGACAGAATCCATTAAAGCCCCATCCACAATCGCCTCAGGGGGAATAGGAGAGATCCCTAAACTTTGAAGTCGATAGCCCGTTTTCCCCTCAGAAAGTTCAACCAGTTTAATGGAACTTGAACCGATGTCTAATCCTATGACATTTTTTTTCTTTCCTAAGATCATTTTTTCTCCTTTTTCTTTTATGGTTCTTATTTATCAAAATTTTTTCTAAATTATTCTTAATTTTCCAAAAAAGTCAAGAAAAAAGTTTTAATGATTTCCAATAATTGCTTAATTGTAATCCTCTAAACCGTATTTTTTTATTTTTGCCCTCAGGGTAGCCCGAGAAATACCTAAGATTTTCGATGCCTTAGATTTATTCCACTCCAGCTTTTTCAATACATTGGCTATATAGAGCTTTTCCATCTCATCCAAAGGCACCACTTCAAAATCATGATTTTTATAATCTTTGCTTTCTATGTTCTTATCCCTTTCATCCTGTCTAATCTCAAAAGGAAGAAATTTGGGAGAGATATATTCTTGATCTGTCAGGATCATCGCTCGCTCAATGACATTTTTTAGCTCTCTTACATTTCCTGGCCAGTGATACTGGACAAGCAATTTTCTTGCCTCTTCCGTTAGCCCTTTAATTTTTTTTCCATATTCCTTATTATTTTCTTCGATAAACAGATTAGATAAAAGGAGAATATCCTCCGGCCGATTTCGAAGAGGTGGCATCTCAACCACCATGACTTTCAATCTGTAATAGAGATCCTTACGAAAGACTCCTTCTCTCACCAATGATTCTAAATCCCTATTGGTTGCAGCGATGATTCTTACATCGACTTTAATCTCTCGCTCTCCACCGATTCGCATAAAGCTCTGATTCTCAATGACCCTTAAGATCTTGGATTGAAGATAAGGTTTCATATCTCCAATCTCATCTAAAAAAAGCGTCCCTCCGTCGGCCAGTTCGAAAAGCCCTTTTTTTGTCGTTTTGGCGTCTGTAAAGGCTCCTTTCTCATATCCAAAAAGTTCTGATTCCAGAAGGGTATCAGGGATCGCACTGCAATTTATTTTCATAAAGGGTCTGTTTGCCCTTTTGCTATTATAATGGATCGCGTTCGCGGCTAACTCCTTACCTGTTCCGCTTTCCCCCTGAATCAATACAGAGGTTTTATTGGTCTTACTGATCATTCCGATCAGTTCTCTCACATATTGAATCTGGGGACTCACTCCATAGAGATGGGTGTTTTGACCTTCCTCCCTCTGTTGGCGGTGAAGTCTTCTCACCTCATTAATAAGACTTTGAGTTTCAAGACTCTTTTCGATGAGAAGTTTTAACTCCTCTAACTCAAAAGGTTTATTAATATAATGGTGGGCCCCTAATTTCATTGCTGAAACGGCGGTTTGAACATCAGAGTAGGCGGTCATGATGATCACCAGGATATCCGTGTCAAATTCTTTAATCCTCTTTAGCACCTCAAGGCCATCAAGATCCGGAAGTCTCATATCAAGAAGAATAAGATCGATAATGTGTTTTTTGATGGTCAAGAGAGCCGCACTCCCTGAACCATCGGTATAGACCTCATATCCATTTTTTTTCAGCACCTCTGAAAGGGTTTCTCTCATAATATCATCGTCGTCTACGATAAGAATCGATGGTCTCATAACCTCTATCCTACCTCTGGTAAATAAATGATAAACGTGGTCCCTTTCTCTAAATGGCTCTCCACTTCAATCGTTCCTCCATGTTTTTTGATAATCTGATAGGTAATAGAGAGTCCCAAACCCATTCCTTTCGGTTTGGTCGTAAAAAAAGGATCGAAGATCTTTGGAAGGATTTGGGGAGGAATCCCCTTCCCTGTATCTGAAATCAAAATTTTTACCCCCCTTTTGTTCGGATTCATGGATGCAGGCCCTTTAAAGGGTCTGGCTTCCACTCTTAGTTCCCCACCATTAGGCATTGCTTGAATGGCATTTAAAAATAGGTTTAAGAAGGCTTGATGCATCTGAACCTTATCGACGTTTAGCTTTGGAAGCTCAGGATGATAAAACTCTACAAATCGTATTCCCTTATCCGCGATCTCTTTGATGAGGAATGGGGTTATAGCATTTACAATCTCCCGGACATGACAGGGGACCAAATTTAATGTTTGCGGTTTCGCGAATGAGAAGAAGGTTTTTAGGAGTTCGTTAAGCCGGTCAATCTCTTTTGTAATTCGGTTAAGATATTCCCGCCGAGGATCTTCCTCGGGCATTTCTTCTCCGAGAGCCTGGGCAGTGGTTTTTATCCCGGCCAGTGGGTTCCGAATCTCGTGTGCAATTCCAGAAGCTAATTTCCCTAAAGAGACTAGACGATCCATTCTCAATATTTCTTCCTGCATTTTGTAAACCTTCGTGAGGTCCCTGAAGATCACTATCTTTCCGATAGTCTCCCCATGGATGTCCTGGTGGTTATTAATGGTAAACCCGACGGGGATTTCAGCCTGATCTTTCCTTCTCATCCACCCTTCCCTTCGGGTATCTGTCTCTTCCTGGCCTCCAAAGAGGGATTGAAGATTGCTCTGTTTTTCTTTCAAACCTAAAATACTGAAGGGTTTCCCGATCACCTCATTTTTAAGATATCCTAAAATCCGTTCTCCCGCGCGGTTCATATAAGTAATCTTATCATTTATTTCGGTGATAATAATTCCACTCCCGATACTCTCGATCAAACTGAGAGAAAAATTCTTTGCATTTTCCAGCTCTTGATTTAATTTGAGGATCTCCTCTTCATAGCTTCTGGATAAATGCTTCTCTCTTTCCATAGCCTTCCATCTTATCCCTGTGGAGATTGACCCTAATATTTACTTAAATCGAGGACCGGAATCTCTTCTTGATGATCCTGATATATCCATTGAAATCTTCCAAGGAGAGACTCCTCCATGGTGGAGCCCTCTAATCGTCCAAATGGAATAGAGAGTCTGTTCAATACCCGGTCGATGACTAATCCCTTAAACTCCCCATCATCCCTGACCATAAGGATCTGCTTCTCGCCAGAGAGATCCTTATCTTCGATGGGTAATATCTTCCCCAAAGGAATCATCTTGACATCAAATCCTCGGATTCGAATCCGGGAAAGTTGAACCAGGCGACCTATCAGGGATTCGGGAACCTTAAATAATTTAAAAACTTTATCACTTTCGACACCCACCAGGGTTTCCCCTATTTTTAAGACAGTCACTTTCAGGGTTGAGGATTTTTCTTCCGGGAAAACGTCCTTTTGGGGTCTCCCTTCTTTTTCATGGGCGCACAAATGGTCGCTGATTTTTTGAAGGATCTCATCGAGCCTCTGTGAAAAAGAGACCATTCTACTTAGAACCTCCTCGATCTGCTTTCTGATAGAATCCATCTCAGGATGAATCTCTATCGGGCTCCCTTGAGGTTTAAGTTTCGACCTGAAAGTCTCTTCGATCCATGAGAATCTGGCTTCAATCCCTGCATAGGCCAATTTCTTGTAAATCTCGATTTCTCCTTTTTCCCTCCTCATCAGGAGTTTGAGGGTCTCTTTTGAATCGAGTAAGATTTTGATCAAAGAAGGCTCTATCTTTTCCTCATTTTTAAGCATTTGATGAAGAAGTCTGGCCATTCGATCTAACACAGAGAAAATCTCAGGGTCTTCACGGAATGAACCCTGTAACTCCTGAATCTCCTGAATACTCTTATTGAGATTCTCCCTGGAGACCTCCCACTCCAGGGAAAGAAGATGACTCTCTAATCGGTCGAGAGATCTTAGAGGAGGCTCTTCCTTTTTCATAAAAATATCTTTGTTGGGTTCTTCAATAATGGGCCCGGGTTTCCACTCCTGTCTTTTCTCTACAAAGAGTCGATCCACCGCAGCCTCAATTTCTGCTTCCAATCCTTTGAGCTCCTCTTCATCGAATAGTTTTTCCATGACCGCCTCCCTTTTTATCTCATGGGTTGATCTGCCAACATAATCTTTCTGCTTACATCTTTAACCACTAATTTCGTAATCTCCCTTAAAGTTTCAAATACACCCACTCCCTTCAGGGCACTGGCAGGAAAGGAAGGGACTTTTAACATGGAATTGAGATCCTTTTCAAGAACTTCTATAGGAAGAATTTCGGAATCTGTTCCATCCAAATCCCTTTTATTATATTGAAGGACAAGAGGAATGGTTCGGATACTGATCCCTTTTTCGGCCAGATTTTTTGCTAAATTGATGAGACTTTCGATATTCTTTTTACGTTGAACCTTTAAGGAATCAGCCACAAATACAACCCCATCAACTCCTTTCAGGACCAACTTTCGAGTCGCATCATAGTGAACCTGCCCGGGAACGGTGTAGAGTTGTACACGAATATCAAAACCTCTGATCTTGCCCAGGTTTAATGATAAAAAATCAAAGAAAAGGGTTCGGTCTCCCTTAGTATCAATAGAAACCATCTTTCCTTTCACATCATCACTCATCTGATTGTAGATATAGAGGAGGTTGGTGGTCTTCCCACAGAACCCTGCTCCGTAATAGACAATCTTACATTGAATCTCATCCTTACTGAAATTAATAAAGGGCATTAAGCTTCAATCCTCCCCTACGAATGATGTTCTGGAGGCTGAAAAGAAAATTCACGATTACTGTCAAAGATATTTTTGAGAATCTTTAATAGATCCTCTGCAATCTGATTAATTCTCAGTCGAATCAACCCCAGGGAGGTCTTATCATTAAAAAGGGTGACCAGGATGACATGCTCCCCAAGGGCTGTGAAATAAACATTCTCATTCTTTCCCTTGTGAAAGAGAAGGGTAAATTCTTCCTCCCCCAGGATTCTTGCAATTTCAGCAGTCGCCCCAAAATTCGCCGCCGTAAGAGCTGCGAGAGAAAGGACATCGATATCCATTGTATTTCCATATTGGGCAATCAGTTGACCCGAACGATCGATCAATAATACCGATTGAGCCAGAGACGAGGAGACCACCTTATTCAGGTAAAAGTTGATTTTCTCTAAATCCTCTTTTGTGATCACAATGTTCATCGGTTACCCGACTCTGTTTTTATCGTTCATCATTCCTTCTCATCGCTTCAATCAAAAGGTGTTCCCAACTCTGGTAAATTGTCTGTAAAGGAGGACTGACCCCAACATTGGAGATAAATTCCCCCTCCGGCCAGCTCAGGATATAGAAGAAGGCTTCCGTTCCTTTCCGATCTCCACATTCGGCATGAACGATCTCTCCTTCTCGCAAATAAATGGTTCCTTTCTCTCCATCTCTCGTGACAGTGAGTGCTGTAGTCAGGCGGCTTAGACAATTCATTTGAATCACATCGGTCAGTTGAAGTCCAACAACGCGGCCCTGAAACCCCTTCTTCTTATAAATTAAATCAATGATCACTTTTCGGATTTCATTAATCTCAAAAGGTTTTTCAATATAGTAAAGCGAACCTCTCCGATTGGCCTCCTTTTGAACATCTGATGAGCCATACGCAGTCATGATAATGACTTTAGTGTTCGGGTGGTCCTTTTTAATTTGAACCAGGAG
>CALIBK010000161.1 GCA_938045955.1 uncultured bacterium | reverse complement strand
TTAATTGAATCAAATATACTGGATTCCTGCTTCCGCAGGAATGACGACTGCCACCCGATGAATGAAAACGTCATTCCCGTGAAAACGGGAATCCAGAGTGGTTATCTTTAAATAATACCAAGAATCGCTCAATTTAGGTTAAATTTAAGTATCCGTTAAACCCATTCCATGAAGATTACAGCCATCATCCCAGCCCGCTATGGATCGACTCGTTTTGAGGGAAAACCCCTCGCTGATATTTTAGGAAAACCAATGATCCAGTGGGTCTATGAGGGAGTTTGCCAATCAAAATTAATAGATGAAGTGATCATTGCTACAGATGACGAGAGAATCCTAAAGGTCGTTCAAAAATTTGGGGCCAAGGGAGTGATGACCTCCTCAACCCACCCCACGGGAACCGATCGGGTGGCAGAAGTTGCTCAAACCCTGCGATCAAACATTATTGTTAATGTCCAAGGGGATGAACCCTTAATTAGGGGAAGAATTATTGATCAAGCCATAAGGCCACTATTGAAAGATAAAACTCTGATGATGTCCTCCCTTATGACGAGGATCAAAGATATAAGGGATTGGATAAACCCCAATCAGGGAAAGGTGGTGGTCGACAGAAAAGGATTTGCCCTCTACTTCTCAAGAGCTCCTATCCCCTTTCCAAGGGATTTTTCCTTCGACCGGATCTTATCGGATTCAAAATTAAAAGAAAGACTCCTTTCTCAAAAAATCTTTAAAACCATTGGGCTTTATGTTTATCGCCGGAGCTTCCTCTTAAAATTGGCGCAGATGAAGGTTACCCCCTTAGAAAATTTTGAAAAATTGGAACAGCTCCGGGTTATAGAAAATGGTTACAGAATCAAATTAATATATGTTGATTATGAACCAATCGGGGTGGACACACCCGATGATTTAAAAAGAGTCATTACCCACCTCACAACCATCCATAAGAATTTATAATAAATTAAAAATAACAAATGGTTAAAAAACAATTAAACTTTGTATATTTTTTTCACAAATTTCCACTTCTTTAATTGATTTTTTAACTTTTTTAGGATATAATTTATTAAAATAAAAAGGAAAGATGGATTTGAAAAAAGCTAAGTATCCATTTTTCGTCCTTTTCATCCTTCCTATTTTTATTTTTGCCTGTTCCACCCCCTCCTGGTTTCCCATCAAGAAGGGGCCTCCTCATAAGGCAAAAATGAAAGAGTTAGTAGATAAAGAAATCGTGATCATCGATAGATTGGAGTACGTAAAGGTCCTTAATCCAGAGACCAAACAAGATCCCAATAAACCTAAATACATTTATATCCCTATAGAGGAATACCTAAGCAATAAAGAATCCTATCTTCTTCCATCAGCCCAAAAAGAAGAGAGTCAAATCACCCTTTCCTCTCCCCCCCAATCTCTTACTATAAAATCGGACGCTTTCCGGACGATCCCCCTTCCACCTATTCCTTTATTAAAAAAGAAAGTGCTCATTGCCCACTTCGATGATAGGACCTCTTCGGACGAAGAGGTATTTGGAGACTGGATGGCCGAAAAATTGATTAAAGAGATCTCACAAAAAACTCCGCATCTTATTTTTATAGACTATCCACTGGTAAAAGAATTCTTTGAAAAAAGAGGGCTTTCCGAAAGAGAATTGGAGACTGAGAAAGGCTTACGACTTTTAAACGAAGCCTTTGGGATTCATGCAGTGGTCACCGGCCAGCTTTCCGGTCCCTATATGTTTACTGCAAAAGGACCAAAGGACCTGGAGGAGCTTGCCTCGTCGATCATCCAGATTGAAGCGAGAATCTTTGAAACCCGACATGGAAAGATGATAAAGACTCTTTCCGCCCAAAACCCCCTCATTGCCACCAAAGTGAAAGGGACCTTTGCTGAAGAAAAGGCGAAATCTAAAGCCATTGAGATTGCTTTAAGTGATTTAGCCCGGGATCTCTCTAAAGAACTTGATAAGGTTGAATGGTATGGACGGATTGCCAAGGTGGAGGGGAGAGAAGTCTATATTAATGCAGGAAAACTGAGTGGTTTAAAGATTGGTGATGTGATGGAGGTTCTTCCAATAGGGAGTCACGAGGAGCGAAAGGAGGTCAAGGGAAGGATTCAGATTTCAGCCTATTTGGGAATCGATGCCTCCATGGGTCATTGGATTCAAGGACAGAAACCCGAGACGATGGATATTATAAAATTAGTCAATACAGAAGGGTCCTGATCTATCCTACAACCCTCTCATTGAATTTTAAATCCATCTTCATAAAGGTGACCTTTCTGTAGGGAGAAGATGAGGAAGGAGGTATAATTCTATGTTCCAAGTAGGGGATAAAGCAGTATATCCGGGTCATGGGGTTGGAGTCATTGAAGCCATCGAAACGAAAAGAATCTCTGGAAAGGAGCAGATCTTTTATATCCTCCGGTTTGTAGACAATGGAATGACCATCATGGTTCCCAAAGATAATGTGAAATCTGCAGGCTTACGAACAGTGATCAGAAAAATTGACGTCCGAAAAGTGATGGAGATTCTAAAGAACCACGATGTCACGATCGACAACCAGACCTGGAATCGAAGGTATCGAGAATATATGGAAAAGATTAACACGGGCTCAATTTACGAGATTGCAGAGGTTTTAAGAGATCTTCATCTCCTTAAAAACGAAAAAGAGCTCTCCTTTGGAGAGAAAAAGATCCTTGATATGGCCAAAAATCTTTTGGTAAAAGAACTGGCTATTGCCCGAGAGGTCAAAGAATCTGAAATCTTAAGGGAGATCAAGGCAATCTTTGGGTCTTAAGATTCATCCCTACCTCTCCTATCTTCTCCCTATTTAGAATCTATTTCTCTCATGAAAGGAGGTGAAAACAATGGAGGTCTGGATTATTCGCCTTATCTTATTCTTTGTCTGTGGATGGGGAGGATTCGAATTCATGAAATCTCTCTCCCCTTCTCCTCACATGCCTTTAATCGGGGGACTCGGAGGAGTGATCCTGGCCGGCCTCACTCTCCTTATTGAGGAGAGATTAAAGAAGATCCCTCTCCGATGCCTTTTAGGGAGTTTTATCGGGTTAGGATTGGGATTGATCATGGCTTATCTCATTTTTGGTATCTTTTTCTCCCGTCTGATCGGAACATCACCTTTATCTCTCCCCTTTTCCGCTCTCCTCTATGGGACTTGTGGGTATATTGGTCTTCGAATCGGGTTAAAAAAAGGGGAAGAGTTTCACCCTGTAGGAGGAAGACCCTTTACCAAACTTTCCTCCAGGGGGGGACCTCCGAAAATTCTTGACACGAGTGTGATTATTGATGGTCGAATTGCTGATATTGCAGAAACAGGCTTCCTTGAAGGGACCCTTATCATCCCCACTTTTATTCTCAATGAACTTCAACGCATTGCAGACTCCTCGGATCCTATCAAACGGACGCGGGGAAAGAGAGGCCTGGAAATTCTGAATCATTTACAGAAGCAGACAAACACCGATGTCCAGATCATTGATACCGATTATGCCTCTGTCCGAGAGGTAGATGCTAAATTGATCGAACTGGCGAAACAGGTAGGTGGGAAAATTGTCACCAATGATTCTAACCTCAATAAAGTAGCCGAACTCCAGGGGATTGAAGTCCTGAACATCAATGCCCTTGCCAATTCCTTGAGGCCAGTCGTTCTCCCAGGAGAAGAAATCAATGTGAAGATCTTAAAAGAGGGGAAAGAGACCGGTCAAGGTGTGGCTTATCTCGATGATGGGACCATGATTGTGGTGGACAACGGTCGAAGACAGATCGGTAAAAATGTGGATGTTGTGGTAACCAGTGTGCTTCAGACCCCTGCGGGAAGGATGATCTTTGCAAAATTAAAAGAAGAAGCGGCCCGGGAGAGCCGGGGGAAAGATTATTATTACTCCTTCCATACGGATTATTAAATAGAACTGCAGGAAGAAGCCACCCTTGATTAAATCGGATGCGATTATTGTCTCTGCAGGGAAAGGCCAGCGTCTTGGGGGGGTGAGGAAGAAACAGTTTCTCTCTCTTGGCGGGAAACCTATCCTGAGCCATACCCTTGCCTCTTTCGAAAGATGCCCCCTTATTCGTTTCATCCTGGTCGTGGTGGGAGAGGAGGATCTGGAGTACTGTCTGAAAGAAGTGATCGAACCTTATCATTATCAAAAGGTGTTAAAAATTATCCCGGGAGGAAAACGGAGACAGGATTCTGTAAAAAAAGGGATTGAGGCTTTACCCGAGGATACGGAGATCGTCGTCATTCATGATGGGGTTCGTCCTTTTGTGACTGAGGAAATGATTGAGGCCTCCATTGAAGAAGCTACCCGCTCGGGAGCTGCAGTGGTGGGAGTACCTGTGAAGGATACCATCAAGATGGCGACCTCGGATGGAATCGTGCTCCATACATTAGAAAGATCTTCTCTCTGGCAGGTTCAAACCCCCCAGGCTTTTCAGGCCTCCATTCTTCGAAAAGCCTACTTCACTCCTGCTCTTGAAGAAATGTCTGTTCCTGATGACGCCACCCTTGTGGAGAGATTAGGGATCAAGGTCCACCTCCTTCCAGGTTCTTATTCCAATATTAAAATTACGACCCAGGAGGATCTGATGCTTGCCCAGCTCATTCTTCAGATGGCATCTAAATCAAATGGGGAAGAGAGATGAGGATGGGATTTGGTTATGATGTCCACCCCTTAGTTCCTAACCGTCCCCTTATCTTAGGGGGAGTAAGAATCCCTTATCTCCTTGGCCTTCAGGGTCACTCCGATGCGGATGTTCTTACACATGCCATTTGTGATGCCCTCCTCGGGGCGATTGCAGAGGGAGATATCGGGCGTCACTTTCCAGATACGGACCCCCAATACCGAAATATCCCGAGTCTCCTCCTCTTGAAAAAAGTCTTCGGGATGGTTAAAGAGAAAGGATTCCAAATCTTAAACATCGATACAACGATTGTTGCTGAGAAACCAAAACTCCTCGAATATTTCCCGAAGATGATAAAAATGATTTCGGAGATCTTAGAGATGGAATCGGGAAGGATTAGTATAAAGGCAACGACGACCGAAGGGTTAGGTTTTGCCGGGAGGGGAGAAGGAATCGCTGCCTATGCTATTGTTTTAGTTCAGGAGGCTCCTGACTCCTCCCAATCCTCTCTCTAAAGAAAATCCTTTAGAGAATCTGATAAACACTAATGGCTCCTACTGTCCGAGTTCGTTTTGCTCCCGCTCCCACAGGGCTCCTCCATATTGGGAATGCCCGAACTGCCCTTTTCAATTACGTGTTTGCTAAACGAGAGAGGGGTCGATTCATTCTCCGAATTGAAGATACCGATGCGGAACGTTCATCGGAAGCTTTCGTTCAAGCCATTCTGGAAGATTTAAGATGGTTAGGGATTGAATGGGACGAAGGCCCAGATGGAAAAGGGTCCTACGGTCCTTATCGCCAATCTCAAAGGATCTCTCTTTATCGTCAATTTGGAGAACAATTACTTCAGGAAGGAAAGGCTTATAAATGTTTCTGCTCCCGCGAAAGGCTTGAAGCCTTGCGAAAGGAACAACTCTCTCAAGGATTGATGCCAAGATACGACGGAAAATGTCGTCTCCTTACCCGGAAAGAGATCTCCGAAAAGGAATCTGAAGGGGTCCCTTTTGTCCTTCGATTTCCTGTGGGGAGGGGAACTGTCCTCTTTGAAGATCTCATCCACGGAAAAATGAGTTTTGAATTAAGTGGAATCGGTGATTTTATCATTATCCGCTCATATGGAATAGCGGATTATAATTTTGCCTGTGTCATTGATGATCACTTGATGGAGATCACCCATGTCATCCGAGGAGATGACCATCTCTCCAATACTCCCCGGCAGATCCTTCTTTACCGAGCCTTCGGCTGGGAACCCCCTCAATTTGCCCATCATCCTCTCATCCTTGGACCAGATCGAACCCCTTTAAGTAAACGCCACGGTGCCACAGCGGTTGCTCATTATCGGCAAGAAGGCTTTTTACCTGAAGCCCTTCTCAACTATCTCTTCCTCTTGGGTTGGACTCCTCCCTCAAAAGAAGAATTCTTTACCATAGAAAAATTACGAGAGGAATTCTCTCTTTCCTCTCTTTCGAGGAACGCCCCAATTCACTCCCGGCAGAAATTGGAGTGGTTAAACAGCCACTATATTCGAAAAATGAATGAGAATCGGCTGCTCACCCTATTGACCCCATCTCTTGAAAAGGCGGGGATTAAGGTAGATCAATGTGAAAAAAAATACTTATTGGAGGTGATTTCCCTTCTGAAGGAGAATATCACCGTTCTTTCTCAAGTAGAGGAATATCTGGGGATTTTCTTTGACGAAAAATTTGCGATTGAAGAGGAGGCAAAGAAGATTCTCAAACATCCTGAGAATCAAAAAATCCTTCAAGAGATTTATGCTATCTTAAAGGAATCCCCTAAAAAAGGGGAAGGGAGCTGGGCTTCCCTTCTCCTCAAGGTTGAGGAGAGGACGGGTCATAAAGGGAAATCCCTTTATGCTCCTCTCCGTGCGGGAATCACAGGAAAGATGAAAGGACCAGAATTAGCCAAAATCCTCCCCCTTCTCGGACAGGAAAGAGTGATGAAACGCCTGAAAATAGCTCTCGAAGGAGAGGACCCCTAAAAAGGAAGGAGTAAGGAGTCGATGTCTCTTAGAATTTATAATACCCTTTCGGGAAGAAAAGAGGAGTTTGTCCCACTCCACGAGAATAGGATAGGAATGTATGTCTGTGGAGTGACTGTCTATGACCTCTGTCATATTGGTCATGCCAGATCAGCGATTGTCTTCGATATCATCTATCGATACCTTCGATATCGAGGGTATGAGGTCACCTATGTCCGGAACTTTACGGATATCGATGATAAAATCATTAGACGAGCCAACGAAGAAGGGGTGGACTATAAAACGATTGCAGACAGATATATTAAAGAGTTCTATACCGATATGGGGCGATTGGGCCTCGAGAGACCCACCGTGGAACCCCGGGCCACCGATCATATCTCTGAAATGATCCATCTCATTTCTACCCTGATCCAGAAAGGATATGCCTATGAGAGAGATGGAAATGTCTTTTTCTCTGTAGAAAAATTCAAGGACTATGGGAAACTCTCCAGAAGAAATTTAGAGGAGATGAAGGCAGGAGCAAGGGTGGAGATCGACGAAAAGAAGGAAAATCCTCTGGATTTTGCTCTGTGGAAAGCGAGTAAACCGGGCGAACCCTTCTGGGAGAGTCCTTGGGGAAAAGGAAGACCCGGATGGCATATCGAATGTTCGGTGATGAGTCAGAAGCATCTGGGGGAAACTTTCGACATCCATGGGGGTGGGAAAGATCTCATTTTCCCTCACCACGAAAATGAAATCGCTCAATCGGAGGCAGCCACAGGAAAACCCTTTGCACTCTATTGGATCCATAACGGATTTGTAAACATCAACAAAGAGAAGATGTCAAAATCCCTCGGAAACATCCTGACAATCAAAGAGATCCTTGACCACTGGCATCCTGAAGTCCTTCGACTCTTCCTTCTTTCCCATCATTATAGAAATCCGGTAGACTATTCTGAAGAAGGTTTGAGGGAAAGTCAGGTCGCCCTGGATCGATTCTATTCAACTCTCAAAGGGATTAAAGAAAATATTCCCTTTCCTCTCCCAGAAGAAATCTCGAACCTCTCCTCATCGAAGAAGAAAACCATGATGGAAGAAGCCCCTCTCAAGGAGTTGGCCGGAAGGATCGAGACCTTTCCAGATAGATTCAAGGAGGCCATGGATGATGATTTCAACACGGCTCAGGCTTTAGGTTATTTCCATGACTTGCAGAGATCTCTGAACGCCATTCTGGACCTTTATTCTAAAAACCCCTCCCAAGAACTTCTTCCTCTTCTATCCAGAGGGTATCGTCACTTTAAAAAAATAGGGTGGGTCTTGGGATTATTTCAGGAAGATCCCGAAGTCTATCTTCAACAACAGAGGGAGAGAGGGCTGAAAAGACTCGGCCTGACCGAGAAAGAGATTCTCGCACTCGTCGAAGAGAGAAATCAGGCAAGAAAAAAGAGGGACTGGAAAAAGGCTGACGAAATTCGAAACCTTCTTCTTTCAAAAGGAATTGCCCTCGAGGATACTCCTTCAGGGACTCTCTGGAGAATCTACTTCCCTTCCTGATTTTGAGTCATTCCCTTTTGAACCACCGAATTAAAGGATTATCTCTTTTCTCCTCCCAAAGGATTAGATCCTTTTTCTCTCCTTATACCATCGGACAAATCTTCTGATTCCTTCTTCTATACTGATTTTGGGCTGATATCCTAACCTCTGTTTAGCCTTCCGAATATCAGCATAGGTCAGGGAGACATCTCCTTTCTGTGGCTCCAATCTCTGAATCTTAGCCCTCTTCCCTAAAGCCTCTTCAATGAGATGGATCAGCTCGTTGAGGGAAGTCGTTCGAGATTCTCCAAGGTTATAAATCTCAAAACCCTGGTGATGCTCAAGCACTGCCATCATCCCATCGATGAGATCATCGATATAAGTGTAATCCCTCCGGGAGGATCCATCCCCGTATACTGGAATTTCCTCACCCTGATCCATCAAGGCGGTAAACTTATGGATGGCCATTTCAGGCCTCTGCCTCGGGCCATAGGCTGTAAAGATTCGAAGACAGGCCACCTCCATCTGATAGAGATAATGATAGCAGTAACAAATAAGTTCCCCAGCCCTTTTAGTCACCCCATAGGGAGAAATGGGTCTAAGGTCGGGGTCCTCTTCAGAAAAAGGGACTTGACTGCTCTCCCCGTAAACCGAGGAGGAGGAGGCAAAAATGAATTTTTTTACGCCAAACCCTTTGCATGTTTCCAGCAGAAATATCGTTCCCCGGAGATTGACCTCTTCATAGAGCTGAGGCTCTAACAGGGAGGGCCGGACCCCAGCTTTGGCAGCCAGATGAAAAACCAGATCGATCCTTTCGGTTTGAAAGGTCTCTTTTAAATGATCCCGGTTTCGAATATCTCCTGTAACGAGAGAGAAGGTTTCGGGAAATCTCAGGGTGAGCTCTTCGACATTTCTGATCTTTAGGTTTGGATCATAAAAAGGATCAAAATTGTCAAAGCAGATGACCCGATAGCCCTCCCTAAGAAGTCGTTCACACAGATGGAAACCAATGAAGCCTGCTCCTCCTGTGACCAGAATGGTCATCATCTCTCCTCCTTTAATCTGAGAGGATACTTTACCATCCATCCTACCCCAAAAGCAATCAATGGAAGAAGAAGGATCACCTTCATGGCCATAGGAACCCCCCAGAGATCAGAGATGACCCCAAGGAGGGTAACCCCCATTCCTCCAGCGCTCATCGTAAATCCAACCATCATTCCTGAAGCCATTCCTAAGTGTTGGGGAAGCAAGGTTTGAGCCATGACGGTGGTAATTGCAAAGGAGGAGATGAGAACCATTCCTGAGAGTCCCAGAAAGATGAAGATCCACCAACCGCTGCTTTGATGAAAAAGGAGAAGCAAGAAAAAAGAGAGGATCAAGGTGGCCAGCAAGAACCGCTTATGACCAATTCGATCTGCGATGGGAGCACCCAGAAGAGTTCCTATGGATCCTGAGATAAGAAAGGTGGAAATGAGTTTTCCTGCATAAATGGGATTCCCTTTGAGGTAATTGATATAGTAGAATGGAATAAAGGTGGCAAGACCAAAATGGGTCCAGGCCCGAATCGTAGCCGTAAGAACAAGAAAAAAGAAAGAGAGTTTCTGATCTCTGGAGAGGGGACCCTTTTTTCGCCCTGAGACCTCTTTAGAGAAACTCTTTACAGGAGTTGAAATTTTCCCCAGATGAACGAAGAGAATTATTGAGATAAGGATTCCAGGCAGGATCATGGCCAGGGTTCCTTTAAGGGTAAAGGAGGTCACCAGAAGCATCCCCCAGAGAGGACCGATGGCAATCCCCAAGTTTCCACCTACCGCAAAGAAGGACATTCCTGTGGCTTTCTTCTCTCCTGTAAAAAAGTGGGCAGTCTTAAATCCTTCAGGATGAAAACCGGCAACTCCGATCCCGCTGAGAACGACACAGGTAATCAGGAGGGAGTAGGTCTGGGTCAATCCCGTGAGAGAGATTCCCACACAGGCAATGAGAGGCGCCAGAGGAAGGAGCCACTCGATCTGCCTTCTATCTGAAAGATGTCCAAAGATAGGCTGAATGATGGAAGAGGTAAGATTGGACGATAGGACAATGGTTCCTGAAATGGTATAAGAAAGATTTAAGGCTTCTTTAAAGAAAGGGAGAAGTGCAGGAAGAGCTCCCTGATTCAAGTCCGTGACAAAATGGGCAGAGCTGAGAATGGCCAGGATTTTTTTATTCAACCCTCTTCATCCATCTGCGAAATGATTGAATTCTAAAACCCGTCCGATTGAAAATCAAATCTCAAAGGAGACCTTCTCTTGAAACGAGGCCATGGACATGTTAATTGCGGGTATTGTAAAAAGGTTTTCAAAAATGAAGGAAATGGGAAGGGTTAAGGATGGAGAATATCGGAGGACCCGTAAAACGAAGCATCTTCCCCTCGATCCAGAGTCTTCCTTTTCTTCGAGTTCCTCTGATTAGGAGATCCCGTAATAATGGGCTTTGCAGGCCCTTGGAGTTTGCTTCATGGCCCCTCCAGGAGGATCCTCGCATCGATCCCCAAGACTCTATTTTTGTAAGCAAAAAGAGGATTGAGCTCCAATTCTTTGATCTCGGGGTATTTCTCAATCAACTGAGAAACCTTTAAGAGGATTTCTTCCAGAGCTGAGAGACTCACGGACTCCCTTCCCCGATATCCTAATAAGAGGGGATAACCTTTGATCTCTCCGATCATCTCCCGGGCATCCCTTCTGGTGATAGGGATGATTCGAAACGAGACGTCTTTTAGGAGTTCGACAAAGATTCCTCCCAGTCCAAACATGATAAAAGGCCCGAACTGAGGATCTTTACCCGTCCCGACTATGACTTCCGTTCCGGGTTTAGCCATTTTTTGAACCGTGACTCCATGAATCGTTGCTCGAGGATACTTTTTTCGTGTAGCCTCCATGATCTCATCATAAGCAACCTTCACCTCCTGAGCATTCTTTAAAGAGAGCTTTACTCCTCCCGCCTCACTCTTATGGAGAATCTCGGGAGATGAAATTTTTAGTACCACAGGAAATCCTATCCTCTGGGAGATAGAAATCGCTTCTTTTGGTGTCTTCGAAAGACGGGTCTCTATAACGGGGATTCCTTCCTGTTTGAGAAAGGTTTTTGCTTCTATCTCGGTTAAAATGGTTCTTCCTTCTTTCTTTAATCGATCAACGATCGAAACTCTCTTCATCTTTCTTCTCTCCTTTTTAAGACACTATAATGGGAGGCCAATCCTAACGCCTTTATGGCCTTCTCCAAATCCTTAAATACGGGGAAACCCAATTCTTCAAGCCCAAAAGTCAACTCCTGGATCAGGGATACTTTTGGGCCATAAACCCAGGTTGCAACGGTCTTTTGATTGATTTCTTTCAGCTGTCGGTAAATCCTGAGATACTCCTCTAAGAAGGTTTGGGTAGGCCCTGTCCAGATAACGTTGAAAAGACAATCGACATTCTCATCTTTTAAGACTGCCCTCAGGATTTTTGGATAGATCGAAATATAATCCCTGAGGGCTGCCATGGGCGGACCGAGATCGATGATAGGCTTTCCTAAATTCGGATAGATGGAACTGAGCTCTCTTATCGTTCTACGGGTAAGGATTGTAGGCCTTAGACCATATCGAGTGGCTTCATCCACGGCCAATACCCCAACCCCTCCAGTAAAGGTCACGATTCCCAGACGATTTCCTTTTGGAAGGGGCTGGTGGGAAAAGATCTTTGGTAATTCAAAGAGTTCCCCAAAACTATCAAGTCTAAGAAGGCCTGCTTGTTTGCAGACCCCATCGAAAATCTGATCCTTGACCGCGAGTGCCCCGGTGTGAGAAGAAGTGGCTTTTGCTCCCTCTTCTGTTCTACCTGACTTTAGAATGAGAATAGGCTTCTTTTTTTGAACCCTTCTTCCAACCTCCATAAATCTTCGGCCATCCCGAATTCCTTCAAGATAAAGGGCAATGACCTTTGTGTCGGAGTCTTCCTCAAGGTACTCCATCAGATCGCACTCATCCACATCACATTTATTCCCAAAATCACAGATCTTGCTCACCCCGTATCCTAAATCTCCATAGGGAAAAGCCTGAGGGTTAATCATTCCCGTCTGACCACAGAGAGCCACTCCCCCCGGTTTCAGCCTCTCATAGCCTAATTCGTATGGATTGGGAAGAACACCTTTCGAGGGATTGGCGATCCCGGCCGTATTGGGTCCAAGGATCCGGATCCCCCACTGTCTTCCAATCTCCACTATCTCCTTTTGGAGTTTTGCACCTTCTTCGTCCCTTTCGGCAAACCCATCTGAAACCACAATGGCTGCTCTAACCCCTTTCTCACCACATTCCCGAAGGATATGAGGAACAGCCCGATTCCCCGTAATGATCAAGACTAAATCCACAGGAGCGGGGACATCTTTGATAGAGGGATAAACCTTGAGACCTAAAATCTCTTTGTAAGAAGGGTTTACCGGATAGATTTCTCCTGAAAATCCGTTTCTCAATAATGTTTTGATGACCACTAAACCGCCAAAAAAGCCTTCTCTTAATAATCCGATCACACCAATTCTCCCAGGCTCGAAAAAATTGGAAAGGGAATGCTTTGGGGTGATTTCAGATTGGATTATCATTTAAGAAAATACTCTAAAACCAATTTTAATCCAGGATTCGAACTTCGAGGAAAAGGTTTCCTCGATTTCCTTCAGGATCGGCCTTTCCCAACCCTTTTAAACGTAACCGCGTTCCTTCTTCCACTCCTGGCGGCACAGTGACAATCACATTTCTTTTACGCAATCCCTGAGGAATAGAGATGAGCTTTCGAGTCCCACGGATCGCTTCTATGGGGGTAAGCCACAGGGTTCCATATACATCCAAATCTTCCGAAAGAATTTGTGGATAGATGGTTTGGAGTCGAGGCGATCTCTTCCTTTCTGTATAATGGCGAAGGTTATAGTCCAGTCCAATTCTTGGAGCCCACTCGAAGAGCTTAACGAAGATGAAACCTGCCACAAAGCCTCCCACGTGAGCCCAGAAAGCAATTCCTCCCACATTCTTAGGAGTAAGGCTTGCTGAGAAAAGTTGGATCAGAAACCAATAACCGAGGAAGACAAAGGCCGGGATCTCTACAAAATGAAGAAAGAAGAAGATCGGAAGAAGGGTAAGAATTCTTGAATGAGGATAGAGGATAAGATAGGCTCCCATGACCCCAGAGACAGCCCCGCTCGCTCCAATGGTGGGGATCCTGGAACCCCAGTTTGTAAAGAGATGGACTAAACCCGCTACCACGCCACAAAGGAGGTAGAAGAAGAGATAACGGAGATGACCGAGCCTTTCTTCGATATTATCTCCGAAGATATAGAGGAACCACATATTCCCGAGGATGTGAAACAGACCGCCGTGAAGAAACATCGAAGAGATAAATGGGAACCACTGCTCAAACCTTGTGAATTGAAGAGCAATCTGTGGATCAGAATAACGGAGGGGGACGATCCCATAAAGAAACAGAATCTCATTAAGCCTTGGACCCAGGGTGAGCTGCCAGAAAAAGACAAGGACATTCAAGATGATAATGAGGGTATTCACAACAGGAAAGGTTTTTGATCGAATGGCATCTCGAAGAGGAATCATCGACTGTATCTCCGCCGAGATAGCGATTATAAGTGAAATTCGAATTCATTTCAATCTATCCTTGATTTTTGAGGGTTTGTGAGTTAATTTGGACAAAGAAGGTCCCATCGTCTAGTGGCCTAGGACATCGGCCTCTCACGTCGAAAACACGGGTTCGAATCCCGTTGGGACCATAATGCCTTCAATAAATTGGGTTAATTTCTGCCCTCTCTGACTATTCATGGTCATTTTTAATGACAAACCTGTGGGTCGAATCTGAGTCTTTGAATTTAATCTAAAGATCTATGATAGAAAGAAGTCGAGATTGGATGGATCAGGCGAAGGGAGATCTCAAACACGCATCAAGCGATATCGAGCAAGGCTTCTATGAATGGTCCTGTTTTTCATCGCAGCAAGCCGCAGAGAAAGCAGTTAAGGCTGTCTTTCAGAAAATGGGGGCGGAGGCCTGGGGTCATTCTGTAAGTGATTTGCTTCAAGAGTTATCTAAAAAGCATGAAGTTTCAAAAGAACTATTAAATGGTGCCTTAGAGCTGGATAAGGCTTATATCCCTACTCGTTATCCCAATGCTCATCCCTCTGGATCTCCACGAACTCGTTATATTGAGGATGAAGCCAGGAGGCTTTTGGGTCATGCAGAAAAAATCATCCAGTTCTGTGAAAATCTTTTATCCAGAATTTGATCGAGCCGATCTTCTCCGAATCCTTAAAGAACGAATCAAAAGATTGGACGAAGAACTCCCGCTTGTTAAAGTTATTCTTTTTGGATCTTATTCGAAGGGAAATTACACAGTTGGAAGCGATATCGACCTCCTTGTAATCTATAAAGGGGAACCGAACCCAGACGCCTATACCATAACTAAAAAATGTGTTTCTATTCCACGACTTGAGCCTCATCTTTACGCTGAAGTGGAATATGAAAAAGTGAAGGAAACGATTCATAAAATGTCAGAAGGGGGAATTCTCCTATTCCCATAAGGGATATTTCTATATCAATTACCTCCCTGGACTTGATCGGTCAGTTTGGTCCGGGAAAATTTGCAAACCTTTGATCCTTCCTTGACTTCTCCACTCTGCTCCCCTTAGAATATTTTAAAAATGAAAAAAACCATCACCCTCTATATCCTGAAAGAGATCCTTCCCATTTTTCTTATCGGTTTGATAACCTTTACCATCCTCCTTTTAATGGACAAAATCTTTAAAATTATCGAATTGATCGTCACCCGGGGAGTGAAACCCTCCCATATTTTTATGCTTCTCTTATACATTTCTCCCTCGTTTCTTATCTTTACCATTCCCATGGCCTTCCTTTTAGGAACCCTCCTTGCCTTTGGAAGGCTCTCTCAGGATAGCGAAATTACAGCTTTCAAGGCATCGGGCATAAGTCTCTACCAACTCTACTTTCCCGTTCTTCTTTTCTCCATCGGAACTTATCTCCTCACCTCCTTTCTGGTTTTTCATGGTCTCCCCTGGGGAAACCGTGGTTTTAAATCCACGCTCTTTCTCATCGCTCAATCCAAGGCAGATGTGGAGATTAAGGAAAGAGTATTTAATGATGAGTTCGAAGGCTTTGTGATCTATGTGGATAAAGTTCCCATCCAGGGGAAAAAGATGGAAGGAGTCCTAATCTATGATGAAAGGGATAAGGAAAAAACGAATACGATCTTTGCCAGAGAAGGCTATCTCTATAACGATCCGAAATCTCAGGAGGTGATTCTAACCCTTCGTCAAGGGGAGATTCACCGATTCGAACCCCGACAGAATGTCTATCAAAAAATGCGTTTCGAATCTTATGATCTTAGACTGGAGCTGTCCAGCGCTTTTGCAAAAATGGGAAAGAAATTAAAAGACTACGAAATGTCAATTGAAGAGATTAAAGAAAAAATAGAGAAGAAGAGGCTGGCAGGTGAGGATATCACTTCTCAGGAAGTGGAACTTCACAAGCGGTATTCCATTCCTTTCTCATGTCTGATTTTTGGACTCATTGGCGTTCCTCTCGGGATCCAGCCCCGCCGATCCAGTAGATCCTATGGATTGATCCTCTGTATTTTCATCATCCTTATCTACTACATTGCCCTTACGGCATCAGAAATCCTTGCGATGGGAAAGGAAATCCCTCCCTCATGGGCGGGTTGGGTTCCAAATCTCCTTTTTGGAATTTTTGGAATCTATCTCCTCATCAAGTCAGCAAAAGAATCTCCTTTTAAGCCTCTTCTCTGGTTAACCGAAGGGATCGACTTCCTTCAGGAGAAGTGGAGAAGGACCTGGGAGCATGTCTAAAAGGTTTCGGATCCTCCATCGCTATCTCCTCCGGGAGTTTCTAAAGATCTTTGGTCTGAGCCTGAGTACCCTTGTCCTTATTTATATCATTGTTCTCTTCTTTCAGAAGATCAACATATTTATTAAGCATCAAGCTCACTTCTCCCTTATCTTTTTATATCTCCTCTTCAAGATCCCCGAGATCGTTTTCCAATGGACTCTCCCCTATGGCATTCTTCTCTCTATTCTCCTCACTCTGGGGACACTTTCCAGACACAATGAACTCACAGCCATGAAAGCCGGAGGGGTGAGTCTTTATCGAATCATACTGCCTCTCTTCCTTATCGCCCTTTTGATGAGTTTCTGTTCCTTCCTCGGAAATGAATATCTTGTTCCTCTGGCCAATCAGAAAACTCATTACCTGCTCTCTGTTCAGGTTCGAAAACAGGAACCTGCAAGTTTCTTTAAGAATTACAAGATCTGGTATCGAAGTGACCAGCGAATCTTCAATATTCAACTCCTTGACTCAAAAGAGAAGGTTTTAAAAGGAGTCACCCTTTATCAATTTGATGATCAATTTCGATGTATCGAGCGGGTCGATGCCCGGGAGGCAAAATGGGTGAATGGAAGGTGGAAATTTTTAAATGGAGCGATTCGAGAATTCGGGGAAGATGGGACAATCCGTCTCGTCCCTTTTACAGAGAAGGAGTATTCCCTCTCAGAAGATTGGGACTCTCTCCAGAAGATCGAACGTCAGTCAAAAGAGATGAGCTATACAGATCTCCAAAATTATATTCAGAAGATCAAACTCTCCGGCTATGATCCCACCCGCTATCTTGTGGATCTCCATGCCAAACTTTCCTACCCCTTTCTAAATCTGGTGATGGTTCTGATAGGAATTCCATTTGCCCTCAGGACCGGTCGTTCTGGAGGAATTGCCCTCAATATTGGAATGAGTGTAATGATTGGCTTTGCTTATGGGATCACCTTCTATGCCTTTATTTCCTTCGGTAAATCGGGAATCCTACCACCCCTTCTTTCTGCCTGGATCCCTACCCTGCTTTTTGGTTCGGGGGGTCTCTTTGCCTTGATGAGCCTCAGACAATGAGAGAATGAAAGGGGGCCCTTCTTGATAAATTAAGGACTGGAGAGTTGATAGAAGTAATAGCTGAGGGATCGGAAAGCATCTGTAAGAATCAGAGTTCCAACAAGGATCAGAAATATTCCACTGATCAGGGTAATGACCCGCATATAACGTTTTATCCACTCAAAGGCAAAAAGGAAAGAATTGAAAGCTAATGAAGAAAGAAGGAAGGGAACTCCTAATCCCATTGAATAAAGGGTAAGAAGGAGAATACCCGTCGAAAACTTCTGGGAGGTACTCGCATAGATCAGAATGGTCGAAAGAATCGGACCGATGCAGGGAGTCCATCCCGTCGCAAAGACCACTCCGACCAGAAAGGAGCCTAAAAAACCCAAGGGTTTTTTTCTCAACTCAAATCTTTTCTCCATCTGGAGGAAAGGAATCTGAATCAGTCCTGTGAAATGGATTCCCAGGATGATGATGAGAATTCCTCCAGCCTTCATGATCCACTCTTGATAGCTTGCCAGAATCTGCCCTAAATAGGTCGCCGAGGCACCCATCAGAATAAATACCGAAGAGAAGCCCATGATGAAAAGAAGAGAATGGAGAATGGTCATCCCTCTTAACTTCCTTCCCTGTGGTTCAGAGAGCTCTTTAAAGGAGATCCCGGTGATATAGGTCAGATAGGAGGGAAACAGAGGAAGGACGCAGGGAGAAATAAATGAAAGAAATCCAGCAGAAAAAGCGATCAGACCAGATACTTCTTGAGGCTGATTCATAAAACCATATTAATATATTTATCTGGTCATTGACAAGAGCCTGTTTCAGTGATAAAAATGGGTTAAATCCTAACCCAGGGAGGATATCGATGGCCATCTTAGAAATCAGTGTCGTCCCCATCGGAACGTCCGGGACAAGTTTGAGTGAGTATGTGGCTGAATGTATCAAGGTGTTAAAAAGGGAGAACATCCCCTTTGAACTGACTTCAATGGGGACCAATATCGAAGGAGATTTAAAAAAGCTCTTATCCATCGCTTCCAAGATGCATGAAGTTCCTTTTAAAAAGGGAGCTCTTCGAGTCCTCACCACCATAAAAATTGATGACCGAAGGGACAAGAAGGGAACGATTGAAGGGAAGAAAAAAGCCGTGGAGGCAAAATTGAGGAAAAGATAGAAAAAATTTTCTTGGCCATTTGGGGAAAAGCCTGGAAAGGAGGTCTCTATGAAAATCAAATGGTACGGACATGCTTCATTTTTAGTCACTACAGAGCAAGGGATAAAGATTATCTTTGATCCTTATGAATCCGGGGCCTATGGAGGCCAACTGGCCTATGGGAAGATCAAAGATGAAGCAGATATCGTGCTTACGAGTCATGACCATGCGGATCACAACGACACCAAGAGCCTACCGGGTTCTCCTCAGATCGTCAAAGGAAGTGGTCCAAAAAACGTTAAGGGAATTCCCATTAAAGGGATTTCGACCTATCATGATCCTTCCAGAGGGAAGGAACGTGGAGAAAACACAATCTTCGTGCTTTCAGTCGATGAAATGCAACTTTGCCACCTGGGGGATCTCGGCCACCGATTGGGCGAAAAAGAAGTGGTAGAGATTGGCCCCGTGGATATCCTTTTTCTCCCGGTAGGAGGATTCTTTACCATTGATGCCAGAGAGGCAACCGAGGTAGCTCAACAGATTAAACCTAAGGTAGTCATTCCAATGCATTTTAAAACCTCCAAATGCGGATTTCCCATCTCTCCCGTGGAAGACTTTCTGAAAGGAAAGACCCATATTAAACGGCCAGGGACGAATGAAATCTCTTTTGACAAAAAGAGTCTTCCGTCCCAGATGGAGATTGTCGTCCTGGAGCACGCCCTTTAAAATTTATGGAGAAATATCAACTTCATCCCTTGATTTCCCGTGAAGAGATCGAATCTATCGTGGAGCGACTGGCGGATCAAATTTCGAAAGATTATCGGGGAAAGGAATTGATTCTGATCTGTATTTTAAAAGGGGCCTTTATGTTTCTTTCGGATTTGATCCGCCACCTTCGGATTCCTGTAAAAATCGATTTTGTGAGATTATCAAGCTACGGGAGTCAGATGAGGAGTTCGGGACAGGTGGAAATCACCAAAGACATCGAGGTTTCGATCGAAGGCAAAGAAGTCCTCATTATTGAGGATATTATTGATAGCGGTCATACCTTGAAATTTCTGAAGGATCGGCTCTCCCTCTCGCGTCCGAACTCCGTGAAGGTCTGTGCTCTGCTTGATAAAAAAGCAAGGAGGGAGGTCTCGATCGAACCAGATTACCTGGGAAAAGCCATTGAGGATGTCTTTGTTGTGGGTTATGGCATCGATGTGGAGGAGTGCTACCGACATCTTCCCGAAATCTATTATGTTACTCCCATCCACCCTTAAAGAAAAAAGAAAGCTTCCCTACCTTTTTATTCTTTTCTCCCTCCTCTTCGTTCATGGCTTATATTTCGCCTGGTCTCAATCTCCTTCCCCTGAGGAGGTAGACCTTTTCAGGGAAGGAGAAAGACTCTTCGAAAAAGGCGACTTTCAAAAAGCCCTCTGGCGATTTCAACAATTGATCCGTAAATATCCCCGGAGCCCTCTCTTGGAGGAATCCAGATTCCGAATGGGAATATGTTACACCCATCTGAAGCGCCCCCACGATGCCATTCCCATCCTAAAAGACCTCCTCTCTGGACTTCCTCAATCCGACCGAATGATTCAGATCTTCACCCTTCTTGGAGATAATTATTCTATATTGAAAGATCGACTTCAGGCCCTCCATTGGTATGGAAAGGGGCTCTTCATCCCCGGACGATCTCATGATGAGTTAAAAAAGAAGATCCGTGAATTGATCGACGCAATAGAGAGTGAAGAGGAACTGAACCGTATCGAAACGGCCTTTCGAGGAGCTTATGTGGGAGGTTATGCAAAACTTCGATGGGCAAAGATGGAGAAGGACCGAGGGAATTCCATTCGTGCCCAGAGGATATTGGGTGAAATCGGAAGAGAGTATCCAGCAATGGACTACTGGATTCAGGCAAAAGAACTCTCCGAAGAGATTCCTTTTCGAACCAGGGCAAAATACTCCATCGGAATTCTCCTTCCTCTCAGCGGTTCTTCTAAATCCTTTGGAGAGAGGGCATGGCAGGCCATCCAGTTTGCCTTTAAAGAGAAGAACTCAAGAGAAGAGATGTTCTCCCTCATTCTTCGAGACTCCAGGGGAGATCCTAAGGAAGCTGAGAGGGCGATAGAGGATCTGATTAAAGGAGAAAAAGTGATGGTCATTCTGGGTCCTCTATTAAGTATTAATCTGGAGGGAGCAGCAAAAAAAGCCCAACAACTTAAGGTGCCCATGGTCAGTTTTTCTCAAAAAGAGGTTTCCATGGAGAAACGGGACTTTGTCTTTCAAAACTCAATCACTCCTCTGGAACAGGTTCAAACCCTGGCCTCCTTTGCAATCAAAGAATTGGGACTCCAAACCTTCCGCATCCTCTATCCTAACTCCCCTTTTGGCGTATATTTCAAAAATCTTTTTAAACAGGAAGTGAGTCGATTGGGGGGAAAAATTTCAGGGATACTTATCTATCAAGAGGATCAAACCGACTTTCAACAGGAGATTCAGGGGTTCCTTAAGGCTCGATATATTTCAAACAAAGAGGCCCTCTTTATCCCTGACTCCCATCACCGGGTGGGAACCATTCTGGCCCAGATAAAAATGCACGGAATCAAAGGAATCACTTTTTTAGGAGTCAACACCTGGAATGGTCCAGGTCTTCTCTCGATCGGAGGGACGGGAGCGGAGGGAGCAATCTTTGTTGATGCCTTCCCCTCAGGGGCTCCAAAGGTAAAATCTTTTGTAGAGAGATTTCAGAAAGAGTATCGACGAAATCCCGAAACCCTGGAGGCCATCTGCTATGATGGTGCAAAACTTCTGTTCGAAATCCTTCAATCCAGATCCATCTCTTCTCCTCTGGAAATAAAGGAAGCCCTTTTAAACATCTCCAACTACCAGGGGGTCTCTGGGCTAACGGGTTTTTCAGAAAACGGGACATCGGTCCGAACACTAACTCTCTTCAGAGTAAAGAATGGGAAGATCGAACCCCTCCCCCGATCATAAGATTTAAGATGAGACTTCCTCTTCATTCCTGGAAGGTAAACGTTGAGCAAGCGATCGAGATTCAGAATCGATTGAGAAGCAAACTTCTCCTTAAAAACTCATTCTCGAAATTGGAAACCATCGGAGGGGGAGATGTCTCTTATTCAAAAGAGAAGGATATTCTGTCCGGAGCAATTGCTGTTTTTTCTTACCCGGGGCTAACACTGATTGACGCGGCTAAAGCCTGGGGGAAGATCTCCTTTCCTTATATTCCCGGTCTCTTTGCCTTTCGGGAAGGTCCGGTCCTTTTAAAGGCTTTTAAGAAATTGAGAACAAAGCCCGACCTGATGATTTTTGAGGGTCACGGAATCGCTCACCCGAGAGGGCTTGGGCTGGCTTCCCATTTGGGGCTCTGGCTGGATCTTCCCACGATTGGATGTGCGAAGAGCCCTCTGGTGAGGCAGTTTCAATCTCCAGCTCTTTTACGAGGAAGTATTCAATGGGTTTGGATTGGAGATAGAAAGGTTGGAGCTATCCTTCGAACCAAAGATAGAGTGAAACCTGTTTTTATCTCTCCCGGTCATCGAATCGATTTAGAAACCAGCATCCAGGTCATTCTCAATGCCTGTCGTGGATATCGAATGCCCGAACCTTTAAGGAAAGCCCACCAACTCTCCCGTGAAATAGGGTTTTAATAATACTGCTTTAAGTAGGCCTCCAGACGATTCATCCCTTCGATGAGATTCTCCATGGAATTAGCATAACAGAATCGTAAATACCCTTCTGCATTGGATCCGAAATCGATCCCTGGAGCCACCCCTACTTTTGCTTTCTCCAGAATATCAAAGGCCAGGCGATAGGAGTTGGAAGAAAACCTCTTTGCATTCGCAAGGACATAGAAAGCCCCGGTAGGTTCTACCCTGATCCCGAACCCGAGTTCTTTCAATTTTGGAATCAGGTATCGTCTCCGCTGATCATAGGTCTCGCGCATTCTTCTGACCTCTTCCTCTCCCTCTTTCAACCCCGCAAGGGCAGCCCATTGTGAAAAAGAACTGGCCGAGATGAAGAGGTTTTGCTGAATCTTCTGCATGGGCCGGATAAACTCCCTGGGGGCAATGAGATACCCCAATCGCCATCCCGTCATCGCATAAAGTTTAGAAAACCCATTGATGACAAACGCTCGATCCGTAAATTCAAGGATCGAATGGGCTTCTCCCTCATAGACCAGCCCATGGTAAATCTCATCAGAGATGATATAGGGGGAGAATTCAGAAATTTCTCTCATCCTCTCTTCAGACATTATATTTCCCGTAGGGTTGGAAGGTGAGTTAATCATAATCCCTTTCACCCTGGGACCCATCTTCTCGCGAATCATCTCAGGGAGATACTGGAACCCTTCCTCTTCAAAGACCTCCACAAAAACTGGAACCCCGTCCACGAATCGAATGATATTGGGATAACAGGGATAATAAGGATTGGGAAGAATGACCTCATCCCCCGGGTCCAGGAGAGCAGAGAAGAGAAGAAACATCGCCGGGGAGGTCCCGGAAGTAATAATAATCTGCTCTGGAGAGACCTTCACCCGATAGTTTTTCCAGTAATCCTCGGAAATGGCCTCCCTCAATTCGATAATCCCCATACTATGGGTGTAATGGGTCTTTCCCTCGCAGATGGCACGATATCCCGCTTCACTGATACATTCAGGCGTGGTGAAATCCGGTTCTCCAACCTCCAGATGAATGACCCTCTCCCCTGCTCTCTCAAATTCCTGGGCTCTCTCAAGCACATCCATCACGATAAAGGGAGGGATCTCCTGTGCTTTTTTCGAAACCATTAGACTCTCCTTTCGATAAGGATCGGATCTCCCCGGTTCAATCGTAATTGCTTTTGGGCATTTCCTTCTCTTACGGCTATCTCCAGAAAATCGGCACTTCCAAAGAGTGCAATCACCTCACCCTTTTCCCCTTCCCAGTATCCCTGGCCGATTTTTGAAACTCTCTCTTTCCCAACCTTAATTTCAAATGGAGAATCCTTGATAAAACTAAAAAATCTCTTTCTCTCCACATTCGTAATGAGATTTCCAAAGTGATCGATGAAAAAGATCTCTCCAATTAATCTTTCTCCCTTCTCTTCAGGTTTTTTCAGATCAAGTCTAACCCATTGATCGATTCTCTTCCCGAGCGATTGAGGTCGAACTCCCAGAGAGAGATGAGCGGCTACAGGAGCAAAAATATCCCTTCCATGGAAGGTTGAACTGATGGGAGAAAGAAAGTATTTTGAATGGGTGAGTTCGATGACCCACTCCACTCCATCCTTTTCTGCAACCAGCGTAAAAAGCCCATTATCCGGGCCTACAAAAAAATAATTCCTTGTCCGGAGGAGGATGGGTTTTCTCTTTCCTCCCACCTCTGGATCAATGACAGCCAGATAGATGGTCTTCTCAGGAAAATAAGAAAAGACACTGGCTAAAAGAAATGCCCCTTCTCGGATATCCTGAGGAGATACCTGGTGACTGATATCAATGATCGTACATCGAGGATTAATCTTAAGGATGACCCCTTTCATCGAAGCGACATAATAATCCTTTGTCCCAAAATCGGTAAGCAAAGCAATAATCGGGGTTTTCATGAGGTCTGAATTCTTTTTAAACTCTCCTGAAAAGGCCTGTATAGGATTCCTTTTTCCGTAACAATCGCCTGGATTAATTGGTTAGGGGTTATATCAAAAGCGGGGTTATAAACCTCCACCCCCTCGGGAGCAACTCTTTTCGACCCGATATGGGTGACCTCTTCTCCCCCTCTTTTTTCAATAGGAATGGTCTCTCCACGGGGAAGTTTCCAGTCAATGGTGGAAGTAGGAGCGATCACATAGAAGGGAATCCGATGATACCTCGCAAGCACGGCTAAACTATAGGTCCCAATCTTATTAGCCGTATCCCCATTTCTGGCGATTCGATCTGCTCCGACAAGAATTAAGTCTATCTTTCCTTCTTTCATCAGCCAACCAGCCATATTATCCGTGATCACTGTCAAGGGGATGTGGGCTTGGGAAAGTTCCCAGGCGGTGAGTCTTGCTCCCTGAAGCATAGGACGAGTCTCATCGACATAAACATGAAATTTCTTCCCTTCCTCCCACGCTGCATAAATCAGACTGAGTGCAGTCCCATAACCTGCCGTAGCTAACGCCCCTGCGTTGCAATGGGTTAGAATTCCTGAACCATCCTGAATGAGTCTCTTTCCAACCTCCCCTATTGTCCGATTGATCTCTAAGTCCTCCTTATAGATTTTTAAAGCCTCCTCTTCCAGTCTTACTTTTGCCCTCTTTATATCCCGGGATGATTCCTCAAATACCCTTTTCATTCTTTCAATAGCCCAGAACAGGTTGACCGCAGTCGGCCGAGTCTGAGCCATCTGTTGAAAAATCTTCTCCATCTCCTGTTTAAATCTTTCCGGGTGATCGATCCTTATTTTTTTCGCACCTATGGCTATTCCCATAGCCGCTGCCACTCCAATGGCCGGAGCCCCTCGAATAGCCATGCTTTTTATGGCTCGCGCAACCGAGGAGGCATTCTCACAGACCAGATAGCGAACCTGAAGAGGAAGTCTCCTCTGGTCCAGAATCCTGATATGATCCCCTCTCCACTCAATCGTCTTAAAATTCATAACCGACAGGCTCCATGCTTTTTTCCTATTCTTTCAATTTCTTTTTCAGAAGTTCGTTCACCAACTGGGGGTTTGCTTTTCCTCTGGTTTTCTTCATCACCTCCCCCACCAAAAACCCGAAAATCTTCTCCTTCCCCTTTCGGTATTCGTCCACCTGCTTGGTATAAGCCTCGATAACCTGTTCGATGGCCCTTTCAATCTCTCCTCGATCGAGGATTTGAACCCAACCTCTCTCCTTCACAATCTTTTCAGCCTCTTCTCCTGTTCGATACATCTCCTCAAACACATCCTTGGCAATCTTACCGCTGATCGTCCCATTCTTAATAAGGATAAGCATTCCTGCCAGATGTCTTGGGGTAATGGGACATTGGTCAATCTCCCTTTCATCTCTCTTTAATTCCCTGAGAAGCTCCACCATCATCCAGTTACTGACGACCTTTGGTTCAGGGAACAATGCTACCGTTTCCTCAAAGTATTTGGCCATCGCTTTGCTCGATGTAAGAATCTCCGCGTCGTATTCAGGGATCTGATACTGTTGGATAAACCTCTCCTTCTTCTGATCCGGAAGTTCCGGGAGGCCTGCTCTTATCTCTTCTATCCACCGTTCATCGATTCTAAGGGGGACGAGATCCGGGTCCGGAAAATAGCGATAGTCATGGGCTTCCTCTTTTCCCCTCATGGAGACTGTCATCCCTGTATTGGCATCAAAAAGTCTCGTCTCCTGGATGACCTCCTCACCTGACCTGAGAAGTTCGATCTGCCGCTTAATCTCGTATTCTAACGCTTTTTCTACATGTTTGAAGGAATTCATATTCTTCAATTCAGTCCGGGTTCCGAATTCCTTCTGGCCAACGGGGCGAACAGAAACGTTTGCATCGCATCGAAATGTTCCTTTTTCCATATCTCCGGTGCAGATCTCAAGGTACTGAAGAATGGCCCTTAGCCTTCTCAAATACTCCCCTGCCTCCTGAGGGGAACGGATGTCCGGTCCACTCACAATCTCAACGAGGGGAACCCCGGTTCGATTAAAGTCAACATAGCTATAAGGAAACTTCTCCGGAGTCTCTCCATGTTTCAACTTCCCTGCATCCTCTTCCATATGGATCCGAATAATTCGTATCCTCTTCTTTATTCCATTCACGGTAATTTCAATGAACCCATTCTCTGCCAGGGGATGCTCATACATGGAGATCTGATATCCTTTGGGGAGATCGGGATAAAAATAATTCTTTCGGGCAAAGAGACTGAAAGGAGCGATTCGACAGTGGGTGGCCAGTCCCAGGCGAATAGCAAATTCGACTGCTTTGCGATTCACGACCGGAAGGGATCCAGGTTGTCCCGTGCAGACCGGACAGGTCTGGGTGTTGGGTTCCTCTCCAAAACTCGTTGAACACCCACAGAAGATTTTGGACCGTGTTAAAAGCTGGGCATGAACTTCCAATCCAATCACAGGTTCGTATTCCATGAATTATTCCTCCCGGGATATCCTTTAAATTAACATTATCCTAAACCTAAAACTGAAAGATTTTTCGTCACGAATTGAATTAAAGATACTGGATTCCTGCTTTTGCAAAAATGACGACGACCCCCAATGAATGAAAATGTCATTTCGGTAAAAACGGGAATCCAGTATGGGTTTATCTTTAAATAATACTGAGAATCGCTCAATTTAAGCTAAAAGTAAATCCTCAATCCAAATGAGATCTGAAAATAGTTGAACCCTGAAACAGCTCCCAGGGCATAATTTCCCCCCTCTACACTTCCTTCCGCATCAATATTTTTTGAAACTCGACATCGGAGTATCCCCGCTCCCCCAAGAATAACATCTCGGTCCCTCTCCCCGTATCTCTTAAAGGACTGGTACCCGATGTAAGGTTCTAAAAAGATGAAAAAAGGGGCTTTCTCATAATCGATAGATAATAATGCCTGATGGGACATGAAATTCTTCGGGTCAAAGTATCCACTTTTTGTGTGTTTATCGAAATTGAGATATCTCCATCGATAACCCAGGGAGGTTCTCGGATTTCCTCGATACACGACATATCTGGGGATCAGTTGAAAATCATGGGAATGATTCTTATCGGAATAATCTCTGTAAAAATAGCTTCCATGGAGAGAAAGAGAGTCAGTCAGGTTCTGGCTTCCATAGATCCCTCCCTCAGTGACCCGAATTCTATTTTCTATTAGCTGAGCATTATCTACAAGGACGTTCCGGCTGATGCTTCCACCTAAAAACCCCCGAAGAAGATCAAGAGTGGCAAAGAGGTTTCCAGTAAAATAATGATCCGTCTCTTTATGGGCGAGTTGAGTCACTCCCGCTCCTCCTCCCATGGTTAATGGCTCCAAGATCTTCAAATAACTCCTTAAAGAGAACTCTTCGCTCCGGTGATGTCTTTCGTCATCTCTTGCATCTGTATGCCTGAAAAGGAGATCAACTCTTACAGGATCGATCCATCCTCCTCCTGAGACAGAAAATCGATTGAGTTGATTATCATCCGAATCCTTATAGAATTGATAAGTCCCACCCATGGAAGGTCGTGTCATTCTCACAATTTCTTCCTCAAGTTTTTTCAACTCTCTCTCTTGATAGGGATAGACGGGTTTTAAGAGATGGAAACTTTCCTGAGCTCCTTTCCTATCCCCCTTTTTCAACAAGGCATAGGTTAACCCTAACCGAATATCAAAGTCTTCCTTTGTTTCTAATAAATTTCTATAAATTGCGATGGCCTGATGAAGATTGCCTCTCCATCTCAAAATATTTGCCTGGATGAATAAGGCATCTCTATTTTCTGGACTTACTCTCAGGATATGCTCGACTTCTTTTAGGGATTCTTTCAATCTCCCTGCCCAGGAAAGAGACCTGGCGAGATGAATCCTTGCTTCCAGATGACCAGGATTATTTTTAACGATATCTGACAATTCCTCAACGGCCTCTTTCAGATAGTTCCCCCAGGAAAGGTGAATGGCCATCCGAAATCTTTCGTTTTCAGTAAAACCCATCCGGTCCAGAGAAAGAGCCTTCAGATACTCTTTTCCTGCCCCTTTATAATCTCCCTTCGAGGCAAGAATTTCCCCTATCGCTTTATGGAGTCTCGCCTTCTCTTTATCGTTTCGAGAACTGGAAAGGGATATCCGGTAGGCTTTGATCGCCTCCTCGTATCTCCCTTCTTTGATCAGTTCTTCCGGAGTCACTGAAAAACAGACGGACGCCAGCACCAAAAATATTATTCCTGAAATCATAAACTTCTTCTTCATATCTCTTCCCTTTCGATATAATGTCTAAATGAAATAAGATCAAGCCGATAATTGATATTGAGACGGGGAATAGTCTCAATTCCTGAGGCCCTTTTAAAAAATCCCTCTTTGGAAGTTAAAAAATATTTGAACCCGAGCCCTTTTGCTATTCGAATACTCCTATCGTTAAAGATTCCATAAGGCCATGAAAGGATTTCTAATGTTCTTCCAATCCGATGTTGGGCTTCTTCTTGAAACAACTTTAAATCCCTTCTTAATGTATCCTCCGAAAAGGATAAGACCCCGCTTTTAAAATGAAGATGATAGGTATGGCAACCCAGATCCACCAATCCACTTTTAAGAAGGTAACGATATTCATCCCAGCTCATAGTGGGCCTATTTCCACCAAGATGAATAAATTTTCCGACCTCCCCTCCAATAAAATTAATTGTAGCTTTAAACTGGTAGACCTGAAGCAATGGAAAAGCAAAATCCAAAAAAGAGGCATATCCATCATCAAAGGTGAGAAGGATAACTTTCCTGTATTCATTTTCCTTTAATGAGGTGATCTCGTTGAGAAAAAGGGTTTGGTACCCCTCCTCGTAGAGCCATTCCATCTGGGCTGCAAATTGCCCGGGCGATACCGTATAATCATCTCTAAAGGTCTCTGAAATATCATGATAGAGAAGCACGGGAATCTTTGAGGTATTCCCCCATCCCTCTCCTCCTATCCAGTGAGATAAAAAGAGGGCTCCTCCACTGATCTTTAAAAATTCTCTTCTCGTTATTCTCACTCAATTCCCTCCGGAATCTGTTTTAGAGCCTTTTGATAAATGAAATAACTCGCTTTCAAATAAGTATGATAGATGGGGGTTTGCCAATTTTCCCAGGTATATCTCTTTATCTCATCACGCTCAAGTTTTTGTGGGAACGAATCCGTAATATTGATTCCGAGACCCGTCTTTCTGGCATAAAGTTGACCCTTCTCGGGGAGATAAGAGAATATAAGAATATGAAGACCTTCAGTTTTTTGACATAAATGGTCCTTATCCTTCCACAGAACCCATTTGGAACTTGGATCGGTAAAGTGTAAAAGAGCCCAGGGAAGACGTATCTCGATTCGATTCTCTTCAAAATAAAAATCAGCAAGTGTATCGTATGCACGATGAAGGGGATCCAGACTTCCGTATTTCAAGAGGGAGACGCAATTTACTCTTGGAGGAAAGAATCTCGTTCCATCTTTGCTCACTCGCCTGATATTGCTCTTGTTTTGGATGAGGACCCATTCTCCCTGATCACCCATAGCGGGTTTAATCTCTCCTCGCTCTTTATTTAAATATTTATCATACTCTTTGCAAATGAGAATTCTGCTGTTCTCTTTTCCAGCAAGGTGGATTAAAAACTCAATTCCTATCGGGAGCAGTACATTAGTCTTCAGAGGGAGTCTGAATTCCCCTCTTTCGGGTGAAATGGTATCAAGTCCTATAAGGTAATGTGCCTTTGTAAAATCGACCTTCCCTTTGGTTTCAATTAAAATATAAAGAAATCCTTCGTCATGTTGAACCCTGAGCCTTTTTAATAATCGGGTTTCATCAAAACCATCATTAAACTTAAATATCATCTGATCACTATCTTTTTCATAGAGAATGCTACTGTTGATCCATTCTTCCTCTTTTCCGGAAAGATTCACCTTTTTTTTGGGATATCCAGGATAGGCTCCCAGAAGACCATAGTTTTCCTCTGCATCCTGAATATTATACCAAAAAGATTTCCGCTCTGAAGGATGATAATAGGGAAGGTAAAGCCAATTTTTTTTAAACCATTCATCGAACCAAGAAAACAGTATCCCCCCAGCCATTTTTGCCTCAAAAATAGTCCTGATTAATCGTCCATCAATCTGTCCCTGTTTTATTTCAGAGTGTCCTCCATGGTGCCATCCCCGGTGGTGCCAGTGTGCGATTTCTCGACTGCTCGGAACTCCAAATTCTCCAATTAAAATAGGTTGACTCCCATGATGTCTTTTCAATTTGAGAAGGTAGGCTAAGAAGGGATCTTCCTCATCAAGAAATTCATTAACCATAAAATCAGGATAGTAAGGATACACATGATAGGTGGCAAAAAATCCTCCCCCTTTTAGGGAGTGGATTTTTGAAAGATCAAGGGTCTCCTCATCCTCATTTTCTTGACATATGGTTTGGTGAACTTTAATTCCTTGAAACTCCATATTCGCTTCGTAGTTAGATTCTGTAGGATGCATCAGTGGATCAAGGGTTGGCCAGTTGACCACACTCACTGGATGGGAATGACTATATTTCCCTTCTTCATAGGATTGAAGATCATCTAACATCTTTGTAATCCAGAGTTCGAAGGGGGTAGCGTCTTCAATAGATAAAAATTTCCCATAATAATTTCTTTTCCTCCGATGATGAAGTTCATTAAAACCCTTTACACTACAGGACTCCCACTCCCTGCCAAAAATGAAGGCAACTACATAGGGGGACACATTAAACCGGTACGACCCGGAAGGATATCCTGGTCTTTCGGGAAGATAGGCATTTCCATAAACCGCATCAATTGCATTCCGAATCCTCTCCCTTACGTCTTTAAGATAAGACTCTTCATAAAAATCATTTTTTTCGGGCAACTCCACCCATATCCCCTGAAAGAGATAGAGTCTTGGTTTGGATTGGTTAAATTGGTAAAGGGCTTCATAAAAAGATGGGGGATGAAGAGTATAGATTCGGATAGAATTGGCACCAAGCTCAGAAATCTTTTCAAACCACTTCAGATAGGTTCCTTTTTCAATCGGGAATTCCCCCGGGAAATATCCTGGTAGTCCTAATCCTAAATTAATCCCTTTAAAAAAAATTTTACTCCACTTTTCCTCCTCTTCCATTTCTAAATAATCAGAAGAAACCCTGAAACGAACCCTTGAAGAAACGGAACAAGGATCCGGTCTCTCTTGCATTTGATTGAGGGACTGCAGGGAGGAAATGGATTCTTTGTAATCGGGTTCTATCTCCACGGCTTTATGAAAAGCCCATCTTGCTTTTTGAATATTTCCTAGCCGAAGGTAAGCCAATCCTAATCCGTAATAAATTTTTGCCTCCCCTTCCCTCTCAAGAGCCTTCAGGAAGAGATTAATCGCCTCCTGTTCATCCCCTTGCCTTAAAGCCAAAAAACCTATATCTTTAAAATTCCTCTCCATTGTCTATCGTTAATAAAAAAATTTTTTATAAAAAGTATAATAACCTCTATCCATTGTCAATTTCCAACTACCAACCATCCCCGAAAATACTTTGGCCCTTGATCCTTCTCTGAGAGTGATTGAAGATGGAGGGAAAATATAATAAATTTTAATATCAAAATATGGATCTGGAGTCTATTTTAAAGTCTGCCATTTTGGCATCTATTTCTATCCTTCTTCTTATCGTCTTTGGTATTACGATAAGAAGAATCCTGAGAGGTATCTATTTTTCGAGATTGGATAGAGAAAGGGAACGACTCAAAAAAAAGATAAATATGTTTTTGGAAGGAAAAGTCCCTATTAATTCCACTGAATTAAAATTTCCCGAAAAATCGATTCAATGGCAGGCCCTTGAGGACCTTTTGCTGAAAGCCCGGGAGTCGGCTTCTAATCAAAATAAGATGCGAATTACAAAACTGCTTGAAAAACTTGGATATCCCACTTTTTATCAGAGGATGCTAAAGTCAGGGAATCGCTGGCAAAGGAGTCTGGCAGCAGACAAATTGGGTCGAATCGGAAGTGAAAGTTCTACCCGTCATCTCCTCGAGGCGTTAAGGGATCCTGAAATTGAGGTGAGGTCGGTAGCCCTGAGATCCCTCGGGAGGATTCCCGACCCAAAAGCATTTCCCCTTTTAATGACATGGCTTCCTCGAATCACAACTGAGGAAGAGGGAGTTTTTGCCTCTACCCTGAAGAACACTCTCATTAAACTTGGGGAGTCAGTGGTTCCAGCCATTCTTTCAAAAATGGATGAGTGCGACGAAGAAATGCAAGCCCTTCTTATCGAGTGTCTTGGAGAGATAGGAACCCCAAAAGCCTCTCAAGCCCTCATTCGAAAATTGACTCACCCTAATCCTGAAATCCGGGCAAAAGCGGCAAGGGCTTTAGGGAAAATTGGAGATCCCTCAGCGATCCCATCGCTTTTGGAGTCAGGGAGTGATCCAGTCTGGTTCGTCCGGCTCCAGGTATGTCGAGCCCTGGGGAGGATGGGAAATGGAAAAATCATTGACTTTCTGTGCCAGAGACTTACTGACGAAAACTGGCAGGTTCGAGCTGCGGCTGCAGAAAGTCTCCGCCAGATGGGATTTCCCGCTTTTTCTGCTTTAATCAAAATTCTAATGGAGGGAGAGGACCGCTATGCAAGGGAGCAGATTGCTGAAGAGATGCAGCGATCCGGGATTGTAGACGAATTGATTGATGCTCTGGAGCATCCAGAAAATGAGAAGGCAGAGATGAGTAAACAATTTCTCTCCTCTTTAGTGAAGTTAAAAGTTACAAGTTTGATGAGGCATGCCTCCTTTTTTCATCCTTCTGAAAAGGTCAGAGCTGAAATCAAAAAGATTCTGAATTATCTTGAATAAAAATTTTCAGAACGGAAGGAAACCGAATTCACCATGGACTGGATATCTGACGAATTCCTGATCTCTCTGATCGTTGGGTTCAATTACTTTGTTCTTTTTTATTTTGCTTTTACCAATACCGTTTATCTTATTCTCCTAAGTGTCTCAGCAAAGGTTGCCCTGAACCAACTCTTTAGGAGTCGATACGCAGGTTACCAGGAAATTGCTTCCTCCCCCCTTACTCCCCCGGTATCCATTTTGGTTCCTGCCAATAATGAAAAATTAACCATTGTGGATACCGTTGAATCCCTTTTAGACCTGGATTATCCAATTCATGAAGTCATCGTGATTAATGATGGCTCCACCGACGAAACCCTCGAAACATTGATCCAACATTTCCGTCTTCGAAAGGTTGACCTCATTTACCGACCGATTACCCCCACTACCCCGGTTAAAGGATTCTATACCAGTCCCGAGTTTCCTAACCTCATGGTCATTGATAAACCAAAGAGTGGAAAACCCGATTCTCTCAACGTTGGAATCAATGCTTGCCGGAGCCCTTATTTTTGCACAGTCGATGCAGATACGGTACTCGAAAAGGACGCCTTATTGAAACTCATTAAACCGATCCTTGAATATCCCGAGGAGGTGGTCTCCTGCGGAGGAATTGTTCGAGTGATGGATGGCTGTACGGTAGAGCACGGACGGGTAACTAAAATCGAACTCCCTAAGAAAAGCATCCTGATGTTTCAGGTGGTGGAATATCTTCGCGCTTTTCTTTTTGGAAGGACAGGGTGGAGTGCTTTAAACTGTCTTTTAATTCTTTCGGGGGCCTTCTCATTATTTAAAAAGAAAATCGTCCAGGAAGTGGGAGGATATAGCCTTCAAACGGTAACGGAAGACTTTGAATTGATCGTTCGACTTCATCGTCATATGAAAGAAAAAAAAGAAAAATATAAAATCCTTTTCATTCCTGAACCTGTCTCCTGGACCCAGGTCCCGAACCGTTATGTGATGCTTGCCCGACAGAGACGTCGCTGGCAGAGGGGTCTGGCTACGGTACTAATTTCAAACATTCGGATGTTCTTCAACCCGAAATACGGTCGAATTGGTCTTTTTGCGATGCCTTATACTTTCTTCATCGAACTTTTAGGCCCTGTTGTAGAACTTTTGGGATACGTGGCTATTCCCCTGGCCTATTATTTCAAAATTCTCAACGTCGAAATGTTCTGGCTCTTTCTCTTGCTTGCTTTACTTTACGGAATTTTTCTTTCAATCGGAGCCATCTTTCTCGAAGAGATTACCTACAGGAGATATCCAAGGTGGACCTCTGTTCTCAGACTTATGCTCTATGGAATTTTTGAAAACTTAGGGTATAGACAACTGAATGCCTGGTGGAGACTTCAAGCCCTCTTTCAACTCGTCTTTAGAAAGGATTCCTGGGAGAGAGCCACCCGGAGAAGATTTAGAGTATCTTCATCCACTCAAAAAGAAGATAAAAATTAGGACCACGGGATTAATCGTAATGGAAAAGTTCAGACGAATTGTTATATTTTTCAAAATTTTCATCCATACGATTAATTCCCATTTATTTGACAAATTCCTATGAATTCTTTACCTTAACCTCAACGAAGGATGCAAAAAAAAATATCCCCTCCCCCCGGTTTCTCGTTCATTAAAAAAGGACGCCTCTATCTCCTCGTAAAGGATGATTATAAGGCAAGAATCCTTGAATACAGCGAGAAAGAGCTAAACAATCTTCTTTATCTCCAAAAAGAGTCTCGCCATTACTTCGAGGGAAGAACACGTTATCCAACCATTATATTTCAAGAAAACAGACGAGTGGTCATTCGCCGATATTCTCATGGAGGATTGCTTCGATTCTTTACAAGAGGGCTTTTTCTCTCTGGTGCACGATCCTTTAACGAGTTGATTCTTACCGAAGAGATTCGATCATCAGGGATTCCAACGGTCACCCCTGTTGTTGCGGTTCACCAGGTTCTTATTCCCCCTTTCTATCGACCCTATTTACTTACCTTGGAGTTCCCGAACAGCCTCAATCTGGTCCAATATCTCGAAAGGGTAGGATCTCACCCTCCTCATCAGACTATCCTTCATAAACGAAAAGTTATCCGATCGGCAGGAATTCTTCTTAAGAAATTCCATCAGGCTGGTTTTTGCCATAGGGATTTACAATTGAAAAATCTGTTGGTATCAGGGGATGAGGTTCTGATTATTGATTTCGATCGATCCTATCGAAAAGCATTCCTCACCATAAAGGAGAGAGTGAAAAACCTTTTTCGCCTTAACCGATCTGCAGATAAATGGAAAGATTTCGGACTTCCTATTTCACGAACAGATCGGCTTCGTTTTCTTCATTCTTATTCAGGTGGTGATTTAAAATTCCTGGAAGAGATGAGGAGAGCCCTTCGTTATTATCCCTGGATTCTTATTTTCCATCGATTAGGTTGGAGGATTCAAAAGGTTTTAAAGAAATTATAGAGGGGTTCTTTAATTAACCTGACGTGAGAAAAAAAGAAGTGGTCTGCTCCCTGGATGAGGCTTAAAGATTTTGGCTCTTCTAAATCCTGATACCAGGAGTCCAGCAAAGATTTCGGGCACCACGGGTCTTCGCTTCCCGCGATAATGAGTTTTTTCTTTCTACAACCTTTCAAAGAATTAAAGTCGAACATCTGAAGGGGTGGGGCGATCGCTATAAGGCCCTTAATCCGTTCGTCCCGGATAGCCACCGGGAAACCTACCCAGGCTCCAAAAGAGTATCCTAAGAAAAGTAGAGGAAGATGTTCGTCATTCATTTTTGTTTGAAGAAATTGAATCGCTGCCTCCACATCATTTCTTTCTCCTATTCCTTCACTATAGGCCCCGCCACTCTTCCCTACTCCCCGAAAATTAAACCGAAGGGTTGAAAATCCTGTCTCATGGGCTACTTCCAGGGCCACCTCAATGACATGGTTATGCATATTCCCCCCAAAGAGGGAGTGAGGATGGGAAAGAATAATGCCTCCTTTATTTGAAAAGGCCTCCTGAATACTCAAGAGGCCTTCCAATTGAAAGCCTGTGGATGGGAAAAAGACCTTTTCCTCTTTCATCAGTATATGTTTAAATATCCTCTCCTTTTCCCCTCTTTTTTATCTTTTTACCCTCAGACTCAATCCAGCTGTCAATCTTATCCCTCGCCCATTCCAGAATACTTCTCAAAATTTCTAAGAACCGAACCTCGAATCGGGTAATATCCTCATTCTCGATTCGTTCATTGATATCCTTGAGCCATCCTTCGATCTTATTTTTGAATTGTTTGAGCATCTGAATATGATGAGGCTCGAGTTCTTCTGTTTTTTTCTCCTGGGCGAATGAGATATCAGAAAGAAGATGAATTGTCCATACGAGCAGAACCAGAACCGCTATATAAGATTTTCTCTGATTGATCCACATTTTTCTAAATAGATGGCGGGCGATGCGGGATTCGAACCCACGGCCTTTGGTTCCGGAGACCAACGCTCTATCCACCTGAGCTAATCGCCCGCCCAGTTATATTCATTAACAATTTCATAAAGTTCTGTCAATCCTTATCGTGATTTGATTTTGATGCGCATCATCTCGAGCTTTTTACTGAAGGGTAAAGACCGAAGTCTTTGTCTCTCTTTTTCTCTTTGCCTTTCAAATACTTTCCAAAATTCTTTGTAATCTTTGATCCAGAGGATATTCCTCATCGCTGAACCTCTTTACGATTTTTTCTAATTTATCTTTTTCAGCCAATTGTAACAAATCTGGAATCACCATTCTATCCTTTAATCTAAAAGCTAAAAGCAGCGATAGGATTAAATACTCAACTGTGAGAACTTTGGTCGAAATATTTTTAACCCTAATTTTTTTTGCCATTTTAATCGCCTCATTAATAAACGGATGTAAAGAACCAGGTAAAAAGTGCACAGGAATATCATCCACAATCACATGAGTCCCTCTCATTTTAAAGCCCGATTTTTTTATATAATTCCTAAATATATAAAAATCTCGATCTGACGCGGTATATATAAAAATATCTAAATCAATAGTCTTAACCGGTTCGAGGTAATACGCAACGGCATGGGCTCCACCAATAGCATAATCTTTAATTACTCCTGTCTTCTTCATCCTATTTAATCTCTTGAGAACTTTTTCTTCCATTGATTTCCAAATACAATGTATCGATCTTAAATTATTTTACCAGAATATATTTTAAGTCTCAATCAAAACTTATCTATCGCTGTAATCGATCAGTATTGGGTAGAGAGTAGGCCTGATAGGGGTATTGGAGAAAACCCTGAGTGCGGTTACCTTAACTTGCATCAAAAGATCTCAATTTCAATCCGTTTTGATGAGAAACCCACTTCTACAGTAGATCGTTTTGTATCCCGTTTTTTTCCCGAATCGACCCGCGTTCTCAGGGTTTCGGAAATACCCCTATCAGGCCAAAATGATTCTCAATCTTCAGTGAGGGATAATTCAATGCTTCATCCTGAGACAGTTTTCCTATTCAGTTCAGAAGTGTGTATCTTCCATGGGATTGCGGACCCCTCAGATATTTTTGGTGAGGGGGATGCCGGATAGGATTTTACCTTTTTCCTAAATTAAGCGATTTTTCGTCATTCATTGAATCAAGGATAATGGATTCCTGCTTCCGCAAGAATGACAACTGCCCCCAATGAATGCAAATGTCATTGACATGAAAACGAGAATCCAGAAGGGATTTATCTTAAATAATATTAAGAATCGCTTAATTTAGGTTTTTATTAATCCTGAATCCTGCGTCAATTTTAAAAAAATGAAATCATGCCTCTTAAAGGTCGATAAAAAACAAAATATTATTGGATATCCTGGGCCTTATTTTAATGTTATAATTTTAACCTACTTTTTTGTTAGGTTAATATTATGCCAAGTGGTGTCATTCCTGCGAAAGCAGGAATCCAGTATTATAGGGTTTTTCTGGATTCCCGCCTGCGCGGGAATGACATGTTCACGCAGGATT
>CALIBK010000160.1 GCA_938045955.1 uncultured bacterium | reverse complement strand
TTAAAAACGTAAGCGACTCCCGAAGATCACTATACCGTTTGGATTTATGAAAAGAGAGATCGGATCTTCTTTTTTAAAAGGGGAAGTCTAATCTCCCATTTCAAATGGAGTCAATTTAAAAATAGACTTAAACGATCCTCCTTTGAAAACCATCCAAAAACTTACCGTCCAACCCGTTCCTTTTACGCCTCAACCCTTGCCTGGGTGGCTTAGATTTCACTGAAAAGCCTGAAAAGAACGGATGGCCTATGCGTTTCAATCTTTCTCTTTCTCAAAATAAACCCTTTGATGTGGTCGGAATGGGACTTAATTCCGTTGATTTCATCGGTATTGTTCCTGAATTTCCCACCGGGAATTCAAAGATGAAACTCCTTCGATTCTCAAGACAGGGAGGAGGACAGGTAGCCACTGCCCTGGTTGCCTTAAGTCGATGGGGAATAAAAACAAGGTATATTGGCAAAATAGGTGGAGATGAGTTTGGAACCTTCTCCCTCAATTCCATCCGTGATGAAGGGGTGGATATTTCTTCCGTTCGAGTAGAACCTCACGCAACCACTCAACTTGCCATGATTATTGTGGATGCAAGATCAGGAGATCGAACCATTCTCTGGGAGCGGGATGAAAAACTGATGTATCGGAAGGATGAACTCCGAAAAGAAGAGGTTTGTTCTGGAAAGATTCTTCATCTCGATGGGCATGATATTCAGGCAGCCATTCAATGTGCTCGATGGGCAAAAGAGGAGGGAATCCCAACGGTTCTCGACATTGATAAAGTGGAATCGCTGACACTCGAATTGATCAAAGAGATCGACTTTGTCGTTTCCTCTGCTCGCTTTCCAAAATTGATAACCGGGATTTCTGACGAGGAAAAGGCCCTGAGAGAACTTCAAAAGGTGACCAATGGATTTCTTTGTGCCACCCTTGGAGAGAAAGGGGCTATCGCCCTGGCGAATGGAGAGATTCTATATGTGGAAGGGTTCAAAGTAAAGGCTGTGGATACGACGGGAGCAGGAGATGTCTTTCACGGAGGGTTTATTTATGGACTCTTACAAAATTGGGATCTCAAGGATATTTTAAGATTTGCCAATGCAGCGGCTGCTCTAAAATGCAGAGAAATTGGAGGGAGAAAAGGAATCCCTTCCCTGACAGAAATCCAACACTTCCTTCGTTCCTAACCCTTTCCTTCAAATTAGGAACATCACAAAAAAGTAACTCTTGACAAAAATTTTTATTTATATTAGAAAAATTTTCAATCAATACGAAGATGTATTGAGGACAAAGGCGTCAAAGCAAATTTGACGCCTTTTTTTACAACGGGGTAATTCTGACAAGGAGGTCAAACTTAATTTTCATCTTACTCTCAAAAGGAGGAAGAAGAAAGATGACCTTCACCAAGCCCAATAGAAGTCCAGCAACTTTTACAAAAAATCGCATTGAACCCGCGCCCAGTTCAGGGATCTGTGTAACCTGTCTGGATGGTTGTCCGGGTCCTTGTGAAATAGGACGCTCAGCCTTAAGGGGGAGGGAGATTCTTTATCCTCAGCCCTTTGGAAAGATCACCGCTGGTTCCGAAAAGGACTATCCGGTCGATTTCTCCCATTTTAATATTCAGGGCTCCTGTGTCGGTGCGGTAGGCATTTTAGCTGATTCGGATCATGCTATTTTCCCTTCTGTGGACATCTCTACGGAAGTAGGTGGCAGGGAGAAAATCCAGATGAGAGTCCCATACTTTACAGGAGCTCTCGGTTCTACTGATATTGCCAGAATCCATTGGGAATCTATGGCTATTGCAGCAGCCATCTCAGGAACCCTGGTCGTGGTTGGAGAGAATGTCTGCGGGATGGACCCTGAGGCTGAATTTAAGAATGGATATGTCGTAAGGTCTCCAGAGATGGAGCGTCGGGTAAAAACATTCCAACAGTGGTATGACGGAGAAGGAGGGATCATCGTTCAATACAATGTGGAGGATGGACGATTAGGGGTTCCGGAATATGTGGTTGAGAAATTGGGAGTACAGATCATTGAACCTAAATGGGGGCAGGGAGCAAAGGATATCGGTGGGGAAGTTAAACTTCCGACCTTGGAGAGGGCCCTCCAGCTTAAGAGCAGAGGCTATATTGTCCTCCCGGACCCTGAAGACCCTGTCATTCAAGAGGCCTTCAAACAGGGAGACTTCAAGGAATTTGAAAGACATTCAAGACTTGGAATGGTGGACGAGGAAGGATTTCACAAGGAGGTAGAACGGCTTAGAAAGATTGGAGTAAAACATATCTCTCTTAAAACAGGGGCTTATCGTCCGGCGGATCTTGCACGCGCAGTGAAATATGCCTCTGATGCCCAAATTGATCTTCTGACAGTGGATGGTGCTGGAGGAGGAACAGGAATGAGCCCCTGGCGGATGATGAATGAATGGGGGATTCCTACAGTCTATCTGGAAAGCTTGCTTTATCGTTGTCTAAAAAGATTGGACGAAAAGGGAGCTTATATCCCTCCATGTGCAATAGCCGGGGGGCTTTGCCTTGAAGATCATATTTTCAAGGCCATTGCCCTGGGAGCTCCCTATATTAAGGCAGTTTGTCTCGGGAGAGCCTCGATGACCGCAGCAATGGTTGGGAGTACGGTCGGCCAGATGATTAAAAAAGGAAGGATTCCTGCAGACATTGCTAAATTCGGGACCGATGTGGATCACATCTTTATCCTTGCGGCAAAACTGAAAGAGAGATTTGGAAAGGATTTCGAACGGATCCCAACAGGCGCAATCGGGATGATTACCTACTTTGATCGTCTCAACGCTGGTCTTCAGCAACTGATGGCAGGAGCAAGGAAGTTTGCATTAAAATACATCACAAGAAATGACATCTGTGCCCTTACCCGGGAAGCTGCGGAAGTCTCAGGCATCCCTTATGTGATGGAAGCTGATCAAGAAGAAGTAGATAAAATCCTGAGTCTTTCAGGTTGACAAACAAAAATTAATATGATAATAAAAATTCAAATCAAAAAAGAGGGTTATGGTTAAATTCAGAAAATTAAATTCAAGACCCTCGATCCCTTTAAGGATCGGGGGTCTTTTTTTATGGGAGACATGATATCCAGAAGGAACTCCCTCTTATTTAAGGGATAGAGATGAAATCGCAACCAAAAGCAATTCTGGCCTTAGAGGACGGAACTGTATTTGAAGGAAAATCATTCGGGTTTCCCGGGGAGAAGACAGGGGAGCTCGTCTTTAACACCAGTATGACAGGCTATCAAGAAATCCTGACCGATCCATCGTATAAAGGACAGATCGTAATCATGACTTATCCCCTTATTGGGAATTACGGAATCAATAAAGAGGATATCGAATCTCAAACTCCCAAAGTGGAGGGATTTATAATTAAGGAGAATAGTAGTCTCTTTAGTAACTGGCGGGGTGAATGTTCCCTATCGGAATACCTAATTAGCCATCGAGTTATGGGAGTTGAGGGAATGGACACCCGGGCTCTCACCAAACATATCCGTGAGAAAGGAGCGATGAAGGCTATTCTCTCGACTGAGGATTTCAATCGAGACCGCCTCGTTGAAAAAGCTAAAGCCTCTCCTGGACTCATCGGTCGAGATTTGGTTCAAGAAGTAACGTGTGAAAGACCTTATGAATGGAAAGAGGGAGTCCTTCCAGAATTTACCCCCTTCCTTCCCTCCACCTCCCCCTTTCAGAGACAGCTTCGGGTGGTCGTGATGGATTTCGGTGTGAAATATAATATTCTTCGCTCTCTTAAACAATTTGGTTGTGAGGTCGTTGTTGTCCCTGCCTCTGCCAAAACCGAGCTTATACTCTCTTATCAACCCGATGGAATACTCCTTTCCAATGGTCCAGGGGATCCGGAGGGTGTCCCCTATGCCATCGAAACCATTAAGGAATTAATAGATCAGAAACCCATTTTTGGCATCTGTCTTGGCCATCAACTGTTGGGATTGGCTTTAGGAGGAAAGACCTTCAAACTGAAGTTTGGCCATCGGGGAGCCAATCAACCTGTTAAAGACCTCCATACAGGTAGAGTGATGATCACTTCTCAAAATCATGGTTTCTGTGTGGACCTCGAAAGCCTGGACCAAGAAGAAGTCGAATTAACTCAGATCAACCTCAATGATCAAACTCTCGAAGGAATGAGACACAAAAAATTGCCCGTTTTCTCGGTTCAGTATCACCCGGAAGCCTCTCCCGGACCTCATGATACTCAATATCTCTTTGGCGAATTTGTAAAGATGATGGAAGAATACTCCAGATCGAAATAAGAAGATGCCCAAACGAACTGACATCAAAAAAATCCTCATCATTGGTTCCGGTCCCATCGTGATTAGCCAGGCCTGTGAATTCGATTATTCTGGAACCCAAGCCTGTAAGGCCTTAAAAGAGGAAGGATTTGAAGTCATCCTGGTCAACTCCAATCCCGCGACGATTATGACAGATCCTGAGATGGCGGATCGGACTTATATTGAACCCATTACTCCGGAGGTGGTCACCAAGATTATTGAACGTGAAAAACCCGATGCCCTCCTCCCCACGTTGGGGGGCCAGACGGGACTCAACGTTTCTGTAGCGCTTTATGAATCCGGGGTGCTTGAAAAATATGGCGTTCAAATGATCGGTGCAAAATATGAAACCATAAAGAAAGGAGAGGATCGAAAGCTGTTTAAAGAGGCCATGAGGAGGGCCGGGATTGATCTTCCAAGAAGTGGATTGGCCTACTCCCTTTCAGAGGCGATAGAGGTCGCAAAGGAGATCGGATTCCCGGTGGTCATTCGCCCCAGTTTTACATTGGGTGGGACTGGAGGAGGTATTGCCTATAATATCAAAGAGTTTGAGGAGATGGCGGCTCGGGGTCTTGAATGGAGCATGATTGGAGAAATCTTAATCGAAGAATCCGTAATCGGATGGAAGGAATATGAATTAGAAGTCATGAGGGACCTGAAAGACAATGTGGTCATTATTTGTTCCATTGAGAATCTGGATCCAATGGGGATTCATACAGGGGATTCCATCACAGTAGCTCCGGCCCAGACCCTTTCAGATAAAGAGTATCAAAAAATGAGAGATGCAGCCATTCGAGCCATTCGTGAAATCGGGGTCGAAACCGGTGGATCCAATATTCAATTTGCTGTCCGACCTGAAGATGGACGGATGGTCATCATCGAAATGAATCCAAGGGTCTCGCGCTCTTCTGCGCTTGCATCAAAAGCTACGGGTTTCCCCATTGCAAAGATTGCTGCAAAATTGGCAGTGGGATACACGTTGGATGAAATTCCAAACGACATTACTCGAAAAACCCCTGCTTCCTTTGAACCCACAATCGACTACTGTGTCGTTAAAATTCCCCGCTTTACTTTTGAGAAATTCCCTGAAGCGGATCCCACTCTCACTATTTCCATGAAGTCCGTTGGGGAAACCATGGCGATTGGCCGCACCTTTAAGGAGGCCCTTCAAAAAGGCCTTCGATCCCTGGAAATCAAGAGGTATGGTCTGGGGGCAGATGGAAAAGATCTTCTTCCATATCCTGAAGAGTCAGGAGAGAATCCCTCAAAGGAGAAAATCCTCGAACAGATCAGAAAAATGCTTTCCGTTCCTAACGCAGAACGAATTTTCTATATCCGGGATGCTTTTCTATGGGGAATAAAATTAGAAGAGATCTACGAACTCACCCGAATTGATCCCTGGTTCTTAAAAAATATCGAAGAGATTGTCCAGTTGGAGCGTGAGATCCGTTCCTACGGTCCTAAGGTCAAAGATCTTACCCTCTGGAGAGGAACCCGCTCCCTGGAACAGACTAAGCTTCCAGTCTCTTTATTGCAGAAAGCAAAGGAGTTTGGTTTCTCCGATATTCAACTCGCCCATCTTCTTGGGGTAGATGAGATGACCATACGTAGAATGCGAATGGAGAAAGGAGTTCTTCCTACCTACAAATTAGTGGATACCTGCGGAGCCGAATTTGAGGCCTATACCCCTTATTATTATTCCACTTACGAAGCGGAAAACGAGGCCAAACCCTCTTCCAAAAAGAAGATTATGATTCTCGGGGGAGGGCCAAATCGAATCGGTCAGGGGATTGAATTTGACTATTGCTGTGTCCATGCTTCCTTTGCCCTCAAAGAATTGGGCTATGAAACTATCATGGTCAACTCCAACCCTGAGACCGTTTCCACCGATTATGATACCTCTGATAGACTCTATTTTGAACCCCTTACCCTTGAAGATGTGCTCCACATCATTGATCTTGAAAAACCGGACGGGGTGATCGTTCAATTCGGAGGCCAGACTCCGCTGAATCTTGCGGTTCCCCTTGAAAAGATGGGAGCTAAAATCATTGGAACCACTCCTGAAAATATTGATCGGGCAGAGGATCGGAAACGCTTCCAGGCTCTTTTGAAAAAGTTGGGGCTTATCCAGCCTCCCAATGGAACGGCAAGCTCCACCGAAGAAGCTCAAAGAGTAGCCGAAGAAATTGGTTATCCAGTCCTGGTAAGACCTTCCTATGTATTAGGGGGGCGGGCGATGGAGATCGTTTATGACGAGAATGCATTAAATGAATTTGTAAAACGAGCCGTTGAAGCCTCATCCGAGCACCCTATCCTGATTGACAAATTTCTCGAAGATGCAATTGAAATCGATGTCGATGCAGTCTCTGATGGAAACCATTGTGTCATTGCTGGGATCATGGAACATATCGAAGAGGCAGGAATCCATTCAGGGGATAGCGCTTGTGTCACCCCTCCCTATTCCCTGACCGATGATTTAATTGAGCAGATAAAACAGAATACCTATGCCCTGGCTAAGGAGCTTCAGGTCGTCGGGCTGATGAATGTTCAATATGCCATTAAAAACGATAAGATCTATGTCCTTGAGGTAAATCCCAGGGCTTCACGAACCATTCCTTTTATCAGTAAGGCCACCGGAATTCCCTGGGCTAAGGTCGCAGCGAAGGTGATGGTAGGGAAAACCCTCTCTGAATTGGGGATCCATCGAGAGGTCGAACTCAAACATATCGCCGTAAAAGAATCTGTCTTCCCTTTTAATCGTTTTTATGGAATTGACATCATCCTCGGGCCGGAGATGAAATCTACGGGTGAGGTCATGGGGATTGATACAGATTTTGGATTGGCCTTTGCTAAATCTCAAATTGGAGCCGGGGCACAAATCCCCACAAAAGGAAGGGTCTTTATTAGTGTAATGAATAAAGACAAACGACCGATTGTCTTTGTGGCAAAGAAATTGGTTGAACTTGGATTTGAAATTGTGGCAACCAAAGGGACCGCAAAGGTTTTGCATAATAGTGGTTTGCCTGTGGAGATCGTTTTTAAGGTGGGGGAAGGAAGGCCTGATATTGTCGATCGAATAAAAAATGGTGAGATTCAAATGGTCATCAATACTCCCAGCGGGAAGAAACCCAAAGCCGATGAGGTGGCAATCCGAAGCGAGGCAGTGGCCCATAATATTCCCTGCATCACGACACTTTCAGGTGCAGAGGCAGTGGTCAATGGCATTGAGTCTCTCCTCAAAAAAGGAATCACTATTAGAGCCATTCAGGAATTTCACAGAGAGAGTCTCTCTTCAAATTCATTCAATAAAAGGACTTTCCTTCAAGAAGAAACCCTCTCAAGATAGATACGGCAGAGAAAAAGAGGAAGGGGCAGGAAGAATCTCTCAAGAAGGCTTAAAAATGGATTGGGTCGCAATCTTAGATTTCGGTTCTCAATATACCCAACTGATTGCTCGCAGGGTGAGGGAGTGTAAGGTCTACTGTGAAATCTTTCCTCACAATGTGATGCTCAAGGAAATCTTTAAAAATAACCCCAAAGCCCTCATCCTTTCTGGAGGGCCTGCGAGCGTGACCCAGAAAGAGGCCCCTTCCCTTTCGAAAGAGATATTTGAACGTCATCTCCCAGTCTTAGGAATCTGTTACGGGATGCAACTTCTCGCAACCCTGATGGGTGGAAAGGTAGAGTCTACCTCAACACGGGAATATGGAAGTTCTTACCTCCTCGTCGATCAAAAGGATGATCTTTTTTATGGCCTTAAATCCCGGATAAATGTCTGGATGAGTCATGGGGATCAAGTGGTCAAAATTCCTCCTCATTTTGAACTCCTCGGTCATACCAAGAATTCCCCCATTGCAGCGATGGGGAATAAAGAGAGAAAGATCTTCGGGGTTCAATTCCACCCGGAGGTGAGTCATACACCGGATGGTTTAAAAATCATTGATAATTTCTTAAAAAGAATCGCAAGGTGCCAGGAGAATTGGAAAATTGAAAATTTTGTTCGAGATAGAATCAGAGAGATTAAAGAGCTCACCAAAGGTGAGAAAGTGATCTGTGCAGTCTCTGGAGGAGTGGACTCAACGGTTCTAAGTGTCCTTCTTCATCGAGCCATTGGAGAAAGGCTCTTCTGCATCTTTGTGGACAATGGATTACTCCGAAAGAATGAAGCCCAGGAAGTCCTCCAGAGATTTAAAGATTTTAATATCCATTTAATCTATTCCGATGCAAAAAGGAGATTTCTAAGGAAATTGAAAGGCGTGATCGACCCGGAGGAGAAAAGAAAGATCATCGGTCAGGAATTCATTCGGGTCTTTGAAAAAGAGGCCGGAGCACTTGGACATATCCCCTTTTTGGCCCAGGGGACCCTCTATCCCGATGTCATTGAATCGAAATCTGCTTTGGGCGGCCCGTCTATGAAAATTAAAACTCATCACAATGTGGGAGGATTGCCCTCGAGGTTAAGATTTAAACTGATCGAACCTTTTAAATTTTTATTTAAGGATGAAGTAAGAGAGGTAGGGAAAGAACTCGGCCTTCCAGAGGATCTGGTCTATCGCCAACCCTTCCCTGGGCCTGGATTGGCTGTAAGGATCATAGGAGAGGTAACCGAAGAGAGGTTAAGCGTTCTGAGAGAAGTGGACTTCTTAATCCAGGAGGAAATTCAGAAAAGACCCATTTATAAAAAGATCTGGCAGATATTTGGAGTGTTGCTACCCGTGAAGACGACCGGAGTGATGGGAGATGGAAGAACCTATGAACACGTGGCTGTGATTCGGGCCGTCACCAGTCAGGACGGAATGACTGCAGATTGGGTAAAATTGCCTTATTCCCTTTTAGGAACCCTTTCAAATCGGATTATCAATGAGGTCAAAGGAGTCAATCGAGTAGTCTATGATATCTCGACTAAACCTCCCGCAACGATTGAATGGGAATAAAGATTTGGATTAGGAATCAATGATTGCGATTGTAAACTATGGAATGGGAAATCTAAGGAGTGTCAGTAAAGCCCTGGAAGAGGTTGGGGCAAACGTAACGGTGAGTTCAAATCCCGAGACGATTAAACAATCCAGGGCCCTGGTCATCCCGGGGGTAGGTGCTTTTGGAAAGGGAATAGATAATCTTAAGAGATTAAATCTGATTCCGACCATCTATGAGGCTGTTGAGATGAAAAAACCCATCTTAGGAATCTGTTTGGGTTTGCAGTTACTCTTTAAAGAAAGTTTTGAACACGGAATTCACCTTGGCCTCCATCTGATCGAGGGGAAAGTGGTGAAGTTTGAGGGGGTTAAGATTCCCCACATGGGATGGAATCAAGTGAATGTGAAAAGTAAAATGTTTGCCGGCATCCCGGATCATTCCTTTTTCTATTTTGCCCATTCCTATTATGTGGTCCCTGAAGATCCAAAAGTGGGTACTGGAAAGACAAATTATGGGATTCAATTTTCTTCGGTGATCGAGAAGGATTTCCTCTTTGGGGTCCAATTTCATCCCGAAAAATCAGGAAGATGGGGACTAAAATTTCTGGAAAATTTTTGTTCCTATGTTGGCTAAACGAATCATTCCATGCCTGGATATAAAGGACGGAAGGGTCATCAAAGGAATTCAATTCTTAAACCTGAGAGATGCAGGCAATCCCGTAGAGCAGGCATCCCTTTACTCCGAAAACGGGGCTGACGAGGTTGTATTCTTAGATGTCACTGCAAGCCTGGAGAAAAGGAAGATCATCTTAGAGGTCCTGGAGAAGACTGCAGAAAGAGTCTTTATTCCATTAACCGTAGGAGGAGGCATTAGAGACTTAGAGGATATTCGGATCTTACTCCAATCTGGAGCCGATAAGGTTTCGATTAACACAGCGGCTGTGGAAGATCCTGAATTGATACAGGTGGCCTCCGAGGAATTTGGAAGCCAGTGCATTGTCGTTGCGATCGATGCAAAAAAGATAGATCAGGGAAGATGGATCGTCTACACCTATGGAGGGACAAAACCGACCAATCTTTCTGCCATGGAGTGGGCAAAGCGGGTGGAGGAGTTAGGAGCAGGGGAGATTCTTCTCACCAGTATGGATAAGGATGGGACAAAAGAGGGGTATGATCTGGAATTGACCCGTAGAATTTCTGAGCTGGTCAATATCCCGGTCATTGCTTCGGGAGGAGCGGGAAATTTAGAACATTTCTATGAGGCCTTCGCAATCGGGAAGGCAGATGCGGTTTTGGCAGCCTCTATCTTTCATTACGGGGAATACTCCATCCAGGAGGCAAAAGAATATTTAAGGTCCCGAGGAATTCTCGTCCGGCTCTAAAATTCGGGTGAAAAAATGCGAACTTTACGAATAGGGCTCTGTCAAATCAATACCACTGTGGGAGACATTGAAGGAAATAGCAAAAAAATTATTAATTACATCCAAAGGGGGAGACGGATGGGGGCTGACCTTCTCGTTTTCCCCGAAATGGCTGTCACGGGTTATCCTCCGGAGGATCTTCTTCTGATGCCAAAATTTATTGAGGATAACCTGAAGGCGATTCAGGAAATTACGAAAGCCACCTCTTCTGTTACGGCCATTGTCGGATTCGTCCACAAAGAAGAGGACATCTTCAACTCTGCTGCTCTCCTTCATCATGGCAAGCTCATGGGAGTCTATTCAAAAATGTACCTTCCGAATTACGGGGTGTTCGATGAGTTTCGCTACTTCCATCCAGGTAAGGAAAATTTTATTTTTACCCTTCATTCCATTCCGATTGGAGTAAGTATCTGTGAGGACCTCTGGTATCCTGGCGATCCTATTCGAACCCAAACCCTTCATGGTGGAGCGGAGTTGATTGTGAACCTCTCCTCTTCCCCTTATCATGTCGGCAAAACCGCAATTCGAGAGAAATTGATCTCCACCCGTGCCTCTGATAATCTTGCCATTGTGGCATTCTGTAATTTAGTGGGAGGACAGGATGAACTGGTCTTTGACGGCGGAAGCATGATCTTCGATCAGAAAGGAGATCTAATTGCTCGTGGGAAACAGTTTGAAGAGGATCTGGTTCTTTCAGATTTAGACCTTGAGGCTGTCTTTCGACTCCGTCTTCATGACCCGAGAATTCGGAGAGAGAAGATGATTGAAGATGGAAAAGGGATCAAAAAAATAGACCTTCCTGAGCGAGCCCCTTCCTCTCGAAAAAAACCTCCCCTTCCTGAAAGGGATCAAAAACCTTTAGACCCATTATCTGAAGTCTATTCCGCCCTGGTTCTTGGCACAGGAGACTATATTCGAAAGAATGGGTTCAAAAGAGTTCTGGTGGGCCTAAGCGGTGGAATCGATTCGGCTCTCACCGCAGCGATCGCGGTCGACGCCCTTGGAAAGAAGGCCGTTGTGGGAGTAGCCATGCCTTCACCATACTCTTCCAGGGAATCTTTAGAAGATGCAAAACTTCTGGCAAAGAATCTTGGCATTGACTTTCTCACCATTCCGATCACCGAGATCTTTAATTCCTATCTCAACACATTGGCCCCGGCCTTCAAAGGGTTTAAATCCGATGTCACGGAGGAGAATATTCAGGCACGAATTCGAGGCAATATCCTTATGGCCCTCTCTAATAAATTTGGCTGGCTCGTTCTAACTACCGGGAATAAAAGCGAAATGAGTGTGGGCTACTGCACTCTATACGGAGATATGGCAGGAGGATTTGCCGTGCTTAAGGATGTCCCGAAGACCCTGGTTTACCAATTGGCAGAATACAAGAACCAAAAGGAGGGGAAGGAGGTTATCCCAAAGAGGGTCTTTACCAAAGCTCCTTCTGCAGAATTAAGACCCCACCAGAAGGATGAAGACTCCCTCCCACCCTACTCTATCCTTGACCCCATCCTTAAGGCTTATGTCGAGGAAGATAAAGGGCTTCGGGAGATTGTGAGGATGGGGTTTAAAGAGGAAATGGTGAAAGAGGTAATTAATATGGTAGATCGAAATGAATATAAGAGACGCCAGGCTCCTCCAGGTGTCAAGATTACTCACCGTGCGCTGGGAAAGGATCGAAGACTCCCGGTCACCAATAAGTATAGAAACTTTTGATTGATTTAAGCATGATAATTTACAGAAATCCTTTAGGTTTCTGGGATTTTAATTTCTCTTTGAACAAAGTTTTTCCCTTTCCTATCCTGTCTTCCTCAATCTTTAAACCCTCTTGTTCCAAAATAAATTTGTCATCCCCGGGATCGGGTTTAAACTCTAATCGAAGCCTCCTGGCTTCTTCTTGATAGGAGCCTTCCTTCAATCGAATCTCCCCATCAGGAACTACAACAATTGCAGATTCTCCTTTCACCGGGCATCGCTGTTCACAATAACCACATCCGTTACATTTCGAGGCAATGACCACGGGCCTTCGATAACCCTCGAGAGGTCTGAAGACGATAGCATTATAAGGACAGATTTCATCACAGATGAGACAGATCTTATTCTGGGCCCAGACCAGACACAATTCCTTTCGAATGATAGCAGTTCCGACTTTGGCATGATTCTTTTCTTCCAGCGAAAGGGAACGGATCGCCTGGGTGGGGCAGACCTTCCCGCATACATTACAGTTTTGGTCACAGGGAGCCAGGCGAAGGTCCATCTTTGGGGTCCATAGCCCCGAAAGTCCCGATTCCCAGAGGGAAGGCTGGAGGGTATTGGTGAGGCAGGACTTCATACATTCCCCACAGCGGATACAGGTCCTTAGAAATTCATCTTCGGGAATGGCGCCAGGAGGACGAATCAGTTGGAGTTTTCCCCGTCTGAGGCGGAAAGGGGTCTGAAGGGCTAAAAATCCGGCAATCAATCCTCCCGAAAAGGAGAAGAAGAATCCCCTTCGAGAGAGATCCAACTTCGAATACTCTCCTCCGATGGAAAATGAAGGTGAAAAGGAGACTGCCTCTTTGGGACAGACCTCGGAACATGTCCCACATTGAACACATTCGGGGCGATTGGTCTTCCTGGGATCCTCTCCAATCGCTCCCATCGGACAGGCCTTTCGACACCTCATACATTGATTACATTCTTCATTTACACGGCGTTTTAGAAGTCCCAAGGGAGAGAATAAACTGAGAAAGGCTCCCAGAGGACAGAGGTACCTGCACCAGAATCGAGGAACCCATCGATTAAGAAATATAATTCCTCCGAAAAGCAGGAGTGTGATCGCTGTCATATAAAAGACCGGCTGAGAAAAATGAAGATGAGAAATAGAAACCCATCCCAGTTGCCGGAAAAGGGGACGAAGAAGGTCCAGGAAGAGATTGATCAGGGTTACGGCCACTGGATAAATAAAGAAGGTGTAGAATCGGGTGAGAAAGGCGATCGGATCGAAAAGAAAGGCAAGAGAGAGGCCTACCACCGCCGCACTTAGGAAAAAGATAAGGAGAAGGTATTTCATTCTCCTCAGTGTGGATTCGAGCCGAAGTGGATTTTCACGCCTTTTCTTTCTAAAAAAGAAAAAGTCTAAAAGATCAATGGAAACCCCCATGGGACACACGTATCCGCAGAAAAACCTCCCGATGAGCAAAGTCGCTCCAACCGTAAGAAGAGCCCAGAGGGCTCTCGGGATGATCTCTCGAGCAGCAAAGATTGCATTCAGACTAAGAAGAGGATCAAGGCGTAGATAAAGATCTGCAAAGAGCCAGTCAGGAAGTTTATAGGTGGCAAAAACAAAGAGGGCGGAGAAGAGGAGAAGGGAGAGAATTTGAATGAAACCCCTCATGCCTTCTCCTTGAGAATTTTAAGCTGATCGATATCGATCTTTCCGAGACCTCTCTGATAAGCCGCCAGGAGATGCTCCACCTGACGTCCCTTAAAGTTCTGTCCATACCATGGAACGATACTGACTCCATAGGAGTCCACAGCTACAGGGTCAATCCCTGCGATGATCAAATTGAGTTTCTTTACCTCTCCCGGCCCTCCAGGTCCTCCGGAAGTTAAAGCCCTCGTTGCATCCAAAATGGTGAGCCGGGGTCTGATAACCGTTGCCAAGTCTGCCAGGGCCTGATTGATATTATATCGTGAATGAAAACTCTCCCGATCCCAGATCAACCCCATCAATCCTTTAATCCCCAGGCTTACCCCTGTGGCTGAATGGGATTTGGCGGTCGGAAGATTGATCAGTACGGGGTTATCCAAAATCTCCTGAATGACTTCGATTCGGTCCAAAACTTTCCCTTTAGGGATCTTAACCTCCTTGAAAAACTTCCTTTCCTGAACGGTCAGAACATGAACTCCGGATAGATTTTTACAGGCCTCTTGAATCCCTGTTCTCTCAAGACAGAGTTCAGGTCTCTGAAGGGTATGATCCACCACTAAAACCTCTTTCGCCCCCGCCTCGATGGAGGCTTTAGCAACAGTAGCAACCACTAACGGATGGGTGGTGGCTCCCACATCAGGGGTCCTTGCAAAGGACATATTGGGTTTGATAATGACCCGTTCTCCCCGTTTGATGAAACGTGAAAGTCCTCCTAAGAGTTCGATAGCCTTCTGGGTAGCGGGAATGGGCTCTCCTGAGACCACAACCAGATCATATTCCTCTTTGGCGTGGGAAAGGGATAACCCCTTCGCGCCACTCACCGAGGCTGCGACAGCCACTGCTGTTTTAAGAAAATCTCTTCTCGTGATCTCCCAATGATCCATGGATTCTCCTTTCCGGGTCCGAAATTCTATCCCATGTTAGCCGATTCCATATTTTTCTCTTAATCTAAACCTCTCGATGATTTCCTCTAAGGTCCGAAGTTTCTCACCTTCAACTTTTGGTAAAGGGGGGCGAGGATCTCCCGATGGAAGTCCCATCAATTTAACCATTGCTTTAATGGCCACAGGATTAGTCCATGAGTAGGCTGCCTCCATCAAAGGGAGATACTCAAAAAAGAGCCTTCTCCCTCGAATCACATCCTCCCACGATCTCCAGGGTTTTGAAAGTTCGGCCATCTCTCGGGGGGCTATGTTTCCTGTAACGTTGGCTGTCCCGTGTCCACCCATTCCAAGGGTAGGAAGAATCAGGGAATAGTTTGGAGCGTCACAGCATAGAAGGTTGATACGACCTTTCGCTCCCTCAAGGACTGATACAAGTTGTAGAAGGTTTGGAACAGCCTCTTTATCTGCCACCAGATTGGGACACTCCTCTGAAAGCTTAATGATAAGCTGAGGATCGATATTTACCACCACCCTTGCTGGATTGTTGTAAATGGCTACTGCGATTTCTACAGATTGGCAGACCGTTTTCATGAAATGATAGACGGCATTGGGAGGGGGAACAACATAGGAAGGAATGGTGAGCAGGATTCCATCCGCTCCTTTCTCTTGAGCATGCTGAGCCAGTTCAATGGTATCCCCTGTGGACCCGCAGGTCACTCCAAAAAATACAGGGATCCGATCTCTGCAATAGGGAGCCATTTCCGAGATAATCCCTTTTCGTTCCTCAAAAGAGAGAGAGGTGGGCTCTCCGGTAGATCCCATGAGAAGGAGTCCTGAGGTTCGATTAAACGCCTGAAAATCAACAAGTCGTTTAAAGCCTTCTATATCGACCTCTCCTTTTTGGTTAAAAGGGGTGATTAGAGCCACCCATGAACCTTCTGGCCGTATCCATTCTCTATTCACCGCTTCTCCTTTTTATAAAACATTTTTATAAAAAAATTCTAAAGGACTTCCGTTCAAAAATCAAAAAATTTATCATTCACCGGGAATCACGTTAAAGTTTGAAAATGAGAAGATTAAAATCACTTCAATGGGATAGGAACCACGTCCTCCGATGAAAAGGTGAGGATAACTTTCTCTCCCTCCTCAAAAATGGCCTTCTTTCTCGGGTTCACTACATTGGCTTTTACCTTCTTACCCCCTTCAACCTCCACCTCATATTGAACAGACGAGCCCAGATAAGTGGAACTCTTCACCCTCCCTTCGATTCGATTCTCTTCCAAAGTGGCCTCATGAGGATAAGCCAGTTGAATCGATTCAGGACGGATATTAAGGATAAACTTTTCTCCCAAGGCAGGGGCCATCCCCTCTTCCTTTCTTACCCTCAGGGGAAAACCCTCATCTGTCTCCATATCCAACCATTCTCCTCTTACCCTTATCACCTTTCCAAGAAAGAAGTTTGAGGTCCCGACAAAATCTGCGACTTCTTGAGATTTAGGATTTTCATAGATCTCTTTGGGGGTACCGATCTGAAGGACCTTCCCCCTGGACATCACCGCAATCCGGGTGGAGAGGATGAGTGCCTCTTCTTGATCATGAGTGACGTAGAGGGTTGTAATTTTAAGGTTCTTCTGAATTCGAACGAGTTCATGTCTCATCTGTATTCGAAGCTTTGCATCCAGGTTACTTAAGGGTTCATCCAGCAGGAGAAGCCTTGGTTCGATCACCAGTGTCCTTGCCAGAGCGACCCGTTGTTGCTGTCCTCCCGAAAGTTCAGAAGGCCTTCTTCGCTCCATCCCTTCCAGATCAACCATTGCAAGAGCCTTACGTGTTTTCTCCTGGATGATCGATTTAGGGAGATTTCTTTCTTTCAATCCAAATGCTACATTCTCAAATACCGAAAGATGAGGCCAGAGGGCATAGTTCTGGAAAACCATCCCTACATTTCTCTTCCATGGAGGAACCTCATTGACCTCCTGGCCATCAAAGAGAATCCTCCCCGAATCGGGGCGAGTAAAGCCCGCAATCATTCTAAGAATAGTCGTCTTCCCACATCCACTTGGACCCAAAAAGGTAAAAAAATCTCCTTTCTCGATCGTGAGAGTGACCCCCTTGACTGCCTCCACCTCTCCAAAACTCTTCTTTAAATCGATGAGCTTGACTTCTGTCGCCTGAATCATCCTGAATGACCCTTTCAGAGTTTAAAGGCTGTTCCGCTTCCCCCTCCAAATACTTTGTTGACGAGATAGGTTCCAACGGCTACCAGCAGGATGGCCACCACCCCGAGGGCTGCCCCGGGGCCTCTTCCCACAGCACTTTGCATATAGATATAGATTCCATAGGAGAGGGGTCCATATTCCATCCGTGGAACAAGCATAATTGTGGAAGAAAGCTCTACAGAGGAGGTAATGAAGGCTAAAAGTCCCCCGGCAATCAGCCCTCCTGTCATCATCGGAAAGGTGATTTTAAAAAAGGTCTTTCTTCGATTGGCTCCTAAGTTCAGGGCAGCCTCTTCAAGGGAGATATGAATCTGCTGTATCGCAGCATAACATGACCGAAGGGTATAGGGGAGTCTTCTCGCTGTATAGGCAATGACCAGAATCATCCAAAGGGAAGTCAGAGGTTGATGAATCCAAGGAAGAGGAGTTCCATGAAAGACCCTGAGATAGCCTGTTGCCAGGACGACTCCAGGAATAGCCAGGGGCATCATTGCGACTGCATCAAGGATCGCTTTCCCAAAGATTCTTCCTCGAATGAGGAGAAAGGCAATCAATGACCCTAAAAGAACTCCGAAGCAAGCGGCGAGAAGACAATAGAGTAGGGTATTCTTCACAAAGTGAGGGGTCCGGTAAAAGATCTCGATGTAATGATTAAGGGTATAAGCCTTGGGTAGAACCGAAAAACTCCAAACTTTTGCAAAAGAGAGGAGAAAGATCCCGAGATGAGGGATGAGACTGATCCCCAAAACGAAAATCGAAAATACCCAGACCAGGACTAACTTCATTCCACCGATCTTTTTAGAAATCGGGATGCCTGTGCCTCCTCGCTGAATCATCGCATATTCTGAAAGACTCAAAAACTTCATCGCTGCCCATAAAGAGATAAAAGAGAGGATCACCATAATGACACAGATCACATATCCTGCTTTATCCTCAATACCGATGGTGGTCACCCGGAGATAGGCCTGGGGTGCAAGCATCTTTGTATAATTGAGAATTAAAGGAGTGGCCAGGTCATCGATGACCTTAATAAAGACTAAAAGGGCACCGGCGATATACCCGGGCATCATGAGGGGAAGGGTGACCCTTCGGAAGAGGCGAAATCCGTGTGCCCCCATATTCTCAGCAGCCTCTTCGAGGGAGGGATCCACATTGGCAAGAGAAGCAGAGGCATTGAGAAAGATGAAAGGGAAATAATGAAGGGTTTGAACTAAAACCACCCCCTTCAATCCTTCCATAAAGGGGAAAGAGGTATCGAACCATTCCAGAAGGAGGAGATTGAGCATTCCACTTCGGCCGAGAATCAGTTGCAGGGCTACTGCACCCACATAAGGAGGAAGCACAAGGGGAAGGACCCCCAGGGTTTGGATCAGGGTTCTCCCTTTAAAATCATATTTGATCGTAAAGAAGGCCAGGGGTAAACTGATCAGGCTCCCGAAGAAAACGGCCATTAATCCTGCCGTGAGGCTGTTGAAAAAAGATTCTTTAAAAAGGGCCCTCTCAAAAAAATTAATAAAATGGGTCAAGGAAAAACGGGATCCTTCGGTGAAGGCCACATAAAGGATACGAATCAGTGGATAAAGGATGAAGAGGAAGAGAAGAGCAAATAGGAAAAGAAAAATTAAGGATTGAGAGAGATCTATCTCTCTAAGTTTTTTATTCCACACCCCTCTTCCTTTCCTCTCCTTTCTTTAAATTAATCCCAATGCTTTTAGAGCTAATTCTTTAGCTTTAGCATAATTGGCCTTTGCTTTTACATCCCACTCTGTCTCAAGTTTCGCTCTGGCCTCCGTTTTTTCCTTTCCTTTGAAGGCATTGTTAAACTCCTTGTCCCTGGCCTGAGCCTCTGGGACGGGTACCTGAGTTGCAAGAGAACGAGCTTCTGCGACCATTGCTACTGCTTTCGAAACATCTCTGCCTTTCTTTTTTCCCTCTTCAATGGCTTTTTCAGCCTTATAAATGGCGCCCCACGCTTCTTTCAATTCATTCAGCCTAAAGGTGATAATCTGGTCAAAAAGGGAGTTTAATAATTCATATCGTAAGGAAGAAAGCTTTGTATCGAACTCCAATCCACCCAACTTCATCTTAAAAGGATTTGGATATCCCGGAGGCCCCTTGACATAAAGTTCAGGAATCACAGGAAGTCTCCCGATCTCAGGCTTGAAGAGAAGGAGTTGTCCTTCTTCACTAAGCAAGTAATTAACAAATCGTTTGGCATTCTCAAGGTTTGGCCCTCCCTTGATAATCCCCACATTGGCAGGAACAATGGGAGTCATTGAAGGATAGACGAAATCTACAGGAAATCCACTCGCAATAGCCGAAAGTCCAAAGAAATCAATCACAATACCGATTCCATACTGGCCATTGTTCACTCCTTCAGGGACTCCAAAACTCCTTTCTGTGACGACCGCCATATTTCCTCCCATATTGAGCAGAAGGGCCCAGCCTTTTTCCCAACCGTAGGCTTGAAGGATCGATTCCACGGTTAAGTGGGTCGTCCCGCTTCTTGAAGGGGCCGAAATGGCTAAATGACCGAAATATTGGGAGTCGATCAGATCTGTCCACTCCTTTGGAGGCTTCAATTTATGACTCTGGAGATAGGGTTTATTCCACATCATCCCATACCCTGATAGGGCAAATCCAAAGAAGTAACCCTCAGGGTCATGCACCGGAAATGTCCCGACTTTAGGAGGGATTTTCGAAGCGATCTCTTTAGGCAGCTCATATTGGGCAAGCAACTTTTCGGACTTCAAAACCTGAAACGCATCAACTGCACTTGCCCACATGATATCTGCCTCAGGTTTCTGGGCTGTCTCTCGAATATAGGTAACCCCTTGGGTCGTTGGTTTCTGCTGGACCACGACACTCACCCCAGGATACTTCGTTTCAAAGGCCTTTTTATAGGTTTCAAAAAGCTCTTTTGGAAAAGAGGTCACAACCACGACTTCTTTGGTCTGGGCCCAAACCCACGAGATCAATATTAAAGAAAAACAGATGAAAAAGCTTACGGTTAAAAGAAACCTTTTCATATTAAACCTCCTAAAAATGGATTGATTTAGGGAGATTGTTTCTCCACAAATTCTTTAATTAAAAGCTCATTCCTTTTCTGGACCTTCTGCATTTCAGCAAGTTCCACCTCCTCGAAGGGTTGCTTCCTTCCTTTATTCCGAAGTCTTGCAATTTCATCTTCAAGGTATTCTATGGTACGAACCATACTCTCAGCCATTAAAGGAATGGAACCCTGAGCCTGTTCAAAAGCCTCCTTATCCAGGTAGGCACGATTGATGAGGTGAAATCGTTCGTAGAGCTTTTTAAATTTTTCGAGTTCACTCTCCCTGTCTTTCTTTTTTCTGGATAACCTCTTCGCCACCTCTAAAAACTTCTCGACCTCCATAAATCCTCCCTATTCGCTTTGATATTTAAATTTATGAGAAACACCCCAAAATGTCAATGAAATAAAGCAACAATCGATTGTAATCCATCAGTAAGGGTAGGAAAATAGGTCTGACAAGGGGATTGGAGAAAACCTAAGTGCGGTAACTTTTAATTGCCCCTAAAGCTCTCAGGTTCAAGCCCTTTCCATGAGAAACCCATTTCTTAGGATGGATCATTTCGTATTCTATTTTATACTGAATCGATCCGCGTTCTAAGGTTTTCGGAAATCCCCCTGTCAGACCTAAATGATTCCCACCCTTCATTGATGGATTACAAATGGTTTTCACCCGTCAGTGAAGATTATAGTTTTATTCATTTTTTGCTTGAAATAGGGGAAAAGAGTTGGTATGATGTTTTAAAAAAGGAGGTGATCGATTATGGCAGTGAGAATTATTATTGATCGAAAGGTGAAGAAGGGAAAGGAAGAAGAGTTCGCAAAACTCCTTCGGGAATTGAGAACAAAGGCTGTTCCTTCTAAGGGATACATCTCAGGAGAAACCCTCCGGTCCATAGATGATCACCAGAATTATATCGTCATTACTACATGGCAGACCATCGATGACTGGAAGAATTGGGAAAAGAACCCTGAGCGAAAGAAGATCCAGGCAAAGATCGAAAAACTGATGGCCAGACCTACGAAGACGAAAATTTATGTCTATGCTTGATGGCATAGGCTTTTATTAGCCCCTTTTTAAAAATCAGGCAAGTCTGAACGAGAGGGTAAGCTTTACTCATAAGTTTACCCTTTTAATTTCTATTCTTTTCCCATCCTTCGTCCTTCCCACCACCCTTGACATTTGTAAAGAAACATTTGAAATTTTACCCTATATTTACCTAAATTGAGCGATTTTTCGTCATTCATTGAATCAAATATACTGGATTCCTGCTTCCGCAGGAATGACAACTACCAATCAATAAATGAAAACGTCATTCCCGTGAAAACGGGAATCCAGAAGGGTTATCTTTAAATA
>CALIBK010000159.1 GCA_938045955.1 uncultured bacterium | reverse complement strand
TATCTTCCCATCTTTCAGATGGCCTCTGCCATCCATTAATCTTTTAAAGGGGAGGGTCTTAAGATTAATGAATCCCCATACCTCCATATCCTTCCCTTCCCATCCCAGGGACCTGAGAAGTGCAAAGGGGTTAATGCTCTCTCGTTTGATCATCCTTTCACTTCTTTTAGGAATTACCTTTCTGTTTCAGATTTCCGAGAAAAAGTTTTTCTTCATTCCAATGACCAATCGGTTCTACTACTTTATCAGTTTCTTCTATCTCGTTACAATATGCTATGCCTTCCTCTTGAATCGGGTAAAAAACCTCCGTCGTTTTATCAAGGTCCAGCTCATCGGTGACCACCTTTTTATTGCTGGTCTGATCTATTTTACCGGAGGGAAAGAGAGCTATTTCCCCATGACCTATATCTTTGCAATCATCGGGAGTAGCATCCTTTTCTTCAAGCGGGGGGCTTTCTTCTCTGCCTCCTTCTCTACCTTTCTCTTCGGAGTGATTCTGATTCTTCAACTCTATCGTTTGATTCATCCTGTCGGCGAACCCTCTACCTACGAAGCAAGTCAAATCTTCTACACCCTCATTCTCTATATGGCTGCCTTCTATATCGTCGCCTTTTTAAGCGGCTCTATTTCTGAAGAACTCCGGAAGAAACGAAAAGAACTCCTTCAGAAAGAGGTGGATTATCATCAACTGGAAACCTTTAACCGAAACATCGTGCAGAGTCTGGACAGTGGACTCCTCACCATCGATCTTGAGGGAAAGATCAATTTTTTGAATCGAACCGCAGAAAAGATCCTTCGTCGAAAGGAGGAAGAACTCCGGAATCAATCCGTCTATGATCTGTTTCCGAAGATGAACGAGGTGATGGAGGAGGTCAGGAGGAAATCGTTTCAGGATCATTCAGAATATCAACGATATGAAACCACCCTCATCGACGAAAAAGGACATAAAATCTACCTGGGTTTCTCTATCTCCCCCCTGACGGATCCGGATGGAAAAGTCATAGGGCATACCCTCATCTTTCAGGATATCACTCGATTCAAAGAGATGGAAGAACAGATGAAACGGTTTGATCGGATGGCAGCCATCGGATCTCTTGCCGCAGGATTGGCCCATGAAATTAGAAACCCTCTGGCCTCCCTGAGCGGATCGATCCAGGTGTTAAAATCCGAACTCTCTCTGGATGAATCCCAAGGTCATCTGATGGAGATTATCCTCCGGGAGTCGGAGAGGCTCAATGCCTTGATCACAGACTTCCTTCTTTTTGCTCATCCCCCTCAAACCCGTCCCCAACCTGTCAAGATCGAAACGGTTCTTGAGGAAACCCTTGAACTCTTCAGCCACTCCCCATCCTGTCATGAAGGAATCCGTCTCGTTCAAACTTCTTCCGGTCAGATCGGAGAGGTGACTGTTGATCCTGATCAGATTCGACAGGTCCTCTGGAATCTTCTCATTAATGCCTCCCAGTCCCTTTCCAACGGAGGAGAGATTCGAGTCCATCTCGAAAAGGGAGACCCTTCCAGCTGGCGGGGAGCTCTCCCCTTTTTCTCCTCTAACGATTCGAAATCATGGATAAAGATTTCGATCGAAGACACAGGGATTGGAATTCCTCCGGAAGAGAAGGAAAAGATCTTCGAGCCTTTCTATACGACCAAGGAGAATGGAACAGGACTGGGACTCTCGATAGTCCATAAGATCGTTGAGAATCATAAAGGATTGATTAAGGTCGAAAGTGAGGTGGGGAAAGGTTCCACCTTTACTGTCTTTTTACCTGCAGATTAAAAGGTTTAGGGTCTCGGAGAGATGCAAAAAGAGAAGATTTTGGTTGCTGATGATGAAAAGAGCATGAGGGAATTCTTAGAGATCATGCTCCGAAAAGAAGGATATCGGGTGACCCTTGCCTCCAATGGAGAGGAAGCGGTTAGATGGGCAGAGAGAGAGATCTTTGATCTGGCCCTTCTGGATATTCGAATGCCAAAACTCGATGGCCTTTCAGCCTTAAAAAAGATTAAAACCCTCTGCCCGGAAACCGTAGTCATAATCATTACGGCTTTCGCTTCTACGGACACAGCCATCCGGGCGATGAAAGAAGGAGCCTATGACTATATCACAAAGCCTTTTAAAGTCGATGAGATTAAACTCATTATCCGAAATGCCCTTGAGAAAAAGAATCTGGAGAGGGAGAATCTCCTTCTCAAGCAGGTCGTCCGAGAGCGCTACCATTTCGGCAATATCATTGGTCAGAGCCCCAAGATGCTCGAAGTCTATAATCTTTTAGAAAAAGTGGCCCCCACGAAGACCAACATTCTGATCACGGGTGAGAGTGGGACCGGAAAAGAATTGGTTGCCAAAGCCATTCACTATAATAGCCCGAGAAAGGATAAGCCTTTTGTTACACTCAACTGTGGAGCGATTCCGGAATCATTGATTGAAAGTGAGCTCTTTGGTCATATGAAGGGGGCCTTTACCGATGCCATTTCAACCAAGAAGGGACTTTTTGAGGTGGCCGATGAAGGAACAATCTTTCTGGACGAGATCAGTGAGCTTCCCTTGATGATGCAGGTCAAACTCCTTCGGGTCATTCAGGATAAAGAATTTAAACGGGTGGGGGGAACAGAGGATATCCGGGTCGATGTCCGTATCATCTCTGCGACGAATAAAGACCTCGAAGAGGCGGTGAGAGAGAAACGCTTCAGGGAAGATCTCTTCTATCGTCTCAATGTGATCCAGATTAAACTTCCTCCTCTTCGAGAAAGGAAAGAGGATATTCCCCTTCTTGCGGACCATTTTTTGAAGAAATACTCCGAGGAATTGGGTAAGTCCATTACCCGAATCTCTCCAGAAGCCCTTCAATTCTTAATGAATTACGACTTTCCGGGCAATGTCCGGGAACTCCAGAATATCATCGAGCGGGCAGTGGCCCTGGAGACAGGCCCTGAACTTACCTTGCAGAATCTCAGTTCCTATCTTGAGAATCAACTTCCAGCCAGGAGGAGTCCTTTCGAAATCGAGCTTCCCGAGGAAGGGATCGATCTTGAAAAGGTAGTGGCTGATCTGGAAAAGATGCTCCTTCTCAAGGCCCTGGATCGGGCTAAGGGGGTGAAGAAGAAGGCTGCCGAACTCCTTCACATCAACTTTCGTTCCATGCGGTATCGGTTAGAAAAATATGGGCTTAACAGCAATGGCTTAGAATCCGAAGAGGAGTTATGACCCTCTGTGCCTTCTTTTAAATTGTTTCTCCAGCTCCTTGCGGGAGATGGAATAGAAAATGGGTCTTCCGTGAGGACAGGTTAAAGAGAGTTCAAATGGGTAAAGGGTCTTTACCAGTTCCTCCATCTCTTCTCGTCTTAAGATTCCCCTTCCCCGAACAGAAGAATGGCAGGAGAGCGAGATGAGAAGGGTTTCAATGAGATTTTTTCCCTCTTCTCCTCGTCTCAAAAAGGCAAGTTCTTCCAGGATTTCCCGAATCCATTGATTCGATTCTTCCGGTTTAATAAGCTCGGGGATACTCCGAATGGCATAAAGCCTCTCCCCGATCGGCTCGAGTTCAAAACCAAGGGTACGAAAGGCGTCCGTCGCCTCTTCAAGGATGAGGGATTCTTCATAGGAGCATTCCAGAAGAATTGGAATGAGGAGGGGATTGGAGCCAATGGAATGGGTCTCCACCTTCTTCTTCCATTTTTCGAAGAGGAGCCTTTCGTGAGCGGCATGTTGGTCAATCAAGAGAAGAGTCTCATCGTTTTCACACAGAATATAAGTCTCCCAGAGCTGTCCTATGATTCGGAATCTCTTTTCTTCCCCCCAGAGGGGTCTCTCCTCTTTCAATTGAAGGAGGGAAGTGAGATCTTCTCCCTCTATCTCTATCCGAGGAACAGAATCCTTTTTTAGGGAAAAAGAGACCTTTTCATACCCTTCCCTCCTCTCAAAGGAAATGGGGATGTCTCGAGTTTTTCCCTCAAGGATATGTTGAATCGTATTAAAGACCAGACGGTAGATCCTTTCGGGTTCTCTAAACCTGACCTCCGCCTTGGTGGGATGAACATTCACATCAACGAAAGAGGGAGGAATCTCGATAAAAAGGAGACAGAATGGGAACTTCCCGGATGGAAGGTGATGACGATAGGCTTCAAGGATGGCTTTGTAAATGATTCGATCCTTCACATATCTTCGATTCACATAAAGATAGATTCCATCCGCATTTCCTTTCGCCAGAGAAGGAAGGCTCATCAATCCTGAAAGACGGAGCTCCCCCTCTTCCGTTTCAATCTCCTGGAGGTGATCAAAAATTTCCCGGCCCCAGAGGGCCTCGACTCGTATCCCGGGAGATTCCGTTCTCAAAAGGTCTTCAACCCTTCGCTCATCATGGATCAGTTTAAAGGAGATGGAAGGGTAAGAAAGGCTTATTCTATAAAAATAATTGAGGACATGTCGGAATTCAGATCGAATCGATTTTAGAAACTTTCTCTTGACAGGAAGATTATAGAAGAGGTTTCTGACGACCACCTCTGTTCCAACAGGAGACCCTATTTCGGAAAGACTCTTGATCTCGCCCCCCTCGCAAACAATCCTTGTTCCACTGAGGGCATGTGCCACTCGAGAGGTGATGGTGAGGTGTGAGACTGAAGCAATACTGGGTAAGGCCTCTCCTCGAAATCCAAGAGTATGAATCGCATAGAGATCCTCAGCCGTTCGGATCTTACTTGTGGCAAATCGCTGAAGGGCCACAGGGAGGTCTTCCGGTTCAATCCCCTCTCCATCATCGATCACTCGAATCAGATCGAGTCCCCCTCCTTTCAGCTCCACTATAATCTCTTGAGCATGAGCATCAATGGCATTCTCCATGAGCTCCTTGACCACTGAGGCGGGTCGCTCTACAACCTCTCCTGCAGCAATCTTCTGGGAAATGGATTCCGGAAGGATCTCGATCTTTTTACTCATCAGCCTCCATTCCCATGCTCTCTTCGATGAATGTACCTATGCTCCGAAACTTCTCGTAGCGCTTCTTTAATAATTGGTCCATATCCATTCTTTCCAACTCTTTTAAATGGCGTTCAATCGCCTCTTTCACACGAAGGGCCATTCCTTGTGGATCCCTGTGAGCTCCTCCAAGAGGTTCTTCAATCACCTCATCGATGACTCCCAACCCATAAAGGTCTCGAGCGGTTAATTTCAGGGAATCCGCAGCGATGGCCTTTCCTTTCTCCCCATCCTTCCAGAGGATGGCTGCACATCCTTCTGGAGAAATCACAGAATAGATGGAATATTCAAGCATCAAAATTCGATCCCCCATCCCGATTGCCAGTGCCCCTCCACTTCCTCCCTCCCCGATGACCAGCGTCAGAATGGGTATCCTGAGGTGGGCCATCGTCTTGAGGTTTCTTGCAATCGCTTCTGCCTGTCCCCTTTCTTCTGCACCAATTCCTGGAAAAGCCCCTGGGGTATCGATCATCGTGAGAACAGGTTTACGAAACAACTCGGCCAGTTTCATCAATCGCAAGGCCTTCCGGTATCCTTCAGGATGGGGCATTCCAAAATTTCGATAGGCCATCTCCCTCACATCGGCCCCCTTCTGATGGGCAATGACCACCAATGTTCTCCCACTAAAGAGGGATAGTCCTCCTATGATAGCAGGATCATCCCCATAGACCCGATCGCCATGAAGCTCAATGAATTGATCGAAAAGTTCCTGGATATAAAAGGAGGCCTTTGGCCGATCAATATGTCTTGCTAACTGAGTAATTTGCCAACCGGTGAGGTTTGAAAATATCTCCTTTCGAAGTCGATCGAGCCTCTCTTCTAACCGTCGAATCTGTTCTTCCAGGGCATGATCCCGTCCTTTTTGGAACCTCTTAAGACGATCGATCTCATTTTCCAATTCGACCAAGGGTTTTTCGAAATCCAGATAGTGTCTCACCATCTCTTAAGTCCATTCGAAGGAAAGGATTGGGGAAGGGAAAAGCACTTTTACGTCTTCTTGAAATTCTGAAGTGGGGGAGACCCGATACTCATCAGAAAGAGCGATCACTGTTTCCGGGCGATCTCCATTGATGAGGTGGAGATAGACCTGACAGGAACCCGGATGGGCTAAAATGACCTCTTTTAACTCTTTGAGGGAGGATGGGGTTAGATGCTCCAATGGAATTTTAAGGTGAAGAATCTGAGGATTTTCTGAAAAGACCTCTGAAAGGAGACGAATCTCCTTCGCCTTGACCTTCACCTGATCTCCGGAAAGATCAAGGGTTCCTCGAACAAAAACAGGTTCCCCTCCCTTTAAATAAGGGGAGGCGGTTTTGAAGAGATCGGGAAAGAGGATCACCTCCACCCAGCCTTTCATATCCTCCAGATTAAGAAAGGCCATCCGATCCCCTTTTTTGGTGATCACCTCTTTGAGTTGACTGACCAGTCCGCAGAGTTTCACCTCTTTTCCATTTGGACCGAAGGAGAGCGTGGAACTGTCCTCTTCCGTGATTCTTCGGATCTCTTCCTGATATGGAGAAAGGGGATGACGAGAGATATAGAAACCAATGGTCTCTTTTTCAAAGAGAATCAATTGCTCTTGAGAAAACTCTTCCATCTCAGGATAATGCTCTTTTAACTCCTCCCGTTCCGAACCCCAGATCGTCATCTGAGGAGTCTCTTTCTTTCGCTGAGCGGATTGGGCCCAACGGAGAACCTCCTCAAGGACGGTAAGCATCTGGGATCGGTAAACTCGGGTGAAGTCAAAGGCTCCACATTTAATCAGGCTTTCGATCACCCTGCGGTTGACTTTTCTTAAATCCACTCTTTTACAAAAATCGTAGAGGGATCGGAATCTTCCCCCCTCTTCTCTCTCCCGAAGGATGACTTCAATGGCCGCATCCCCCACATTCTTGACTGCGGCCAGGCCAAATCGAATCTGATTCCCCACCACTGTAAAATTTCGATAACTCTCGTTGATATCTGGAGGCAAAATGGTAATTCCCATCTCCCGGCATTCCGCGATGTAACGCATCACCTTTTCTGCATTCTGAACCTCACTGGTAAGCAGGGCCGCCATAAATTCGATAGGGAAATGGGTCTTCAGATAGGCGGTCTGATAGGCGAGGAGAGCATAGGCCGCGCTATGAGATTTATTAAACCCGTATCGACCAAACGTTTCCATCTGTTCGAAGATCTTTTCTGCCTTCCGAAGGGGAATCCGATTTCTCTTGGCTCCCTCGAGGAACTTCTCCTTCTGTTTCACCATCTCCAGGGCATCCTTCTTGGCCATCGCTCTCCGAAGGTTATCTGCATCCTCCAGGCTAAAATGGGCCAGAACGCTTGCTATCCTCATGACCTGTTCTTGATAGACAATCACCCCATAGGTATCCTTGAGGATGCCTTCGAGGAGGGGGTGTTCATAGACGATAGGTTCCATTCCATGACGTCGTTTAATAAACTCCTCAATCATCCCGCTGTCCAGAGGACCTGGGCGATAGAGAGCAATGAGAGCAATGATCTCTTTAAAACTCTCGGGCTTGAGCCGAATCAGAAGATTTTTCATTCCCTCACTTTCCAGCTGGAAGAGTCCCAGACTTGAACCATTGGCCAAGGAGGCATAGACCTCGGGATCATCCAGAGGGATTTCGGAAAGATCAATTTTTATTCCTCGATTCTTCTCGATGAGTTCGATGGCGTGGTGGATCATGGTCAGGGTCTTCAGTCCCAAAAAGTCGAATTTGACAAGCCCGATCGCCTCTACCTCTTTCATCGCATACTGGGTAATGACCTCCCCATCCTGTCCCCGATAGAGTGGAAGATATTCGGTGAGAGGTCTATTGGAGATCACGACTCCAGCCGCATGGGTGGAGGCATGACGGGCTAAACCCTCCAGAGATCTGGCGATCTGAAAAAGGTTGGCCACCTTTGAATCTTTATCCACCATCTCTTTCAATTTAGGTTCTCGTTCTAAGGCTTGATCCAGCGTAATGTTCAGGGGGGCTGCGGGGATCAATTTTGCAATCCGATCGACCTCGGCATAGGGCATCCCCAGCACTCGACCCACATCTCGGATAACTGCCCTTGCCTGCATCTTTCCAAAAGTGATGATCTGGGCCACATTCTCCTTTCCATATTTTTCCATGACATATTGAAGGACCTCATTTCGTCGATCCATACAAAAATCCACATCCACATCAGGCATACTGCTCTTTCGGCCAGGATTTAAGAATCGCTCAAAAATGAGGTCATACTCGATAGGGTCCAGATCGGTGATCCGTAAGGCATAGGCGACCAGACTGCCTGCAACCGAGCCCCTTCCTGGACCCACAGGGATTCTGTTTTCTTTAGCAAACCGGATGAAATCTGCAACGATCAAAAAATAACCAGAAAACCCCATGGATTGAATGATCTTAAGTTCTTCCTCCAGGCGATTACGATAAAGGGTTCGCCGTTCGGGAGGGATCTTTTTCAGGGAAGTCAAAAATCTTTGTTCCAATCCCTCTCGTGCCAATTTTTCTAAATAAGTTTCGGGTGACTCTCCTGAAGGAATCGCAATCTTAGGAATGTGCTTTTCTTCAAATCTCAATTCAAGGTTACACTGCTCAGCAATCTCACAACTACAGGAAAGGGCTTCAGGAAGATCCGAGAAAAGCTCACCCATTTCCTCAGGGGACTTAAAATAGAACTCATCGGTCTGAAATCTCATTCGATCTGGGTCTTGAAGGGTCTTTCCTGTCTGGATACAGAGTAATACTTCGTGAGCCTTTGCATCCTCCCGGTGGAGATAATGACAGTCGTTGGTTGCCACCCAGCGGAGATTCAATTTTCTTCCAATCTCCAAGAGACCTTCATTGATCTCTCGCTGATGGTCTACTCCCGTTCGCTGAATCTCAATATAGAATCGACCCCGGTCAAATATCCTCTGATATTCCTGGGCAGCCTCGAGAGCCCGTTTCATCTCTCCCCGACCCACATAGAAAGCCACCTCCCCTTTGAGGCATCCACTGAGGGCGATCAGCCCTTCGTGATGACGCATCAGGAGTTCTTTATCCACTCTGGGCTTGTAATAGAATCCTTCGAGGTGGGCCAAGCTCACCAATTTGAGAAGATTGAAATAACCTGTTCGATTCTTAACGAGCAAGGTGAGATGAAACGATCCCTCCCCTCCTTCCCCTCCCTTTTTTTCAAAACGGCTTCTTGGCGCAATATAGACCTCACACCCCAAGATGGGTTTAATTCCGTGTTTGATAGCCGTCTGATAAAACTCAATAGCCCCGAAGAGATTTCCATGGTCAGTCAAGGCGAGGGCCTCCATCTCGTACTTCTTGGCCCACTCACAGACTTCATCAAAACGGATGGCCCCATCCAAGAGACTATACTGACTGTGGAGATGAAGATGAATGAAATGGCTTTGTTTCATTTCCCATCACTCTATCCAATCTCAGATGATCCCATGGCACGAGAAAAAGGTGAGAGGAACCTATCACAATGGTCAGTGTTTTAAAAGATATTTTCCTTCTTTGATTTCATAATGATAGAGCATTCCCTTTTGATAATAGAGGTCTCTTCGCTCAAGCAGCCTTGAAGAAACCAATTCCTCCAGGCTCTGGGGATAAGCTCCATTCTCAAGATAATAGACCTCCAGAGCATTCTGTATCCGATCCATTTGAGCCCGATGCACATAGAACGAAGGGACTTCGATGTTCACCCGTTCGATCTTTGAATCCCAAAAGAGACGAAGAAAAGAAGGCTTAAAATAGATTAAAAGGATAAAAAGGAATGCCAAAAAAGCTCCATAATAGGTAAAGGCCAGCGCCTCCCGAAAATTGATGGATCTCACCTTCTTCATGAGGCTTGGGGTTCGAATCCCGACCGGTTCGATCAATCCCATCTCCATGAGGTTAACTAAGATTTCGCTTGCATTGAATTTCCCGAGGAGACTTCGGTCAATGATTTCTTGAACGGTTCGAGTCCCATCGACCAGTTGATAGATAAGCTCCTGTTCAGAGGTAAGTCTCTCTCTCAGGCTTTGAGGAGAAAGAAGATCCATCGCTTTCCCCTCGGGGGGTGAGCTCTTCCTGAAGACCATGTGAGGGGAAGAAATCTTCTTTTCAATCTCTGCCCATTCGTCGACCATTCGAAGGATATTGAGCAAGACATGTTCTGTACTGAGAGCAAAGGGGATCTTTTTATAACTTTCCACCAATTTAAGATCGAAGCTAAACGTTCCATCCTCCCACCAGAAGAGATCATAAATGGTTTCATAGATCTGGGTGGAGATGACCTTCTGGATATCCTCTTTGGTGAGCAGTCCAAGTTCGACCAGAATCTCCCCTAAATATTTTAGGGTCTCTTTCTGAATTCTGAGGACCCTCTCCAGTTGTTCTTCCGTAATGAGTTGGGCTTTAACCAGGATCTCTCCAATCAGATCCTTCTTCCCTCGATAATTGGAATAAACATGAACAATCATCCCATCCACGAAAGAGATCTCGACTAAATTCTTTCCCCTTTGAATCTTCAAGACACCGGTTTTGAGCTGCTGTCCAATAAGCTGAATAATCTCGGTGATACTGAAATCCTTTAACGTTCCTTGCAGGGCCATCGATTAATCCTTTTGAACCTCAATTTCAAACAGGGGTTTCTGTTTTCTAAAGTCCCACATATATAAGAGATAAAATATAAGAAAACCTCCTCCCCAGAAGAGAGCAAGGGGAAAAGAGGGAAAGGATTGAAGTCTCATATCCGGAATCAAGCCGTACCAGTAAAGAAAGCGTAAAATAAATATGAAAAATAGAAAGAGAAGGATCAGGCCTTTTAAAGATTCTCCCCTCCAGAGATAACCAAATCCAGTAAAGAGATAGGAGAGAAACGTGCTCGTCACCTGCTCCTCTTTCTGGAAGGCCTTGGCTTGGAGTGATTTTTTCTCCATGATTTTGGGATGCAGCTTTTCTTTTTGAACAAAAAGGCGATAACAATTGAAGCAGATAAACTCCTGCCTCTGAGTCTCTAAATAGAAACGATGGGTAGGGCTCCCGCACATCGGACAGCGAGTCAGGAATCGCTTGGCCCGAGCATACCGGGAGAATCCGATGAGAAAAGTCAAAAATAAAATGGGGGCTAAAAAAGGAATGACCGATGGAACCCTTTCAAACCAGGCCTTAAAGAGGAGGTAAAGAATTCCCTCCCTTCCCATAAACTGATTGAGACACCTTTGCCAGAGATCATAAGTGGTCAATGATTCATCGATCACAAATCGATTCATATGGGGGGAATCGACGACCATCGAATAGAAATCGATGAGTTCTGGATCGAGTTCTCTTGCCTTCTGAAAAGTTCGGTCAATTTTCCCTGAGAGAAAGGTTTCCTGAGAGTAGGCTCGAGAAAGGTTGTAATAATAGGCTCCCTTGTGGGGGTTAATTTGAATAGCCTGTTGATAGGCCGAAATGGCCAAGGGAATCTTTTTTTGGGCTAAATAGACGTTGCCTAAATTGGAGAAGGCCTGGCTGAACTGCGGGCTGTATTCGATGGCCTTTAGATAATATTCTTCAGCCTGTTGAAACTGGCCCTGTTTCTTTGCAATCAATCCAAGAGTGAAGAGGGCCTCAGCGTCATTGGGTTGATTTCGAACCCATGCCTTTAACTTCTCTTCGGTCGCCTTGGTCCAGTTTCCATGATTTGCCTCATTCATCTCTAAGAGGACCTCTGAGTTCGAACTGTTTAAAAAGGATGTGGAAGATCTGAGAAAAAAGGGGAAATAGGTGGTGATGACGAGAAAGAATACAATAAACTTTTTTTCTCGGTGAGGGACATATCCCCAGAGGAGCGTAGACCAAAAAAAGAGAGACCACAGAAGATCAAAACGGAGAAATATTGGAAGGAAAAGAACAAAAACCTTAAGACCATTGACGAGAAGACTCTGGAGTTCCTGGGTCAAATTCTTTCGAAGATCATAAAAATAGAGTGGAAGATACTTGATCAGAATCCCCATCCCGAAGAGGATAAAACTCATAAGGATCGCATTCGAAAGGATATAGAGCCCATGGTAACTCAACCGAAGAAGGCTTGGATAATCCTGAAATTTTTTGAGCCCTCCCTTCAGGATCTCTGAGAATACCAGATGGAGATGGAGTGGGTTCCTTTTCCAATGAATCTTTGCCATCTCGAAATGGGGCTGGGAAAGGGCAGGAGAGATTTTCATGGCATAGGAGATCAACTCTTGCGCCTTTTCTATCTCCCCTTGTTCTCTTGCTTCTTGAGACTTTCTCAATAAGAAGAGAGAGATTGTGGGAAGATTCTTTACCCCCCTGTCCAACTGGGTTTGATAGAGGACTTCCAGTTCTTTCTGAGTGATCGTTAAGGGCTTTGACTCCGAGGCTCTCTTTTTCAGAAATCCTATTTCTTTAAGCTCAAAAGCCGCTTCTCTTTCCGTATAGGTTCTTGTAGAAAAAAAATCTGAAGAGAGAGGGAGGGTCTCTCGTTTTGAAAAGAACCCCAGATAGTAAAAGAGAACCAAAAGGGTAATTCCTAAAATAAGAATGGCCTTTTTCAACCCTCGCTGTCCCCTCTCATCAATTCTATTTCTATCTTATTCTAATCGATAGTTGGGAGCCTCTTTGGTGATAATCACATCGTGGACATGACTCTCTTTGAGCCCTGAGGAGGTAATCCGTATAAATTGCGCCTTTTCTTGTAATTCCGTAATATTTCTGGCTCCCACATAACCCATCCCTGCCTTCAACCCTCCCACCAGTTGTTGAACACAGAAAGACAGAGCTCCTCGATAAGGAACCCTCCCTTCTATTCCTTCGGGGACAAGTTTTGCTTCATTCTCCACCCCCTCCTGAAAATAGCGGTCTTTACTTCCTTCTTTCATCGCTTCAATGGATCCCATTCCCCGATAAACCTTATAACTCCTTCCCTGATATAGAACAATCTCTCCAGGAGTCTCATCGGTTCCTGCAAAAAGATTGCCAATCATTACGGAACTGGCCCCTGCGGCAATTGCTTTGGTAATATCTCCAGAGAATTTTATTCCCCCATCAGCAATAATAGGAATCCCGTACTTCTTTGAAACCTCTGCCGCATCCATGATCGCCGAGAGTTGGGGGACACCTACCCCCGCAATGATTCTGGTGGTGCAGATGGAGCCTGGACCTACTCCCACTTTTACTCCATCTGCCCCCGCCTTAATAAGAGCCAGAACCCCCTCTCGAGTCGCTACATTCCCGGCAATGACCTGAATGTCCGGGTAATTCTCTTTTATATCCAAGACGGTCTCGATGACATCTTTTGAATGACCATGGGCTGTATCGACGACCAATACATCGACTCCTGCCTTGATCAGAGCCTCCACCCTTTCCTCCCGATCTTTTCCAGGTCCAATGGCTGCTCCCACACGGAGACGTCCCAACGGGTCTTTGCAGGAGTTAGGATATTTCCTCATCTTTTCGATATCCTTTATCGTAATGAGTCCTTTGAGATTGTTGTGCTCATCAACGACCAACAATTTTTCTATTCGATTCTTATGAAGGATCTCTTTGGATTCCTCGAGCGTAATCCCCACAGGGGCAGTAATCAAATTATCCTTGGTCATCACGGTTGAGATCTTTTCGTCCAGTCTTTTTTCAAACCTTAAATCCCGGTTTGTCAGTATCCCGACGAGCTTCCCATCTTTTGTCACAGGAACCCCCGAGATGCGATATCGCTTCATCAGCTCCAAGGCTTCATAAATTTTTTGATCTGGATGGACCGTGATGGGATTGAGGATCATCCCGCTCTCAGATTTCTTCACTTTATCGACCTCAAGGGCTTGATCAGCGATCGAGAGATTTCGGTGAATGATTCCAATCCCTCCTTCCTGGGCCAGGGCAATGGCCGTTCTCGACTCTGTCACCGTATCCATGGCTGCGCTCACCAGGGGAATATTCATTCGAATCCCCCTGGTTAATTGAGTGCTTACATCCACATCTTTAGGGAGGACCTCGGAATATCCCGGAACGAGCAATACATCATCAAACGTGAGGTATTCTGGAATAGAACGACGACTATTCTCCATACCCTTCTCTCTCTTTAAATTTAAATTTCAATCTGTATATCAAAGGAATCTTCATTTGTCAAATCTTCCGTATCCTTTCCCCATGCTTCATTTGAAAAACTCTTCCATGAGGAGATCTCTTTCAACTTTTTCTCCAGGGCCATGAAGAAGTTTCCAAGGCTTTCCGGACGAAGGGCCGAGATGGAGACCCCCCCGTACCTCTGGCAAACCTCCCTGACCTTTTCAGGGTTCACACGATCCTCCTTGTTAAACACCAATAACCTTGGGATCCTATCCAATTCCAATTCCACGAGAACCTTCTCGATCGTCTGAATATGATTCTGAAAACGAGGATGACTGATATCCACCAGGTGAATCAAAAGATCGGACTCTTTTAATTCCTCAAAGGTAGGCCGAAAGGCCCCCATTAAGTCTTTTGGAAGATCCTTGATAAACCCCACCGTGTCGGTCAGGATTATGGAATGCCCCTCAAATAGAGAAGAATCTCCCCATCGCAACCTTCTGGCCGCAGGGTCCAGAGTGGCAAAGAGTTTGTCTTCGACCTGAAAATGGCTATGGGTAAGGAGATTGAAGAGGGTGGACTTTCCTGCATTCGTATACCCAATGATGGAGAGAATAGGAATTCCTCTCTTTTTTCGACGGGCCCTTCGTTGTTGCCTCCTTAAACTTAACTGTTCCAATTGCTTTTCCAGAAGGTGAATTCGGTCCCTCACCCTTCGCCGATCGATCTCCAATTTGGTTTCTCCAGGACCTCTTCCTCCAATTCCCCCTGTTAATCTCGAAAGGGCAAGTGTTTTCTTGGCTAATCTCGGGAGAAGATATCTTAGCTGGGCTAACTCCACCTGAAGTTTCCCTTCCTGGGTATGCGCCCGCTGGGCAAAGATATCGAGGATGAGTTGGGTTCGGTCGATCACTCTAAGATCGGTGAGATCTGAAATCGTCGTAATCTGCCCCGGGGTTAGGTTTTGGTCGAAGATCAGAAGGTTCGCTCCGAGTTGCAGACATTTAATGAGGACCTCTTTTAGTTTCCCTTCACCAATCAGGGTGGTGTGAGAAAGGGTCTGAGGTCTCTGAATGATGGTCTCAAGGACATGGACTCCTGAAGATTCTGCTAATTCTTTGAGTTCTTCCAGAGAGGCTTCAATTTGGTCCCTGCTCTCTCGACTCACGGAGATAAGGATGGCCCTATCACCTGAACCCAATGGGGAGACGGCTTTATGGGTCTTTTGAAACTCGTCTTCTAAGGATTCAATAAATCTTAGAAAATCATTTTCTAATTTCCTGAACGAAGGAAAAGTCTCGATTTTTAAAACCTTTTTTTCTGGGTTCTCGGGAAGGAGATGGGCGGAATAGAATCTTTCGCTATTTCCATCCCTGGAAACCAAAAGAGCGACCATCATATCCAGCCTCAGAAGGGTAAGATCCGTAAGGTCCTCTTCTGTAAGGGGTTCGCCTTGAAGATGGGTATGAACAAGACGCAGGCCTCGAAGCCTTGGAATCCCGGTTCGATACCTCTGGAGGTCGGGAATGGTAATCCCTTTTTGATCCCCCACAATGACCATTTCGATGGTTCCTCTTCGACCGATAAGAATACCAATCTGTCTTCGAATTTCAGAGCTGAGGTCGATAAGAATTCGGGCGATCTCGGAGGTGACAATCCATTGAGGGGGGACTTTTTTCCGGTAGAGCCGCTCAATCTTTCTAAGCTGGCTTGATTTTAAACCGATTGTATTTCCAAAAATGCGATTAATTGACTCCTCCTTTAAAAAAAATTTTAATACTCTCTTATGGGGAAGTCAATTCCTTTGATTCATTAAGAATTTCGATCTCTCCTTTCCTCTCATCCTTTAAAATCTTGACGTCTAAAAAATGTTCGATCACCCATAAATTAGTAAGAAGGTGATCGGTTATTCGTGTCGTAGTCAACGAGGACCTCCCTTTAGCAAGCGCCATCCAAAGGACGAATTGATCTGCGAGATGAGAATCGAGGCAACCCCCCGATCCCATATACTCCATCAATAGATCCACGGCTTCATCGGCCACCCTCTCAGCGGGTTTCCCCTTTTCTCCCAATGCGGAGAATCCAGCTACAACCTCTTCGAATTCTGCTAATAAGAAAAAGAATGAACCAGGGCTATTGGAAGGGACCTCCCATAGCACTTCGATCTCGGCATCCATGGCCATTTCTCTTTGAATCCTCTGGATTGCTTCTTCTTTCTGACGTTGCGCAATATGTTTGGGAAGATGTGCGGTAGCTGAAAGTCCTCGAATCTTTTTTAGCATCCCGCGGTTTTTCAGACAAACGGGTTTCAATTCACCGGTTTGAAAAATATCCACTCTCATCACTCCCCCTCCTTTTGGATAAAACCCCCACTTTTCGAGGCTCGTCTCCATATGTATCCCAATCTTCTTTAGGGAGGGAACCAATACTTCGGAAAAATAATGAAAAGGTGGACTCCAGGGAACGTGAGTTCCTCCGACTAAAGTGATTTTCGAAGGGGTATGAGCCAAACAAAGAGGAGGGAGAACGGCCTGAAGAAGGAGGGTTAGGGAGCCTGCTGTCGGGATCTCAAATCGGTAGTCCTTAGAGATAATTTTTTTAGGATAGAATTTCACCTCCTGAGAGCCCAATCTTACTCCTTCTGTTTGAGCCTCAGTCATCTGGGCTACAGCTTCGATCGCCTTCAGGTGTTGGGTCTGAAGTCCAGGATTCTTTCGTTTCGATCGAATATGATGAATCATAAAAGGCTTTTTTAAAATTGCCGAGAGGGCCAGAGAGGTTCTCAAAATCTGCCCCCCTCCCTCTCCATAAGATCCGTCAATCTCGATCAATGAATTCTCCCTCATCATTTATATCAATTATTGAAAAGAGAGGGGATTGTCAATGCTCAAAACCGAAATCCTTTCAGTCTTCTATGAAAATCCATCACTCACGGTTGGGAAATACTCAGTGAGGGATAACTTTTATGAAAATCTAATCTTTTTATGTTATTTTAAAATGGGTGTTGATTATGGTTACCCTTATTCTTCTGGGTTCTGGAACTGGGGTTCCTTCTTTAAGAAGGGCATCACCAGGAGTAGCGATCTTCACAAGGGATCTTTATCTCTTAATTGACAGTGGACCTGGACTGCTAAGAAAGATGTTAGAGGCTGGGCTTACCTATGAAGATCCGGATCTCATTTTATATACCCATCTTCACCCCGATCACACGGCCGACCTTATCCCTATTCTTTTTGCATGCAAATACGGAGACCTTCCAAGAAAGAAGAGTCTTTCTGTAATGGGAGGACCAGGATTCAGGGACTTTTTTAAAGGATTAGAATCCCTCTACGAACCATGGATCAGACCCCAGACCTATAAACTTTCTATCAACGAGTTCCCCCAGGGGGAGATCACCTTTCGAAATATTAAAATTATCTCTAAATCAATGGCCCACCTTCCAGGAAGTTTAGGATATCGAATAGAATTTGAGAATGGCAAATCCGTGGTCATCTCAGGGGACACGGATTATTGTGAAAATATTGTGAAACTGGCCATGAATACCGATCTCCTTATCCTTGAATGTTCCTTCCCGGATGGAAAGAAGGTGGAAGGCCATCTAACCCCTTCCTGGGCGGGAAGGATAGCCAAGGAATCAAATTGTAAGAAACTCTTACTGACCCATTTTTATCCTCCCTGTGACGATGAGGATATTCTCTCCCAATGTCGAAAAACCTATCACGGACCTCTTCTCATCGGGGAAGATCTGATGAAGATTGAGTTGTGAGACAACCTATTTGACAATCCCTACTTTTTAAGATATTTTGATTAAAAGGGCTGGATCTACCTATTATGAGAAGGATAATCTTCCTCACCATTCTATGCCTCGTCCTACTCCTGAAGGACTCGGGTTTCTCCGAAGAAAAGCCTCCAATCTTCCTCATTGAGGTAGACGGGATCATTAATCCTGCTACTGCAAAATTTATCGTCGAGTCGATTGACCAGGCTCAGGAAAAGGGGGCACAGGGGATCATTGTTCAACTCGACACGCCGGGTGGTTTAATGGAGTCCATGAGGATCATTGTGAAAAGGATTCTTACGGCCAATATTCCGGTCATTGTTTATGTAGGGCCTCGAGGAGCAAGAGCCGCCTCAGCAGGAGTCTTTATCACCCTCTCCGCTCATATCGCCGTCATGGCTCCGAGTACCCACATCGGGGCTGCCCACCCGGTCACGTTAGGCGAAGGGAAAGAGAGTAAGACCATGTCTGAAAAAATCGTCAATGATACGGTCTCCTATATTAAGACGATTGCAAAAACAAGAGGGAGAAATGTGGAGTGGGCTGAAAAGGCAGTGAGAAAGAGTGTGTCCATCACGGAGGAGGAAGCGGTCAAACTGAATGTGGTGGATTTCATAAGCCCTGATGTCTATGATCTTCTCGATCGGATTGACGGAAAGGTGATCAAATTTGATGGAGTGACTCGCACCCTTGCGACCAAAGGATTAAAACCACGCTCCATGCAGATGAGCTGGAGATATAAGTTTTTAGATATCATCTCCAATCCTACGATTGCCTACATTCTCCTCATGTTAGGAATTTATGGTATCTTTTTTGAACTCTCCAATCCTGGGTCGATCCTTCCGGGAGTCGTTGGAGGAATCTTTCTTATTCTTGCCTTCTATTCCTTACAGATGCTCCCCATCAATTTTGCAGGATTAGCCCTTATCCTCTTTGCGATTATCCTGTTTATAGCTGAGATTAAGGTGGCGAGCCACGGGCTCCTTTCCGTGGGAGGAATCATCTCCCTTTTCCTTGGATCGCTGATGTTAATTGAGAGTCCGGCCGAATACATGAGAATCTCGTTGAGTGTCATCATCCCTGCTGTTCTCGTTAGTGCCGCTTTCTTTATCTTTGCAGTGACCATGGCCGTTAAGGCTCGATTGAAGAAACCGACGACAGGAATGGAGGGGCTGGTAGATGAAATTGGTATGGCAGTGACCGATATTGACCCTGAAGGAAAGGTTCTGGTTCATGGCGAATACTGGAATGCGGTAAGTGATGAGAAGATTGAAAAGGATCAAAAGGTTCGAGTTGTAAGTGTAAAAAACTTAAAGCTTCTTGTGAAAAAAGTTTAACAAAAGGAGGTAGGCTATGGGTCTGACAGGATTGCCATCGGGTTTATTCTTTTTAATCATTTTTTTAATTATTCTGGCGGCATCAGCCATTAAGGTGCTGAGGGAATATGAACGAGGAGTCATTTTCCGACTGGGGAGGCTGATCGGAGCGAAAGGACCGGGGATCTTCTTTATTATCCCCGGGGTGGATAAGATGATCCGGGTGAGTTTGAGATTGGTCACCATGGATATCCCTCCTCAGGATGTGATCACAAGGGACAATGTCTCCATTAAGGTGAATGCGGTGGTCTACTTCCGGGTAGTCGATCCCAATAAGGCCGTCGTGGAAGTCGAAAATTATCTTTATGCCACCTCCCAGCTTGCTCAGACCACTCTTCGAAGTGTCGTCGGGCAGATGGAACTGGATGAGCTCCTTGCCCACCGGGAAAAGCTCAACATGCGACTTCAGGAAATTTTAGATAAACATACGGACCCCTGGGGGATTAAAGTCACCTTAGTGGAGACCAAGGCGGTGGATCTCCCAGATGAGATGAGGAGAGCGATTGCTCGTCAGGCAGAGGCAGAACGAGAAAAAAGGGCCAAAATCATTCATGCAGAAGGGGAATTTCAGGCTGCTGAGAAGCTTGCTCAGGCTGCTCAGGTGATCGCTACAACTCCTGTTGCCCTCCAATTAAGATTCCTTCAGACGCTCACAGAGGTAGCCACCGAAAAGAATTCGACCACCATCTTTCCTGTCCCTATCGATCTTCTTAAACCTTTTCTTGAAAAAAAGTAAAACCTTTGAGGGGCGATCACCCATCGCCCCTCGTCTGCTTTCGAACCCAATCCACTTTACTCCAGATTCCCTGAAGAATTCGGACCTCCCTCTCCTCCATTTGGCTTCTACCAAAGAGACGTCGAAGGCTCCGCATGATTCTCTTTGGATTTTTAGCCTCCAGGAATCCAATGTCAATGAGAGTCCTCTCCATATGTTCAAACATCCTCTCGATCTCTTTCGAGGTGGCAAGCGAGGGAGAGAATTTTGGTACAGGGATCTGGGCCTGAAAGAGTTCGTAACAGATGACCATGACGGCTTGCGCAAGGTTTAATGAAGGGAAGGATTCCGAACTGGGAATCCTCACATAAAGGTGGCAAAGAGAGAGTTCTTCGTTGGTAAGACCTTCCTTTTCAGATCCAAAGACGATGCCGATTCGATTCTTTTGAGAAAGTGAAACCAATCTTTTTGCCAGCTCTTTTGGATTCAAAAAAGGGGCCCTCTCCTTTCCCGTACGGGAGGTGGTCCCCACGATACACTCTAATTCAGAAACGGCCTCTTTTAGAGTCGGAAATTCCTCAGCCCTCTCCAGAATCTCATAGGCCCCCGAGGCCAATCTGTAGGCATTTCGATGGAAGGGAGAGACCCCATCCACGATGACTAATCGACTCAATCCCATATTCTTCATCGCCCTTGCCACAGAACCAATATTCTCTGGAAACCTCGGTCTCACGAGAAGGATAAAGATATGACTGAGATTGATCCCTTCTTTCATCTATTATCTTATTATATCGTTATTTTTTCAGCTTGACTATCCCCCTTTTTTATCTTAATTAACTCTCCTAAAAACGGAAAGAAAATGAAGATCAAAGTCCCCTTTTTTGATCTCAGCCAACAGTTGAATTCAATAAAAGAGGAGATCCAATTGGCCATTGAGGAGGTCTATGAGACGGGGCAATTCATTCTTGGTCCCCAGGTTCTTACCCTTGAACATACGATCGCCTCATATTGCGAGACCCGATACGGAGTGGGAGTGGCCTCTGGTTCAGATGCCCTTCTCCTCTCTCTCATGGCCATTGGGGTGGGAGTCGGGGATGAAGTGATTCTTCCCCCTTTTACCTTTTTTGCCACGGCTGGCTCCGTTTCTCGTTCAGGAGCCACCCCTATCTTCGTAGATATAGAGCCAGAAACCTATAATATCGATCCAGAGAAAATTGAAGAAAAGATTACCCCAAGGACAAAAGCGATCCTTCCAGTCCATCTCTTCGGTCAATGTGCGGAGATGGAGGCTATCCTTCAAATCTCAAAAAGACATCACCTTTGGGTCATTGAAGACGCAGCTCAGGCCATCGGTGCCGAGTATTGTCCCAATGAGGATGCTCCAAGAAGAAGAGCAGGAAGTATGGGTCATCTCGGTTGTCTCTCCTTTTACCCGACCAAGAATTTAGGGGCCTTTGGAGATGGAGGAATGGTGGTGACGAGCGATCCTGAGCTCGCAGAAAGGATTAGACTCTTAAGGACTCACGGAAGTCATCCAAAATATTATCATAAATGGATCGGGGTCAACAGTCGCCTGGATACGATCCAGGCCGCCATCCTTCTCGCGAAATTCAAATACCTTGATCAATGGACACAGGCCAGGCAAAGAAGAGCTGAGCGATACCAAGAACTCTTCCGGGAGCTGATCCAATCAGGAGTTGAGATTGGACTTCCAAAAATTCGGCATCACAATCGCCACATCTTTAATCAGTATGTGATTCGAGTTCCCAAGAGGGATCGATTGCGAAAGTTCTTAATGGAAGAAGGAATTGGAACCGATATCTACTATCCCCTTCCCCTTCATCTTCAAGAATGCTACTCCTTTTTAAATCATCGACCCGGGGATTTTCCTGTGTCAGAAAAGGCGGCACAGGAGGTTCTGGCCCTCCCTATCTTCCCTGAATTGACTGAAGAACAACAGTTCATGGTGGTTGATCGAATCAGGGCGTTTTATAAGAGATGAAGGGTGGGAATCGTCCTTTAGACCGAACTGTCAAGAGGCATGATTTCGCCAAAAGTGGTAGAGGTAGAGTTGGGCATAACCTGCATGGGGGCCAAAATAGTTTGAAACGAAGCTCTCCAGGCTCTTCGGAGAAACCTTCTGGCCTTTGAAATAGAATTTCTGCAATCCCTTTTTAATCCACGTATCCATGGGAAAGGCTTGAAGAAAATCAAGGGAGTAGAGTAAGACACAATCTGCAATCTTCTTTCCTACTCCAGAACACTTCATTAACTCCTGTCTTGCTTTTTCGTAAGGGAGCTTCTTGAGGGAGAGGAGCTTCTGGCGATCCATTTGTCGATGGATGAGGAAAAGTGACCTGGTTCTAAATCCTGCTCGTATGGAGTTGAGCTCATGAGGATTCCTGATCGAGAAAGGCTCTGGAAACCTGTGCCCAATATAGAATTTCCAGCAAATTTTTTCTCCCGAAATCTGGCAGAGAGACTCGATCAGGGCTCTAATCTGGGGAATGCTCTTTGCAGGGGAGCACAGGAAAGAAAGCAAACATTCCCAGGGATCCTGCCGAATCAATCTCATCCCGTAATACTTTTGAATAGCCTGATGAATCACAGGATCTCGGTCAATTTCCAATAGGATTCGAGGAAGATCATCTTCTAATCTCAAAAAACGGATGAGAAACCTCTTCCCAATACCCTCATAGAACAGGTGATCACCCTTCTGGGAAAGAAAAAAGATTCGACCATGGGAGTGAATCAGATAGGAATCTTCCACTTTGGTGAATCTGAAGAATTGGCCTGACTCTAACGTCTCTTTAAGGGAGAAAGGCTCGATCCTCAAAGACCTGATCATGGCCCTTTGTCCTCCGGGGGACGAATGATCGCGAGGGCATAGGCGTCCAGACGGAGGTATTCTCTGGCGACACGATTGACATCCTCTCTTTTGACCTTTTCGATTTCCCGGGGATAGGTTTCATAGTGGTTGAATCCGATTCCATAAAGCTCATCTAAAGAGATCATGTTTGCCTGGGATCCGTTGGTTTGCAATCCAATCTCAAAATTTCCAATGAGATATCGTTTTGCTCTTTCGATCTCATCTTCCGTCAACCCTTCTTCTTTCACCTTTCGTAATTCTCTTAAAACAGCGTCAATGGCTCGATCCAGTTTTTCAGGGTGAGTTCCCATATAGACAGCGATATATCCGGGATCCAGATTGGGATTAGCCGTAAAGGCCAAGGCGTAGGCTAAACTCTCCTTATCCCTGAGTTCATAGAAGAGTCTTCCTCCCTGGCCTGAGAGGGCTGCCTCGAGGACCTCCAGGGGATAACGATCCTTATCTTTAAAACTTATTCCATGAAATCCTAAAACGAAATGGGCCTGTTCTTTCTTTTTGATGATCTCCTTCTTTTTAATCTTTTTTAGAGGAGACTCGGCGGGAATCTCAGGAGGGAGGAACCCTCTTTTAGGGAGTCCCCCAAACTCCTTTTTGACAAGGGTGAGAACTTGATTCAGATGGACATCCCCTACGAAGGTCAATACCATATTCTCAGGAACGACGATTCGACGGTAATATTCCTTTAAATCGTCCTGCGTGATTTTTTGGATGGACTCTTCTGTCCCGAGAGGATCCATTCGATAAGGATGCTTTTCATAGAGGGTATTTCTGAAAAGTTTGAAGGCAAGCCTGCTGAGCTCATCTTCCTGCTGCCGGAGAGAAGCGAGAATGAGACGTCTCCTTTTTTCCAGCTCCTCTGGATCGAAGGCGGGATCTTTGAGGATTTCTGAAAAAAGGGAGAAGGCCTCTTCAAAATGGTGACTTAGAAAGGTAAAAGTCACTCCAAAACTGTTATAGCCGGAGAATCCGCTCAGAGCACCTGCCATTCTTTCCACCTTTTTTGCAATTTCGAGGCTGCTCTGTCTGGATGTCCCTTTGGTGATCATCATGGCCATCATTCGATTAATCCCACCGAGCTCTTCCTTCTCAAATCGCACACCCCCAAGAAAAGAGGCTTGAAGGGCCACAATGGGAAGATGACGATTCTCCTTTATTAACACCCGAATCCCATTGTCCAGGACGACTCGGTGCACTTTGAAAGCCTCTTTTTCTTTTTTCTCAATGGCCTCAGAGGCCTTTCTCTCTGCAATCTCCCTGAGACGAAGATTTTGGGTATGGGCTTCCTTCTCCTGAGGGACAAGGAGACTGATCACCATCCTTGAGGGATTGAGATAGGTTCGGATCACCCTTCTTAAATCCTCAACCTTTAGGAGGGCTATTCTTCGGAGATACTCCCTTTCAAATTCGAGTCCACCGCCCATCATTTCATAAAAACCAATCTTTCTCGCCTGACCCTGTACCGTTTGACGATCGTAGACGAGTTCACTCTCTACATTCACTTTTACTCGATACAGTTCCTCTGAAGAAAATCCCTCTCTGGCCAGGTGATTGATCTCCGTAAGAATAGCCTCCAGGGTTTCTTCTATTCTTTCAGGATCAAGGTTCGCCTCAATAAAGAATCCTCCTGAATCTTTCGGGGTATACGAAGAGGCTGAAATCGAATGGACCAAACCCTTCTCCAATTTTATCTTCTGGACCAGGTGGGAAGCTTCCCCTCTTCCCAGAAGATGCGAAAGAGCGTCTAAAGCCGGTGTGTCTTCATGAAGAAGAGAAGTTCCCGGGAAGGCTATATGGAGATAGGCTTCTTTAAAACTTCCATAGGTGAGGGAACTTCTGACTTCGTTCAATACCGGCTCTTTCTCCCTTTTTCCCATCGGTTGCCCCTCTTCTCGAGGAGGTTTGAATTCTCCGAAGAATTCTCTAATCTTTTGCTCCATTTCTTGAGAATCGAAATCTCCAACCCCCACTAAGAGGATTCGATTCGGAACATACCATCGCTTAAAGAAGGAGATCATCTGATCGCGGGTGATTGAACGAATCGTTCTTTCATATCCAATGATCGGTCTCCGGTAAGGATGCCGTTTAAAAAGGGTCTCCATCGTCTGCCTGAATAGCCTTCGATCTGGATCATCCTCTCCCATTCGAATCTCTTCCAAAATAACCTCCCTTTCTCTCTCTAACTCTTCGGGATCGAATGTAGAGTTCTGGATGGCATCGCTCAGGATATCCAGAGCCACCCCGGCATAACGACTCGCAATGGTAACATAGAATACGGTCTGATCGTAGGAGGTGTAAGCATTGATATACCCTCCAAGGGATTCAATCTCCCTCGCCATCTCGCGGACCTTTCGTTTTTGGGTTCCCTTAAAAATCATATGCTCTATAAAGTGACACATCCCTGCCTCTTCATCCCTTTCATCGGCACTTCCGACATTGACCCAGATCTGAAGGGAGGCGACAGGGACATTTCGATTCTCCTGGAGAATCACTCGCATTCCATTTTCCAGAGAGAATCGATGAAGCTTCTCCTGTGGAAATGAGAACTCGATCCTCCACAGGAGGATAAGGGATAAAATAGAAAAAAAGATTTTGAAGAGGCGATAGTGTTTCATGGGTCTTTCTTCCTCTAAAGAAGATCTTTTTTTCATTATAAAGGATCATTCTTAAAAAGCAAAGGGCGAACCTCGAAGAATTCAGGAGTCGCCCTTTGCTTTAGAAGCTAAAAAATCAGTCTTATTAAAAAAATTTCAACTCATCGCTCCTCTTCCTGCCCGAAAGGCCTTCAGATTTAATTCGTGGATTTTTGGAGGAAGGTGGCTCAGGAGATTCCTCTCCCATACCTCTTCGGGGAATTCAAAGAAGGTAGAGAAGGCACCAAGGATCACGATATTGGCTGCTCTCGGATCTCCACATTGAATAGCCAGATTTAGACCCTGGATAGGATATACCCGGCCATTAAAATATTTTTTGAATTGGCTTACAATATCTTCTGGATACTTCATCTTTCCAAGGTTCACTGCGGGTGGAAAAATTTCCTGTAGGTTAAGAAGAACTTTTCCCTCTCTCTTTAACCAATTAATATATCTTAACCCCTCGAGAAGTTCCATAGAAACCAAATAGTCGACTTCCCCATATTTGATGAGGGGGGAGTAGACCTTCTTCCCAAATCGAAAGTGTGTCGTCACATCTCCACCTCGCTGGGCCATCCCATGAACCTCACTCTTTTTCACATCGTATCCCATCTCATGAAATACTGAGCAAAGGATATCACTTGCAAGGATGGTCCCCTGACCTCCTACCCCTGAAAGCAAAACATTTGTAACCCGTTCTTCCATCCTTTTCCCCCTAAGCTTCCCCAGGGACGATCGCCTCGAATTTACAGATCTGGCTACAAAGACCGCAACCTGGACATTGTAATCGATTGATTTGTACTACCCCTTTTCGTTTATGACCATCCTGGGTGAGGGACTCCTCCTCGGTGACCTCTCGCCAGCTGATGGCGGGACATCCCGCTTCAAGGCAGAGTCCACATCCCCTACATTTTTCCGTCAATACTTTGTAAAAGGGATGTTCAAACTTCCTTTTTTCTCTTCGATGGAGCATGCAGGGCGAATTGACCGTGATAATCACAGAAGGCTCGTCTCGCTCGACCTCTTCTTTAATCACCTCCATCGTTTCTTTCAAATTGTATGGATCTACTTTTCTAATATGCTTCACCCCCAGGGCCCTGGCCAATTCTTCAAAATTGATCCGATGGGTGGGGTCTCCAGTGACGGTATATCCTGTTCCAGGATGTTCTTGAAGCCCTGTCATTCCGGTGGTCTGATTATCAAGGATGATGGTGGTAGAATTTCCTTTGTTATAAACAATGTCCATCAAAGGAGGGATCCCGGCATGGAGGAAAGTGGAGTCTCCTATGACCGCACAACATTTCCCAAGTCCTTCCTTTCCAAGAACTTTCATCGCCCCAAAGGCTCCTCCTACTCCAGCTCCCATACAGATAGTGGAGTGGATTGCATTCAAGGGGGGAGCCGTGGCCAAAGTATAGCAGCCAATATCGCCAAAGGTAAAAAGCCCCAATCTTTTTATAGCGTAGAATAAGGCACGATGGGAACATCCCGAACAGAGATTAGGAGGTCTCGGTGGAAGCCCTTCTGTATGGACCCTTATTTTGGGAGGTTTATATTTTTTCCCTTTTAATGCCCTCTCTACAATTTCAGGGGAAAGCTCATAATGGTTAGGAATTACATCCTTTCCGTGGAAGATCTTAATTCCCATTGCACGAATTTCGGTCTCCAGGAAAGGATCGAGTTGTTCTACGATGATGATTTTCTTTACTTTGCGAGAAAACTCTGAGATAAGCTTTTTCGGGAGGGGCCAGATCATCCCAAGTTTCAAATAAGAATATTCGGGAAAGACTTCTTTGGTATAATTATAGCAAACCCCACTCGTTATCACTCCGATCCTCGGGTCATTCATTTCGACCGTATTATATTTGAATTCGTTTGTGAATTCTTCGAGTTTCTTCATCCTTTCTTCTACAATTTTTCTTCTGACCCTGACATAGATGGGTACCATCGTATACTTGGGTGCATCCTTTTTATCAAGGCCCAGAGGAGTATGAGACTCTTTTCGCTCTCCCAATTTCACAGGAGAGAAAGAATGGGCGACGCGGGTTTCAGTCCTGACCAGCACCGGGGTATCAAACTCTTCACTGAGTTCAAAGGCCAATTTGGTGAACTCTTTGCACTCCTGGGAATCAGAAGGCTCAAGCATGGGTACCTTTCCAAATCTTGCCCAATGACGACTATCCTGTTCATTCTGGGAGCTGTGGGAGGAGGGATCATCTGCCACAACCACAACCAATCCCCCTTTTACTCCTGTATAAGAAACCGTCATAAATGGATCGGAAGCCACATTTAACCCCACGTGTTTCATCGAAGCCATTGCCCTTGCTCCTGCAAAAGAGGCTCCAATAGCCACCTCAAGGGCGACCTTCTCATTGGGAGACCATTCTGTTAAAACGTCTTCCTTATATTCCTGGGAGAGGGCTGTAAGAATTTCACTGCTGGGTGTTCCTGGATAAGCACAGGCCACTCTAACACCCGCTTCCCATGCTCCCCTTGCAATCGCATAATTGCCTTGAAGTATCTTCTCCATAAAACCTCCTGAAGAATTAAAACTTTTATAAAGTTATAAAAATTTTTAATTAAATTTTTCAAAAAACCTTGTTCTTTCTATCACAATTTAACTCAATTTAATAAATTGTCAAGTGAAGCTTCTCAAGAGCTAATGAGAGGAATGATTTTTAATGGACTCTTCTTCGAGTTTGGATACCTTCCTGAGGATAATGTTGGCTAAAGAGGATTTTGGAAACAGCCTTAAAAAGGTCTGATAATTCTCTAAGGCTTCTCTGGTTTTACCCATCTTTTCATAACATCTGGCAATATTCAGATAGACATTTGTCCACTGAGGAATCTCATCTAATTTAAGAATCTCTTGATAGGCCTCGAGGGCCTTTTCGAACTCCTTTTTCCCTTCATAGGCATACCCTAACCCCTCAAGGGCAAAGAATCGGTAGAGTTTCTCCTTTCTGGCCTTTTTTAAGAAAGTTTGGTAGGCCTTGATGGCCTCATCAAATTCGTTGAGTCGAAGATGGAGATCTCCTTTATATAGAATGGAGAATCTCCCTGAAGAGGTCCTGGGGAAAACAGACTGAATTTCATCAAATTCTTCTAAAACCTTCTTGAGGGCTTGGATTTCCTCTTCTTTATAAGGAGAAGTGAGGCTCTGATATTTTTCTACAGCCTGATGAAACCTTTCGGCAGCCTCTTCTTCTTTTTTCCTTTCCCAGCTCTGGAATAGATATAGGCCAAGGATGAGAAGGACAACCAGAACTCCTCCCAGGAGAATTTTTTTCTTATGTTGAAGAATAAAGGTCAAAGACCTCTCTGTAAAACTGATAAATTCATCCGGCTTCTTTAATTTCTTCTTGATAATCTTCTTCTTTACTTTCATCCCCTCTCCTCCAGCTCGATCCGAGGCTTAGCGATTAATCCGTCCGTCCTGTTCGTAATATCCTCTTATCTCCAATCCTTAGGGTAAGTTTGATTTGATCAAAATACTCGATGATCGGAATGGTATATTTTCTTGAGGCTTTGGTCATCTCTTTAAATTGGGCCGTCGTAATTTCTTTATGTTCTTTGAGATAATGGATTAATTCTTCCTTTAATTGATGGAAGGGAAGCTGATGAAGATAGATCCCTTCCTTAATCTTTATAAACCTCCCTTGATGGACCAGGTGATCAAAGATGGTCTGGAGATGATTCTCCTCTTCAGACCACTCCTCGGCCAATTCTTTGGGGGAAGGGGGTTGAAGCCCTCCTTTCAAAACCGCCTCTTCCACTCTCTTGACCAATCCCCTTTCATCCATGGAGGAGACGCTATGTGTCGAAAGTCTTAAGAGATCTTTTTCAAGGCTTACCTCCCCGGATTGGAGAAGGTCATTGAGAAGAATTTGGAATAACCTTGCATCCATTTCACCAGGAAGCTTCGTCCTCAACTCTTCCCTGGCCAGTCCAGATTTGAGAGGAAAACGATGATGAAAATCTCTCAACTGTTGGATGATCATCTCTTTCAATTGACGGTAATGAGAGAGATGGATCGCTTTCGATCTCTCCGAATCGATAAACAGGACCTCCCCCTTTTCGTTCATCTCTTTAAGAAGGAGTTTCAGTTCCTCAGGAGAGAGGGCTATCCGTCTGAATAACTCTTCGAGAGTGACCCCTCCCATTCCACTGCGAAGGATATGATGACGGAGAATCTCTTCTTTATTTCCATCTCTCAAAAGGGTCAAGTCTTCAATGACGGCTTTTGAAAATCGTTTATGCCTTTCAGGATGAGGGTCTAAAACAACCCCTCCCCCGATCGTCTGAATATGGGAGGACCCTCTGATCACAAAACGATCCTGAGACATTGCCACAACGGGTCGATCCAATCTTAATTGGGCAAATCCTCCCTCTCCTGGAGCCAATTCTTCTTTATCAATGAGTTGAATAGAGGCATTGGCGAGCAACGTTCCGATATGGAACCGCTGAATAGTTCTATTCTTTAATGGTCTCTCGGCCGAGGAGAGATGTTCAAGGTAGACATCCATGAGAGTGGTTGGTAAAAGAGTTCCTGGACGAACGATGACTTCTCCCCTTTCGATCTGAGAGGCCTCTACTCCTTGAAGATTGATGGCTGCTCGTTGACCGGCCACAATTCGTTCAACAGGCTGGTTGTAGACCTGTAAGTTCCTCACCTTCGCTTCCAAACCTGAAGGAAGAATCTCTATGGACTCTCCCAGAGAGAGATTTCCGGAGACGACCGTTCCAGTAATCACAGTCCCAAACCCCTTCATCACAAAAACTCGATCGATGGGTAAACGGAATAATCCCTCTGAAGGTCGTTCCATTACCTCTTGGGAAAGTTGATCAAGGACCGAGACCAGCTCCGAAATCCCCTGCCCTGTCACGGATGAGACAGCAAGGATGGGAGCTTCTTTTAAAAACGTATCCTTGATTAACTCCGAGGCCTCTTCCTTGACGATTTCAATAAGCTCCTGATCCACTAAATCGATTTTAGTAAGGACGACTAACCCTTTTTTTACTTTTAGAAGTTCACATATTTCCAGATGTTCCCTTGTTTGGGGCATGATTCCTTCATCTGCAGCAATGATAAGGGCAACCAGGTCGATCCCCCAAACTCCCGCCACCATATGTTTAACAAACTTCTCATGTCCGGGAACATCGATGATCCCGAGTTTTATTCCACTTGGAAGATTCAAAAAGGTAAATCCCAATTCTATAGTAATTCCCCTCTCCTTCTCTTCTTTTAATCGATCGGTATCTACCCCTGTAAGGGCCTTTATTAAGGCCGTCTTTCCATGATCAATATGTCCTGCTGTGCCTAAGATAACGTACTTCATACCCTAATGAGAGTGGATTTTTTCGAAACGATAACAAAAACTATTCGGACTTTCAATAGGGAACTCTTTATCAAAAACTGAAAACTCCCTATTTCAATGGAACGAATCGATTCCCTTTATTCTAAAATTGGATTTTCTTGAATCCAAAATATCTATATCATCACTTTACTTGATTTAATTTAGTCTTTTTAAGAATAGAGTATTCCAACCCTTCGAAAATCAATGGAGAGAGAACCATAGACCTTATTAATCTCAGGAAAATCAATTTATAGAAAGCCTTAAATTTTTTTGTTGAAATCTTGTGGAAAAAAGGAAGAGAGTGTAACAAAATTCGTATAATTTTTTAAAAATAAAGAGGTTTTTCAAATGCGTACAAAAATTTAATTATTTCAATAGGTTATAAATTGTTATCCATGCCCAAAAAAACCCAATATATAGTGGTACCGGATCCCTAATTTCTCCCCAATTGTTCATAAACTGTGTAAATTTCATATAAAGGGTGATTCTAAATTGAAAGGATTTTTCTCCCTTAATACGACTCTCAGATCTCTTTTATGGTTAAGGATGAGAAATTGGAATGAGATTTTAAATTAGACCTAAATTGAGCGATTCTTAGTATTATTTAAAGATAACCCTTCTGGATTCCCGTTTTCACGGGAATGACGTTTTCATTTATTGATTGGTAGTTG
>CALIBK010000158.1 GCA_938045955.1 uncultured bacterium | reverse complement strand
GCGATTTTTCGTCATTCATTGAATCAAATATACTGGATTCCTGCTTCCGCAGGAATGACAACTACCAATCAATAAATGAAAACGTCATTCCCGTGAAAACGGGAATCCAGAAGGGTTATCTTTAAATAATACTAAGAATCGCTTAATTTAAGTATTAGAAAGAGGATTTTATGTTATGAAAGGGATAGAAAGATGATTGGAATAATCCTTCTGGATACCCAATTCCCAAGATTAATTGGAGATATTGGGAATAAAGAGACTTTCACCTTCCCTGTGATCTATGAAAAAGTAGACGGAGCATTCCCATCCCGACTGATTCAGGAGAGAGACCCAGCGCTTCTACCTCGTTTCATAGCAGCAGCAAGATCTCTGGTTTCTCGGGGGGCTCAGGCAATCACTACCAGTTGTGGGTTTCTCGCTCTATGGCAAGAGGAGATCGCCTCTACCGTGGGAGTTCCTGTGTTTACCTCAAGTCTGATCCAGATTCCCTGGGTTTATGAAATGATGGGAAGGAAAGGAAGGATCGGGGTGATGACCATTGATGCTCGATCTTTAACAAAAGATCATTTAAAAGGAGTCCATGCCGAAGCCATTCCCCTGGTGATCCGGGGGATGAAGAGGGGAGGGGAATTTTATCGAGTCTTCGCAATGAATCATCGAGATTTGGATTACTCCAAAGCAGAGAAGGAAATTGTCGAGGAAGTTTCGAATTTGGTAAAAGAAAACCGAGATCTTTCGGCAATCGTTCTCGAATGTACGAATATGTCGGTCTTTCGGAAGGCTATCCGGAGGGAGATTCGAATTCCTCTTTTTGACCATCTTTCTTTAATGGATTATGTATGGTCAAGTTTAAAGGAATAAGTAACGAAGTCATTTAGTCAGGAGTGGTGAATAGGCCTGAGAGGGGTATTGGAGAAAACCCGAGTTCGTAACCTTAAATGATCCCTAAGGCGTTCAGGTTCAGTCTGCTTTGAGGAGAGATCCATTTCTTACGGTGGATCGTTTCGTTATGTCAATTTATACTAAATCCATCCGCATTCTAAGGGTTTTCTCTGTCAGATTAAAATGATCCCCCTCCTTCTATGAGGGATTAGTAAGCACCGATGAAGAAAAAGGCAGATGTAATTATCATTGGAGGAGGAATTATAGGATTGAGCATTGCCTACCATCTCGCGCAAAAAAAGGCGGGGCGGATTCTTCTTTTTGAAAAAGGTCAGTTAGGAGAAGGATCCACCAGCCGGTGTGTGGGAGGAATTCGGACCCAATTCTCCACAGAAATCAATATTCTATTTTCCCTGATCTCTCTTCAGACCTTTGAACATTTCAAAGAAGAATTTGGGATCGACCCTGAATTTAGAAGAATTGGATATCTCTTTTTAGCAACCACCGAAAAGGAGATGGAGATCTTTCGGGAAAATGTTAAACTTCAAAGAAAGTTTAATATCCCCGTAGAATTCATAGGGCCTGAAGAGATTAAAAAACGTTGGCCTTACCTCCGATCCGACGATCTCTTAGGAGCAACGTACTGCTCTTGGGATGGATATGCAGGACCGAATGAAGTTCTCTCAGGGTTTATTCAAGGAGCCAGAAGAATGGGGGTGGAGATCCATGAGGGAGAGGAGGTGAAGGAGATCATCATCAGGAAAGGCAAGATTCAGGCTATCAGGACAGAGAAGGAAGAGATCGAAACCCCGATCGTCGTCAATGCAGGAGGCCCTTTTGCCTCACTGGTGGGGCAAATGGCTAATCTGAAGATCCCTGTCAAACCCCTACGAAGGCAGGTTTTCGTGACTTCGCCATTCCATCTTACGGGAGAGATCGTTCCTCTCACAATCGATTTTCATCGAGGGTGGTATTTTCGTCAGGAGGTGGATGGGTTTCTTCTTTCAGGCCCGTTGGATCAATCCCCCAGTTTTCATACCCACATTGACTATGAGGCAATGGTAGAGGCTTCGGAAAATGCGATCTATCGCGTCCCCGCTCTCGAGGGGGCTCGTATCGCAAGAGGATGGGCTGGACTCTATGAGATCTCTCCGGATCATCATGCCATCCTGGGAAGAGTCCCTGAGTTGGAGGGATTCATCCTTGCAAATGGATTCAGCGGCCATGGCTTTCAGCACAGTCCCGCGGTGGGAAAGGTGATTTCGGAATTGATCGTGGATGGAAGATCCAGCACCATCGATATCTCCCCTCTCTCGATCGAACGATTTGAAAAGGGCAACCTGATTCTTGAGCCGATGACCGCTTTTAAAGAATGAGTGTGAGGAGTGAGAAATGGGGAAAGGGAAATAAAGGTAAAATAAAAATTCAGGTCAACGGAAGATGGAGGAAGAGATGAAATCGATAAGATATTTAACCATATGGATCCTTTTCATTTTATTCCAGATATCACATTCTCCTTCGATGGCGATTGATAGTCGGTCCAATCGAGCCACCTTAAAGGGGCTCGCCGGAGTGGGGGTTTTGGTTGAAAAGTTACCAGGAGAGTTAGAAAAAGAAGGACTCCGAAGGGATCAACTCCAAAAGGATGTAGAAGCTCAACTTAAGAAGGCAGGAATTAAAGTATATTCCAAGGAGGAGTGTTCAAAGATTCCGGGGGAGCCCTATCTCTATATTAATTTGAATGTGAACATCGCTAAAACTGAAAGTGATATCTACCCCTATACAATTGATATCATGTTGATCCAAAAGGTCTCCTTAATTCGAGATCCTAATCGAGTGGCCTATGGAGTCACTTGGTCCACAGGCGGGGTAGGTTCCATCACAAAATCAATTGTGGGTCAACTTCGTGAGAATGTTGCAGAAGTCGTGGAGATCTTCATCCAGCGGTTTTTGGAAGAAAACCCAAGATAACCCCTCCCTTAAAAACCCCGTTTTTACGGTGGATCGGTCTCGAGGACCTCTTCTTTATTTAAATCAATCCGCGGTTTAAGGGTTTGCGAAAATTCCCTGCCGGGTTAAAAATGATTCTCATTCTTCGATGAGGGACTCTAAATAATCAAATGGTTTTTCTTGAAAATTGAGAAAACCTGAGTTATTCTAATTATCAAAAGTTTAATCCTGTTTATTGAAATTGAGGTGCGCTCATGGCTCGGGTATGTGAGATTTGCGGGAAAGGGGTTGTTTTTGGTCACAACGTCAGTCATGCCAATAATAAAACACAGAGGATCTGGTATCCTAATCTACATAAGGTGAAGACCATTCATGAGGGAAGGACCCGGAGGATGAGGATCTGTACTCGATGTCTCCGTTCAGGGCGAGTCACCAAGGCTATCTAATTCGGCCCTCATCCTTTCTACTCGATATACCCCTTTAATTCTTTCGATCCCTTTGATGACTTTATTGAGGTGATTTAAATCATTCACCTGGAGTTCAAACAGTCCTATCGCTTTGTGATCTTCTGTGGTATTCACACTGGCATTGGTGATATTTGCCTCGTTTGAAGAGATCGAGCTGGTAATCTCGGCCAATAATCCTTTTTTATCTTCTGAGTAGATTCGAATACGGACAGGATAGGTATATTCTTTTGTGGAATCCCATTCCACCTCTACTCTTCGATGGGGATCATCATCCATTATGTTCTGGCAATCCGCGGTATGAATGGTGACCCCCCTGCCCCGGGTAATGAAACCCACCACCTTATCTCCAGGAACGGGATTGCAGCACCTTGCGTAACGAACCATGACATTATCGATCCCTTTGATTAAAATCGCATCCCTACCCCCTGTTCGTCTGATCTTTCGGAGAAGCCCTTTCAATCGACCTTCCTCTTTTTCCTCTTTCTGTTCCAGTTTTTCTGGGGGTAAAATTTTTCCAAGGATCTGATTGGCAGTGAGTTTCCCATACCCGACAGCGGCAACCAAATCATCCACATCCTGAAAACTGAATTCCAAGGCGACTTTGAGCATCTCTCCCGATTTAATCAATTTAGCCAAAGGAAGATCATATTTTTTGAGTTCCTTTTCAAGAATCTCTTTTCCTAAAGCAATCGATTTTTCCCTTTCCTCTGTCTTAAACCATTGACGAATCTTTGTTTTAGCCCTTGAGGTTTTGACAAATTTTAACCAATCCTTGCTGGGTCTCTGATTGGGGGAGGTGATGATTTCAACCGTATCCCCACTTTTTAATTCATATTTCAGGGGGACCAGCTTCCCGTTGACCTTTGCACCGACACAATGATGCCCCACATCGGAATGGATGCTATAGGCAAAATCAACCGGGGTTGCCCCTGCTGGAAAAACTTTGACCTCCCCCTTTGGAGTGAATATATAGACCTCATTGGGGAAAAGGTCTACCTTTACGGTTTCTATGAATTCGACATCATCCTTTAAATCCCTTTGCCACTCTAAGAGCTGTCGTAACCAGCTAAACCGCTTATCGTCCTCCTCATCCAAGGGTTTTCCTTCTTTGTATTTCCAGTGGGCTGCGATTCCCTCCTCAGCGATCTTGTGCATGTCCCAGGTCCGAATCTGGATCTCGATTCGTTCTCCATAAGGACCGATGACAGCGGTATGAAGGGACTGATACATATTCTCCTTGGGAAGGCCAATGTAGTCCTTAAATTTCCCTGGGATGGGTTTCCAAAGAGAATGAATAATTCCCAGGACATCATAGCATTCTTTGATCGTGTTCACGATGACTCGAAATGCGGTAATATCATAGACTTGATCCAGATCGATGTTCTGATCCTTCATCTTTTGATAGATACTATAGATCTGTTTGAGACGGCCTGTGACCTCTCCCTCGATTTGATTCTCGTAAAGCTTTTTCATTAAAATCCGCTTCACCTCATCGATATATCTCGATCTTTCCTTTTCCTTTCGCGCAATTTTCTTCTGAATCTCTTCGTAGAGATCGGGGTGAAGGTGTTTAAAGGCAAGGTCTTCGAGTTCCGTTTTGATCCAGTCGATTCCGAGGCGGTGGGCCAGGGGTGCATAAATATCGAGGGTCTCCTGAGCGATTTCTCGTTGTTTCTCATCAGAATGGTATTGAAGGGTCCGCATATTATGGAGGCGATCCGCCAGTTTGATAAGGACGACTCGAATATCCTTGACCATCGCTAAGATCATTTTCCGAAAATTCTCAGCCTGATCTTTCTCTGAAGGTCTAAGAGAAATTTTGCTGATCTTTGTAACCCCATCGACCAGGTGGGCGATCTCTTCTCCGAAATAGTCCCGGATTTCCTCAAGGGTGGTTAGGGTATCCTCCACAGTATCATGAAGGAGTCCGGTGGCGACCGCCGCCACATCGAGCCGAAGTTGTGTCAGAATCCCAGCCACCTCCAGTGGGTGACTGAGGTAGGGTTCCCCTGAAAGACGGACCTGTCCCATATGAACTTTTGCCGAAAAGACGTAAGCTTTTCTTAAAAGGTCTGTATCCGCATTTGGATGATAGGCCAGGAGGCGGTCTAAGATGTCATTAAATCTAAGCATCCCAATTTCATATTACTATAACGGTTAAAAAATTCAAGTGGTTATGAACAATCCTCATTGAAAGGTTAACTCCACCGTAAAATTTTTGACAGGAAAGCGATCGAAATTTATAATGAGTTTCGATAAAAAGATCGAAGGTCAAGAAAGAATGATAAAGAAATTTTTCATTTTTCTATTAATTTTGGTTATCGGAGGGCTCCTTTATTATTTTTTTATTAAAGAAAGACAAAAGGAAGAGCAGGTCATCCGTGTCTCCGGGAATATAGAAGCCCAGGAGGTCAATATCGGATTTAAGATTTCAGGAAAGATTGCAACCCTCACCGTTCAAGAGGGAGATTGGGTGGAGAAAGGAACCATTGTTGGGAAACTGGATGATAGGGATTTTAGACATCGGCTTGAACTGGCTCAGGCCTCATTGCGGACAGCCGAAGCAAGATTAGAGAAATTACTTGCAGGATCCCGTCCTGAAGAGATACGAGAGGCAGAGGCTGCACTTCATCAAGCCCAATTCGACGTGATCAATCGAAAGAATCAGTATGATCGAATGAAAGCCTTATTTGAACGTGGAGTCATCCCCAAAGAAACTCTCGATAATGTGGAGACTGGGTATAAGATGGCTCAGGCCCAACTCCAGAGAGCTGAGGAGCGCTATAAGTTGATCAAAGAAGGTCCAAGGAAAGAGGAGATTGAAGAGGCAAGGGCTCAGGTGGAACAGGCGAGAGCCTCCTTGAGACTCTCAGAGGCCCAGTTAAACGATACTATGCTCTCTTCCCCAATCAGTGGAATCGTGTTGGTGAAATCAGCAGAAGCGGGAGAGGTTGTGAATCCAGGGACCACAGTCATCACCTTAGCTGATATCCGAAATGTCTGGCTAAAGGCTTACATTCCTGAGACGGAGCTGGGTCGAGTCAAATGGGGACAGGAGGTCATTGTGACGACCGATCTAAAACCTCAGAAAGAATATAAGGGAAGGATCACTTTCATCTCTTCCCAGGCAGAATTTACTCCAAAACAGATTCAGACCGAAAAAGAAAGGGTGACCCTGGTCTATCGTATCAAAATTGATATCCCCAATCCCGATAAGGAATTAAAACCCGGGATGCCTGCTGATGGAAGAATTCTCCTTACCTCTTTGGCATCCCAGAAGCCTTAACCTCAAGGGAATATGTTTTCCATCCAGGCCTACAACCTAACAAAAAGGTTTAACCACATCATTGCAGTCCATCGATTAAATCTTACTGTGAGATCTGGTGAGATCTTCGGTTTAGTTGGGCCAGATGCCTCTGGAAAGACGACGACCCTTCGGATGTTATGTGGTATTCTTCAACCTGACGAAGGAGAGGGTAGGATTGCAGGTTTTGATATTCTGAAGGAGAGGGAATGTTTGAAAGAAAGGATTGGATATCTTCCTCAGCGTTTTGGGCTTTATGGGGATCTTACCGTCCTTGAAAATATTCAATTTTATGCCGATCTTTACCAGGTTCCTAAAAAAGAAAGGAGAGACCGAATTGCGAAACTTCTCCAGATTGCAAATCTCGAACCCTTTACGAAGCGAAAAGCCCAAGACCTCTCCGGTGGAATGAAGCAGAAGCTGGGCTTAATTTGTGTCCTTATTCATATCCCCCAAATTCTCTTCTTAGATGAACCGACGACAGGCGTGGATCCCCTTTCTCGCAGGGATTTCTGGATCATTCTTTATGACCTTTTGAAAGAGGGGGTGACCATTCTTTTTTCCACTTCCTATCTGGATGAAGCAGAGCGATGCCATCGGGTAGGGTTGATCTATAAGGGAGAGCTTTTAATCACGGATACCCCTTCTGCGATAAAGAATAGATTGAAAGGTGTACTGCGCCCCATTTTTCAAGACATTTTTTATGGTCCAAAAGTGTAGAGTTTTTCATGCTGCCTTCCTTAAATTTTCCTCATAATACAATGATTCATATTCTTCTGGACTCCTATACCCAAGCTCAGAATGAACATAGAGCTTATTATAATCGACCTCAATCCATCTACCTATCTTTTCCCTTGCCTCCTCAAGTGAGGAAAACTCATTTAGCCAAATAACCTCCTCCTTGATCGTCCTCATCATCCTCTCGGTCTCCGCATTCCCCTTCGGATTATCATAAGAAGTGAATATCTGCTCAATCCCTAATACCCTCATATCCCTCATAAAAGAAGTCGACGTGGGCTGCGAACCATTATCACTGATAAGCTTAAGTCCACTACCCCTTACCCCATAGGGAAACTCCCTAAGAAGGGCCATCTCCAGGGCCTTTCTCCACTCCAATGCCCTGCTCCTTAGAGATAAGTTCCAACCCACAACCTTCTTCGTACACCAATCCAATACAATCACCAGATAAACCCAACCAAGAGAGGAAATGAGAAACTTCGTCATATCTATACCCCAATACTCACAAGGCCTCTTAGCCCTAGGCTTGCTTCCCTGAGCTCTCCGCTTTGCCCTATGAACCGTCTGAGTGGCCATTAAGGCATTCTCCTTCATCAATCTCCTAACCCTCTTCTGATTGATCAGGATACCCTCCCGATACCTTAACCAAGCCCATACCCTACGATACCCCCAAAACGGATGATCCGTCTTGATCCCCTTAATCTTCTGCAAAATCCCATCCTCTCGAATCTCCTCCTTCTGCCCCTGAACCCTCCGCTTCAAGAAATAGTAATAACCACTTCGAGAAATCCCAAGAGCCCCACAAGCATCCCTGATCGAATACCCACATTCCCTTAACATCCTTACAGCCTCTACCTTTTCCCTAATAGCTCCTCCGTTTTTTTTAATATCTCTATCTGAATCGCCTGCTTCCCAATAATCTTCTGAAGCTTCTCGATCTCTGCCTTGTAGACATTATCATCCGATGCCCCATCGATCAAAGCCCTCTTACCCCCTTCCAGGAATCTGTCCCGCCACCGATAATAAAGAGCCTGACTGATCTGATGCTCCCGACAGATCTCAGCAACCGACTTCCTCTCCCTGAGACCCTCAAGAACAATCTCCAACTTTTCCTCAGCTGTCCATCTCCTTGGCTTCATCTTCCACACCTCCAGTTATTAGAGTTTTCCCTTTACCCAGGATTCTAACTCTACACTCTTAGTGTGTCCAATTCACAATGGTCTCAGTATA
>CALIBK010000157.1 GCA_938045955.1 uncultured bacterium | reverse complement strand
AAGCGGACATTTAAAAGTTAATCGCTAACCATCGTTTCACAGAAAATCAAGTATTTTCAGGGAATTTATCCATAGTGCTTTATTACCTCATAGGTATCCGCTCGAAGGCTTTTCCACCCCACCTCCCCAGTCTATAAATACCTTTAAATTAATTTTTCAGAACTCTCATAAGGGTTCAAGGGTTCGAGGGGTCAAGGGTTCAAAGGGTCGAGGGGGCAAGAATTCAAGGGTTTCAGGAACAATCTTTTTGACACCTTGTACCCTGAAATCCCTTATGATTTAAGGATTCCGGAAGGGTTGACCCTGATATGGTGAATATGCTAAATCTGAATAAAAATTTTGAAAGGAGAAGCAGATGTTTGACTATACAAAAAAGGATGTTCTTAAGATAGCCAAAGAGAGGAAGGTTCGATTCATAAGATTGTGGTTCACCGATATCCTCGGTTTTTTAAAGAGTTTTTCCATTACGGTTCGGGAACTGGAAGGAGCCCTGGAGGATGGGATGGGGTTCGATGGATCTTCGATTTTAGGATTTGTGCGGATCGATGAGAGCGATATGGTTGCCATGCCGGACCCAAGAACCTTTCGAATCCTTCCCTGGAAAGCCAATGACCATGTGGTCGCTGCCATGTTCTGTGATATCCTGGAGCCTGATGGAAGACCCCATCAGGGAGACCCCCGGTGGGTTCTCAAGAAGAATTTAGAGCGGGCTGCCAGAATGGGCTACACCTTCAATGTAGGGCCGGAACTCGAATACTTCTATTTCCAGAAATCGAGTGGAAAACCCCAACCTCTCGATTCCGGGGGATACTTTGATTTGACACCCCTGGATGTTGCCAGTGATTTAAGAAAACAGACCGCCGTTCTTTTAGAAGAGCTGGGAATCCCTGTGGAGTATTCGCATCACGAGGTTGCTCCAAGCCAGCATGAGATCGACCTTAAATATCAGGATGCACTCACCATGGCCGATAGTACCATGATCTACCGGCTGGTTGTCAAAGAGGTGGCACTGAAAAATGGGGTTTACGCGAGTTTTATGCCAAAACCGATCTTCGGGGTCAACGGAAGTGGAATGCATACCCATCAGTCCCTCTTTAAAGGGAATAAGAACGCCTTTTTTGACCCAAGGGATAAATACCATCTTTCAACCATTGCTAAACATTATATTGCAGGTCTGATGAGGCATGCGAAGGAGATTACCCTGATCACGAATCAATGGGTCAACTCCTATAAGCGACTGGTTCCCGGATACGAGGCCCCTGTTTATATTTCCTGGGCCCTGAGAAATCGCTCGGACCTCATCCGTATTCCTGTATATAAGCCGGGAAAGGAACTGGCAACCCGGGTGGAGTATCGATCCCCTGACCCGGCCTGTAACCCCTATCTTGCCTTTGCGGTGATGCTTGCTGCAGGATTGGAAGGCATTGAAAAGAAGTATCCCTTAAGAGATCCGGTTGAGCGAAATGTTTATGAGATGGATGAGGAAGAAAGAAAAAAGTTAGGAATCGAATCGTTGCCCGAGGACCTCTATGAAGCCATTCAAATTACTGAAAAGAGCGAACTTGTAAGAAAGGCACTGGGAGATCATGTCTTTTATAAATTCATTGAAAATAAGAAAATCGAATGGGAGCGATATCGAGCACAGGTCACCGACTATGAATTAGAGCAGTATTTCTCGATTCTATAAATATGAAAGAGTTGCCCTATTTCCTGCTTTTATGAATTTATCGAAGGAGGTGCGAATGGAACCGATCAGGCAATGGTGGGTTGAGGAGAGAATAAAGAGAGTTATTCGAAATCTTGAGAACCATGATTTTAAAGCCCTTTTTGTAAAAGACAGGGAGGAAGCCAAAAAGGAGATCCGAGGACACTTATCTCCCGGGATGAAGATAGGGGTCGGGGGGTCCATCACCCTGAGAGAGATGGGGGTTGTAGAGATGCTCGAAAAGGAGGGTTACCATCTTTACGACCACTGGAAAGCGGGGCTTTCAAAAGAGGAGGTCTTCGCGGCCAGGAAATCTCAGATGACTTCGGACCTCTTTCTTGCCAGTGCCAATGCAATCACCTTAAATGGAGAGATAGTCAATATCGATGGGATTGGAAATCGAGTCAGTTCCACCATCTTTGGACCGGGGAAGGTCATCCTTGTTGCTGGATATAATAAGATTGTTGAGAATGTGGAAGAGGCGATCAGGAGGGTGAAAAACATAGCCACGCCTCTTAATGCCAGAAGACTTAATCTCGATCTTCCCTGTGCCAAGACTGGGAAGTGTGTTGACTGCAATTCTCCCAATCGAATCTGCCGGGTGATCGTAATCCATGAACGAAAACCCTCTTTAACGGATATGTTAGTGATTCTCGTAGGAGAGGAATTGGGGTATTGAACCCAAAATTCGAAATTCAAAATTCAAAATTTAAAATTCAATATGGAAACTGCTGGATTTTGCTTTCGGAGGGATAAATCATTAAAAAGTTTTTTATCAGGGTGTGAGAGATGGGCAAAATTAGAAGGGCGATTGTGAGTGTTTCGGATAAGAGAGGGGTTGTTTCGTTTGCAAAGGGATTGGCGGAGATGGGGGTGGAGATTCTCTCTACCGGAGGGACGGCAAAAACATTAAGGGAACAGGGGATTCAGGTAAAAGATATTTCCGAATACACGGGTTTCCCGGAGATGCTTGAAGGACGGGTAAAAACACTTCACCCAAAGGTTCATGGGGGGCTTTTAGGTCAGCGCTCCAAACCTGAACACATGAAGCAGATGAACGAGCAGGGAATTCTCCCCATTGATTTAGTTGCTGTCAATCTCTATCCTTTTGAGGCCACAGTAGCCAGGGAGGGTTGTACTCTGGAGGAAGCGATTGAGAACATCGATATCGGGGGGCCAACGATGCTTCGCTCTGCGGCGAAGAACTATCCTGATGTTACAGTGATCGTGGATCCAGAGGATTATGATCCGGTGCTTAATGAGTTAAAAGAGAGGGGAGAGGTCTCTCTCGAGACGAACTTTCGACTTGCCAGGAAAGTCTTTCAGCATACCGCTCGATATGATGGGGCGATCTCGAACTATCTCGGGCAGATTGAAGGAGGGAGAAAGACCTCTATCTTTCCTGAAACCTTTACCATTCAGGTAAAGAAGGTCCAGGAGTTACGTTATGGTGAGAATCCCCACCAGAGGGCTGCCTTTTATCGTGAATATTCAGTCACTGAACCTTCGGTTTCAAATGCGGTCCAACTCCAGGGGAAAGAGCTTTCATACAATAATATTCTCGATATTGATTCTGCCTATGAGACGGTGAAGGAGTTTGAAGAGCCTGCGGTCGTCATCATTAAACATAACAATCCCTGCGGAGTGGCGATCGACACTCAACTCGTGGAAGCCTATCGAAAGGCAAGGGATTGTGATCCTGTTTCTGCCTTTGGTGGAATTGTTGGGTTTAATCGAGTAGTGGATCGTGAAACTGCAAGAGAGATGATGGATATCTTTCTCGAAGCCATCATTGCTCCAGGCTATGACCCCGAGGCTCTGGAGATCTTGAGAGCAAAGAAGGATCTAAGAATCCTTCAAACCCCACCCCTCAAAAATTATATCCCCCAGATGGAATTCGATCTTAGAAAAGTCGTTGGAGGGGTCTTGGTTCAGGATAGAGATCTGGGAAAGGTGACCATGGAGCAGTGGAAGGTTGTAACCAGAAGGATCCCCACAGAAGAAGAGACGAGGGCCATGGCTTTTGGCTGGAAAGTGGCTAAACACGTCAAGTCGAATGCCATTGTCCTCGCCCGTGAAGACAGGACGATTGGAATTGGGGCGGGGCAGATGAGCCGGGTCGACTCGACTCGATTGGCTGTGATGAAAGCAAGATTCTCAACCAAAGGGACGATTCTGGCTTCGGATGCGATGTTTCCATTCAGGGACAATGTGGATGAAGCAGCGAAGGCAGGAGTGAGTGCCATTATTCAACCCGGGGGTTCGATTCGAGACGAGGAGGTGATCGCCGCTGCCGACGAATACCATATGGCCATGGTCTTTACAGGAATGAGGCACTTCAGGCACTAATCCCGTAAGGGGCGAGGCTTGAGGAATGAAGGGTAGAGGTAAGATTTTATGAAGGTTCTGGTAATCGGGAGTGGCGGAAGAGAGCATGCTCTGGTATGGAAAATCTCACAGAGCCCTGAGGTTTCGAAGGTCTATTGCGCTCCCGGGAACGCTGGAATCTCCGAGCAGGCCGAACTCGTCTCCATTAAAACCACTGATCTTTCAGGGATTCTCGAATTTGCAATAAAAGAGAAGATCGATCTAACGGTGGTTGGACCTGAGGATCCCCTTACTCGAGGAATTGTGGATCTCTTTGAGTCAAAAGGACTTCGAATTTTTGGTCCAACCAAGAGGGCTTCGGAGATCGAGGGAAGCAAAGCCTTTGCCAAGGAGATGATGAAAAGATATGGCATTCCCACGGCATCTTATGAGATCTTTGAGGATTCTGAAAAGGCCGTTTCCTATATTCAAGAGAAAGGTCCGCCTATTGTGGTGAAGGCCGATGGCCTGGCTGCTGGTAAAGGAGTGATAATATGCCGAACCATGGAAGAGGCAATCGGTGCTATTGATCGAATCATGGTGAAGAGGATATTCGGGGAGGCAGGACGCCGGGTGGTGATCGAGGAGTTCCTGGAAGGAGAGGAGGCTTCTTATATTGCCCTTACCGATGGAAAAACGATACTCCCTCTGGCTTCCTCCCAGGACCACAAACCTGTTTTTGATGAGGATCAGGGGCCTAATACCGGAGGGATGGGAGCCTATTCCCCTGCCCCGATGATTAATGAAGAGGTCGATAAAAGGATTGTGGAGAAAATTCTGAGGCCACTTATCTACGGGATGGAAAAAGAAGGGAGACCTTACCGAGGTGTGATCTATGCCGGTCTAATGATTAAAGAGAGTCAACCTAAGGTGCTGGAGTTTAATGCCCGCTTTGGCGATCCCGAGACTCAACCCATACTGATGCGAATGAGGGGGGATATCATTCCCCTCCTTGAAGCCTGCATCGATGGGAACCTCTCTCGCTTTAGAATTGATTGGGATCCCCGGGCAGCGGTCTGTGTGGTGATGGCCTCTAAGGGATACCCGGGTGATTATGAGAAGGGAAAGAGGATCGAAGGACTCGAAGAGGTTTCTCAGATGAAGGATATCTTCGTTTTTCATGCCGGGACGGCTCGAATGGATGGAGAGATTGTAACCAATGGGGGTAGAGTCTTAGGCGTTACAGGTCTGGGAAGAAGTATCCCGGAGGCGATCGAAAGAACCTATCAAGCTGTAAAAAAGATTTACTGGGAAGGGGTTCATTATCGTAACGATATCGGGAAAAAGGCACTCCGGTGGATTGATCAAAATCGCGCATAGCGTAAAGGATTACCTAATAAGAGATTAGAAGAGGCTACGGGTTAAAAAGTTTCGATTTAAATAAAAGGATCCCTTCTAACCTACGATTTAGGAAACTGGAGGAAAAATGTATAGGATTGCAGTGATTCCGGGGGATGGGACAGGACCTGAGGTGGTTGCAGAAGGATTGAAAGTTTTAAAAGCAGCATCCGAAAAGTATCACTTTAAATATCAGTTAGAACATTATGACCTGGGTGGCGAAAGGTACTTGAGGACAGGGGAGACCCTACCGGATTCTGTTCTTGATGAATTGAGAAGAATGGATGCCATCTACCTCGGAGCGATTGGTCATCCAGAGGTTAAACCGGGAATCCTTGAGAAGGGGATTCTTCTCAGGATCCGATTTGAACTTGATCAGTACATCAACCTCAGGCCTGTAAAACTCTATCCAGGAGTGGAGACCCCTTTAAAAGATAAGGGTCCAGAAGATATTGATTTTGTGGTGGTCAGAGAGAATACGGAAGGGGCTTATACAGGAGCTGGGGGTGTCTTTAAAAAGGGAACTCCTGACGAGATTGCTATCCAGGAGGCCATCCATACCCGTAAAGGAGTGGAGCGGTGTATCCGGTTTGCTTTTGACCTTTCCAGAAAGAGAAATAAAGAAAAGAAGGTAACCCTCTGTGGAAAGACAAATGTCCTGACCTATGCCTTTGATCTCTGGGAAAGGACTTTTAAAGAGGTAGGAAAGGAATACGAAGATATAGAGACAGATTATGCCCATGTCGATGCGATCTGTATGTGGATGGTGAAAAACCCTGAATGGTTTGATGTGATCGTTACTGATAATATGTTCGGGGATATCATTACCGACCTCGGAGCGATCATTCAGGGGGGGCTTGGTATCGCTGCAGGAGGAAATATCAACCCGAATGGGGTATCCATGTTCGAGCCGATTGGAGGCTCCGCTCCCAAATATACCGGGAAAGGAGTGGTGAGCCCTCTTGCAGCCATTTCAGCACTTCAAATGATGCTCGATCATCTGGGTGAGCGAGAGGCGGCCAGGGGGGTTGAAGAGGCCATTATGAAGGTCGTTTCGAGGGATGTAAAAAGTCTTTCTGCCGGTAAGATGGGCTATAGCACCTCAGAGGTTGGAGATTTGGTAGTAAGGTATATCCATGAAGGATACACGCGAGGTTTGGGGTAAAAAGGAGGAGGTTCTATGGAATGGGGGATGAAGAATCGATTAGCACAATTAATTCAAGAGGATGGGCACTGTTTGTTTCTTCCCATCGATCACGGCTATTTTCAGGGTCCCACGAGAAGACTGGAGAAACCCGGGGAGACGATCAGGCCGCTACTCCCTTATTGTGATGCCATCTTTGTAACCAGGGGAGTTCTTCGATCATGTGTTGATCCTGAGAGGACGAAACCCATTATTCTCAGGGTTTCGGGCGGTACGAGTATGGTGGGGAAAGACCTCTCCGACGAAGGGATCACCACCTCGATGGAGGAAGCCATTCGACTCAATGCCTCTGCAGTGGGGATTTCCATTTTCGTGGGAAGTGATCATGAGAAAGAGAGTCTTCTCAATCTTGCCAGACTCGTGGACGAAGGGGAACGCTATGGGATTCCTGTCATGGCGGTAACGGCAGTTGGAAAAGAACTGGAAAAAAGGGATGCCCGCTATCTTGCTTTAAGTTGCCGAATTGCGGCTGAGCTGGGGGCAAGAATTGTAAAGACCTACTGGTGCGAGAATTTCGAAAAGGTGGTTCAGGGCTGCCCGGTACCAGTGGTCATGGCGGGGGGACCCAAAGTGGAAAGTGAGCTCGAAGTCTTCGAGTTTGTCCATGATGGAATGGAAAAGGGAGCCATCGGTGTCAATCTCGGAAGGAATATCTGGCAGAATGACCATCCAGTGGCCATGATAAAGGCTCTTCGTGCGATCATCCACGAAAAGGCCACCGTCAAGGAAGCCAACGAGATCTTCGAACAGGAAAAGACCGTAAGAGACAGGGGATAAGGGATTAAGGTATGCGGGTGGCGATGTATTATAACAACAGGGATATCAGACTGCAGGAGGTGCCCATCCCTAAGATTGGGCCGAAAGAACTTTTGGTGAGGGTTTTGGCGTGCGGGATCTGTGGAAGCGATGTGATGGAGTGGTATCGAATCAAGAAAGCCCCACGGGTCCTTGGCCACGAAATCTCTGGCGAGATTGTTGAAGTCGGGGAAGGTGTGAAGAAGTATAAAGTTGGGGAGCGGGTCTTCGTCTCCCATCATGTCCCCTGTAATACCTGCCGGTACTGTCTTAACGGTCATCATACGGTTTGTGACACCCTGAGAACAACCAATTTTGACCCGGGAGGATTCGCTGAATACATTCGGGTTCCTGAAATCAATGTGGATCGAGGAACATTTGTTCTTCCGGAAGAGATCTTGTTCGAAGAGGGGGTTTTCATTGAACCCCTGGCCTGTGTTCTTCGTGGACAGAGACTTGTTAGATTGAAACCCGGCCAGAGTGTATTTGTGATTGGAAGCGGGATTTCTGGAATCCTTCATATTGCCATGGCCAGAGCCTCAGGGGCAGGAAGAATCATTGCTTCAGATATCCAGGAGTCCCGGCTTCGGCTGGCACAACAATTCGGTGCTGATGAGATTCTTCTTGCGAGAGATGTTCATCCTGAAAAGATTCGTGAGCTCAACGGAGGATTTCTGGCCGATTTGGTCATCGTCTGTGCAGGGAGTATCTCGGCCTACCGGCAGGCTCTTGAGACCGTTGAACGAGGAGGAACGGTCCTCTGTTTTGCTCCCCTTGAACCAGACCTCAATTTTGTCCTTCCTTTTTTTAATTTCTGGAACGACGGGATCACCCTTCTTCCTACCTATGGAGGCGCCCCTTACGATATTCTTCAGGCTATTGAGGTGATTCGCTCCCATCGGCTTCCCCTCAAGGAGATGATTACCCATCGACTCCCATTGGGACAAACGGGATACGGGTTTCAGCTGGTAGAGGAAGCCAGGGAGTGTCTCAAAGTCATCGTTGAGCCACAAAAGTAAGTTCAGAGAACAGAAGTTCAAAGTTCAAAATGAAAAATGAAAATTGAAAAATGAAACTTGAATGTTTAAAGATAGCCCTGTTTTTTGAGGTTGATCATTAAGATGGAGATGGCTGCCGGCGTAACTCCTGAGATCCGGGAGGCCTGACCTAATGAGAGAGGTCTGATCTTTATGAGTTTTTCCCTTACCTCGGTGGAGAGCCCAATCACTGAACCGAAATCAAACCCTTCGGGGAAAAAGACTTCCTCAAGCCTTTTAAATCTTTCAATCTGCTCTAATTGTCTTTTGATATAACCTTCGTACTTCACCTGAATCTCCACCTGTTCTTTGATCCCTTTCTTCAGATTCTTCAGTTCCCCATCCCATTCGAGAAGATGGTCAATATGGATTTCAGGTCTTTTAAGAATCTCCTTTAGGGAGGTTTCTTTCTTCAGAGGGGCGCTGCCAAGGCGCTGGAGGATTTTCTGGGTTTCCTCGGTCGGTGTAATCTTCGTCTGGGAAAGAATCTCGAGGGTTTTCTCGATGGCCTCCTTCTTTTCAAGAAAGATTCGATATTGCTCCTCTTTTACCAATCCAATCTCATAACCCTTTTCTCTCAGCCGGAGGTCAGCATTGTCCTCTCGAAGATGAAGTCGATACTCTGCCCGGGAGGTGAACATGCGGTATGGTTCTGAAGTCCCTTTGGTGACGAGATCATCGATCAATACCCCGATATAGGCATCAGAGCGTTTAAGAATAAATGGTTCCTTTCCCTGGACATGCATGGATGCATTGATCCCGGCGATGAGACCCTGAGCTGCTGCCTCTTCATACCCTGAAGTCCCATTGATCTGTCCTGCATGGAAGAGCCCTCGAATCCTTTTCGTCTCAAGGGATGGTTTTAACTCCGTCGGATCAACAAAATCATACTCCACCGCATAACCCGGCCTGATCATCTCCACTTCTTCGAGGCCTTCGATGGAGTGAAGCATTCGAATCTGAATATCCAGAGGAAGACTTGTGGAAATTCCATTGGGATAGTACTCGTAGGTGTCTCTTCCTTCCGGTTCAAGGAAGATCTGGTGCCTTTTTTTATCAGAAAAACGGACGACCTTATCCTCGATCGATGGACAGTACCTCGGGCCGATCCCTTTAATGATCCCGCAGTAGAGGGGGGACCGATCAAGCCCGCTTCGAATGATTTCGTGGGTCGTTTCGTTGGTGTAGGTTATGTAACAGGGGATTTGCTCGATCTCTATTTTTTCGGTGGAGAACGAGAAGGGGATGGGATGCTCGTCTCCATACTGAGGAGTCAGTTTCTCAAAATGGATCGTTCTTCCGTCGAGTCTTGGGGTTGTTCCGGTTTTAAGCCTTCCGACACGAAATCCCAATCTTCTCAGGCAGTCCGAAAGGCCCAGAGAGGGGGGATCACCCATTCTTCCTGCAGGGAAATGGGTGAGTCCAATGTGAATAAGACCATTCATAAAGGTCCCTGGTGCGAGGATAAGGGCACACGTTGTGATCATCTCATTTGAATCTGTTTTCACACCCACGACCCGATCCTTTTCAATTAGAATTTCATCTACAGTGGCTTGAAGCAGGGTGAGATTTTCCTGGGACTGGACAGCCCGGATCATTCGAAGCCTGTAGGCCTGGCGGTCTACCTGTGCCCGGGATGAGCGAACCGCAGGACCCTTCCCCGTATTGAGCTGTCGAAATTGAATGCCAGTTTCATCAGTAGCCTTTGCCATTTCACCGCCTAAAGCATCGATCTCTTTCACGAGATGTCCTTTCGCTAACCCTCCCACTGCTGGATTGCAGGACATGTAGCCAATCTGCTCGATCTTTTGGGTGATGAGGAGGGTAGGGTGACCCAATCGAGCGCAGGCCAAAGAGGCTTCAATCCCTGCATGTCCCCCTCCCACGACAATCACATCGAAATCCCTCGAAGAATGGATCGAAAATTTTGCCATCAGGTTATATCCTCATAAATATCTTAAAGTTGCGGGGCGAAAGTTGCAAGGGATTCACGTAATCCATCGTTTATGGGTGGGAAACAGGGTCCATGCCCATTTTGCCAGGCGATTGGCTATTTTGGACCCTGGCAGGCCCTGACACAGACGCCACAAATATGATGGCTGAAATGAAGGGTTTTGGAAAAGGTTCTTAATTTTTCGTAGCAACGGAGGTGGTCAAAATCCTCAACCCTTTCTGAAATCGCTCCTGCAGGACAGACCGAAAGGCAGGCACGACAGGTTCCGCAATCCTTCGTTGTTGGGAGGTCTATTTCAAGGGGGAGATTGGTAAGGATCGTTACCAGACGGATTCTGGAGCCAAACCTATTATTCACCAGGAGATTATTTCTTCCTATCCATCCAAGTCCGGCAAGTCTTGCCACTCTCTTATGGGAGAGATGTCCTTTCTGGTTTTTCCAATCCACGATCTGGGAGGCAGGGACGGGGAGAGCCTGATAACCCATTTCCTGGATGGCAGAGGTGATTCTGAGTCCTATCGTATCGAGGAGGATATTGACCCTCTGGTAGTGATGAAAATAGAGAGGGGTGGGTTGGTTTTCAATATCCTCGATCACCGCATCAGAGAGATGAAATCCGATAGAGAGGGCTAAAGGGAGTTGATCAAGAATTCGGGCTGGTAAAAGAATCTGGTCCCTTGGAATTTCTTCGAGGCGAGCCACTCCAAATAGGGATGCTCCCCACTGCTGAGAGAGAAGCCTGAGCTTTGACTTATTTTCTTCGTTCATAGAAATCTCCTCAGGGAACTTTGATTTTATACTTTTTCATTTTTGCTCGAAGGGTATTACGGTTGATTCCAAGAAGCTGGGCAGCAGAGGTCTGAACAAAATCTACCTTTTTAAGGGCAGATTGAATCATGATCTTTTCTATCCATCCAGTAATCTCCTCCATAAGCCCTATTCTGTTTCTGGCCTCCACATAGGGGTCTATCCTATTTAAAACCTCGTTCAATCTTTCGGCCAGTAGCTCCTCAAGAAGAGAGGCTTTTGATGTAGCTCTGGTCTGTTTTGTTTTTGATTCTTCAACCTTATGGTAATATTTTTTAATCATCGGAGAAAGGAGGGCCGAGAGCACGGTGAGGAAACGAAGGTTTTCCATCAATTTCTCTTTAAACTCATAGAGAGGGGATAGGATCAGGAGGCCAAAAGGTTCATCCCCTGTGATCAGGGGGGAACAGAGAAGTGGGGGATGGATAGAGAGGGTGGATTTCGAAGTCTTGATCATTTCTTCATAAAGGGGCTCTCGATTGAGATCATGAATTACCCCGGGTTTTTTAGACTTCAAGACCTCTCCTATGATTCCTTTCTGGATAGAACAGGAAGAAGGGTGAAGTTCTCTCTTCAGGCCAAATAGGGCTTCCAGTCGAAGGTCTTCCTTTTCTGAATCCTGGATGAATAGGGCAGAATAGGTAACAGGGAAATACTCCGAGAGAATCGTAATGATTCCAAGAAAATATTCTTGAAGCTTCTTCTGAGGAGGAAATGAAAAGATTTCGTAAAGGCTCCGGAGTTCTGGGTTCGGCATTTCTTTCCTCCTTAGGGAATCAAGGTTTTTTACCTTGAAGTCTATATGAGAATTCATTAAAATGCAACCGGTATGGTTCAATCCATGGAGAGGGATCAACCTCGAGTCGTGATCCTTCTCGGACCCACAGGAGCAGGAAAATCAAGGCTTGCCATTGAGTTGGCAGAAGAGCTCGGTGGGGAGATTATCAATGCCGATTCGATGCAGGTCTATCGCTATATGGACATCGGGACGGCAAAACCCACTCCAGAGGACCAGAGAAGGGTTAAACATCATCTGATCGATTTGGTGACCCCGGACCAACCCTTTCATGCAGCCCTCTATCGAACCCTTGGAAGGAAAACCATCGATCAACTTCACCGAGAAGGGAAGGCCATTTTTGTGGTCGGAGGAACAGGGCTTTACATCAAAGTTTTGACTCGCGGGATCTTTCCAAGTCCTTCGGTCGATCCCCAGGTGAGAGAGAGGTTGAAAAAAGAAGCCGAAGAGAAGGGGAAAGAATTTCTTTACGAAAGATTGAGATTGGTCGATCCCAGAACAGCTTCCCGTCTTCATCCTCATGATCTTTATCGAGTGACTCGAGCCCTGGAGGTTTTTGAATCTACAGGGATGCCTATCTCCTTCTATCACGAGCAACATCGTTTTGGAGAAAGACCTTACGAAGTCCTAAAGATTGGTCTGGAAATGGATCGGAAGAAGCTCTACCAGCGGATTGATGAAAGAGTGGATCAGATGATAGAAAAAGGATTATTGGAAGAGGTAAAAGGGCTCCTTCAGATGGGTTACGGTCCTGAATTGAAACCCATGCGGAGCCTGGGTTATAGACAGATGGTCCAGGTCCTGAAAAATCAAATCTCACTGGAGGAGGCTGTTCGTTTAGTGAAGAGGGATACCCGTCACTATGCCAAGAGACAGTGGACATGGTTCAAAGCTGATCCCGAGGTTCAGTGGAGGAATCCCCTCCATGAGCGTAGGGATATCCTACTGGAGGTGAGGTCTTTTTTAAAAGAAAGGAGGTAGGTGACGATGGCCAAGAATCAGATCAATATCCAGGATCAGTTCCTTAACCGTATTCGAAAAGATCGTACTTACGTGACCGTCGAACTGATTGGAGGGAGAAGGGTCGATGGGACGATTCTCAGCTTTGATAACTTTTGTGTATTGTTGCGAGGGGAAACCGATCAGTTACTTTACAAGCATGCCATAGCTTCGATTCATACACAGCAAAAAATGGATGTTTTCGAATCCAGGTGATCGTGGGCTCGAAGAAGGAATCCCCATGAGTGAGATGGATCTTAAACCTATTCTGGAGAGCCTTTTCTTTGTATCTCCCGCCCCCCTGAAATTAGAGACTCTTCGGGAGATGTTTCCTGAATGGAGTGAGGAGGAGATCCTTTCCGGAATTCATCGAATTCAGAAGGAATATGAAGAGGTCTCCAAAGGGATTGAATTGGTAGAAGTGGCAGGAGGCTATCAATTTCGAACCAAACCCAGATGGGCTCCCTGGATCAGCCGGCTTAAAAAGGCAAAACCTGTTAAATTGAGCCAGTCCGCTCTGGAAACTTTAGCTATCATTGCTTATCAGCAGCCAATTATCCGAGCGAGGATCGAAGAGATTCGAGGAGTTGATTCGGGGTGGGTTTTGCGAACCCTTCTTGAGAAGGGATTGATCAAAATCATGGGGAGAAAAGAGATCCCCGGTAGACCCCTCATTTACGGGACGACTCAGGCCTTTCTCGAGCTTTTTAATCTCAAATCCCTATCTGACCTTCCCAGCCTGAAAGAGATTCAACCTCCTCCTTCGGGAGAAGAAGTCTTGAAAGAAGAATCTCCAGGCTCGGGTGAAGGGGGAAATTGAGAAGTCCATGGGCCTCGAGAGGGTTCAGAAAATTCTTGCAAAAGCGGGAATTGCCTCGAGAAGGGAGGCTGAAAGAATCATCCTGGAAGGAAGGGTCACGGTCAATGGCAGGATAATCCAATTGGGCGAAAAGGCGGATCCTGAAAAGGATCATATTAAAGTAGATGGAAAGAGACTCCCTCGGCCTGAACCTAAGATTACCCTCGTTCTCCATAAACCCAGAGGGTATCTCTCTACCGTAAAAGATCCGAAAGGAAGACCCACGGTCATGGATCTATTAGGAAAGATTAAATGGAGGCTCTATCCGTTAGGAAGACTCGATTTTGATGCAGAAGGGCTCCTTTTACTCACCAATGACGGAGAGATTGCCTACCGTCTCACCCATCCCAAATTTTCCATTTCACGGACCTACTGGGTGAAGATTCAGGGAGTCCCTGGAGAGAAAAAATTAGAGTTACTAAAAAAAGGGATACAACTTGAGGATGGCCTGGCAAAAGCCCATTCGGTTCATCTCCTTCGAGAGAGAGAGAAGAATAGCTGGATTCAGATTACCCTTACCGAGGGAAGAACCCATCTGGTGAAAAGACTTTTTGCTGCTATTGGGCATCCTGTATTAAAACTGAAAAGGATTGAATTTGGCCCAATTCGTTTAGGGAATCTTCCGGTAGGACACTTTCGATTTCTTACCCCCGAAGAACAGGAGCAACTGAGGAGATTGAAGGCAGCCTGAATAGAGGGAATGATCTGCTCAAGAAAAGACTAATCCGGCTAAGATTTTTCTTATGGATAGAAATTCTAAATGATTCCTGGCCTTGAAATCAAAAGAAAGATTGTTCATCTGGCCACCCTCATCATCCCTTTTGGATACGGCTTAAGCTCTGAGAGGGTGGTTCTCAGTTTTCTAATCCCTTTCTTTCTGGTCTATCTTTCGGTCGATCTTCTTCGCCGTGTGAACCCCGGTCTGGCCCTTCTCTTTCGGAAGCATTTTTTGGGAAGAGTCCTGAGGGAGGAAGAGGAGCGTCATTTGATGGGTTCCACCTATTTTCTCTTCTCCTCCATTCTTACCATCCTCTTTTTCCCCAAACCCATTGCGATTACGAGCCTTCTTATCCTTATCCTTTCTGACACTGCAGCAGCCCTGGTCGGGAAGGCTTTTGGAAGGATACCGATCTTTGGAAAGACCCTTGAGGGCGCAGGGGCCTTTTTTTTCACATCCCTTCTGATTGTCTGGATCTACCCTGGATTGGATCGCTTTTCAGGAAGTATAGCCGCTTTCATGAGCACCGTGATCGAACTTCTCCCCATTCCGGTCGATGACAATCTTACGATCCCTTTGGTGGCCGGACTGATAATGTTCTTTGGGAGTGGATAGGATGGGGGATTTCTGAGACCCCTTTGAGGACCCTCTTTATTTCAATCTCAGAAGAAACCTCCACAACGGTTAAATGGATTTTGAGATCATTAAAAAGAAAAGAGAAGGTCACTTTTGATCTCTTTAAGCCTCTGCTTCCCATGAAGGGTGTGAAGCCGATGATGGGTTTATCAAACTTCTTTACCATATCACAGGTCTGATAGAAATCAAAAAGGCTCTTTTTGGGATGGATAGGAATGACGTAAGCCGCGACTTCGAGAGGTTTTGCTTTTGGGAGAAGGAAAGTGGGCCATTTCAGCGAAAGGAGGGGAATAAATCCTCTTTCCCGGATCATTGAGACGGACTCCTGGAAGAGGTCGATTCTTCCCAGGGTGAGTAACCAATCGTTATACTTTCCTCTCAGGAGAAGGAAAGGAGTCTCTCCGGGGTGAAAGAACGAGAGGGCTTCATTAAAGCGGGAGGAATCGAAGGTCATTCGATTGATCTCTTTTTGGGTCAGGACCTCGCCAAATACGGCCTTAGGGAAGGCTTTTTTAATCCAATCGCGGGGTATAAAATTCTTTATCAGGGTGGAGATGATTTTTAATTCGAATTGATCAATTGGTTTTCCTAAAAAAGAGATCCAGTCCTCTATCCCTATATGACCGCACCCAATCAAGTTCTCATCTTCCGTGAGTTCTCTCAATTCCTTTAATCGCTGGAGATGGTGGGGAGTGGGAAGATCGAGGCAGAAGAAACCTTCCTCATAAAGTCTCTTCATCAAGAATAGGAGTTTCTGATGTTCCCTCGGGTTTTTCAAAGGAATGGAGAAAAGAAGACGGGGGATTTTTCTCCCTTCAAGAAGGATGAACGGGACTCGCATCAACTAAACATTCTATTATCTCCTTCTGTTTTTTTCAATCGAGAGGGATTAATATGACCTAAATTGAGCTATTCTTAGTATTATTTAAAGATAACCCTTCTGGATTCCCGTTTTCACGGGAATGACGTTTTCATTTATTGATTGGTAGTTGTCATTCCTGCGGAAGCAGGAATCCAGTATATTTGATTC
>CALIBK010000156.1 GCA_938045955.1 uncultured bacterium | reverse complement strand
TCTTGATGAGTATGAAAGAATTAGGGGAGAACTCGAGGAGAAAGTAAGAAAGATGAGAGAAAAACTAGGGGTAGAAGTAGGGCTTAAAGTAGAAGATGCTCCTGCTCCACCCCTTGAAAAAGGCGAACTTGCTCTACTGATGATAGACATCAGGAAAATTCAGGATTACATCCGCTCAATTAAGCTTCACTGTTTACGTGGAGGGAGCGACAGAATTTCGCAAGCCCAGCTCGAGGTTGTTAAACGGCTCACAGATGAAAAAATAGTCGTGCCTGAATCATTTCTTACCTATACCGGAGGAAAGCAGGTCTTAGTATGCGCACGACAAGACATTGACAGAATTTCAGAGATTTCTAAAAAAGTTTATGGAAAGTACAATCTCGAGGTATCTATAGTAGATGTCCCTCTTGATGTCACAGGAGATATCCCCATTCGATATTTGTGGAGGGAACTAAACAGGAAAAATTGGGAGAAGAAACAGGAAAAAGAGAAAATTTTGGGGGGAATGTTTCCAGGAACTGCTGAAATGTGTGATTCTTGTGCGCAACAAGTAGCAGAAAAAATGGAAAGAATTGGAGAGGAAGAAATATGGCTCTGCTCTAAATGTAAAGAAAATTTTGAAAGAGGTAGAGAAATTTTCACCAATATCTTTAGGAATGTTCCCTCTCAATTCACTACACAAATATCTAACCTTCTCTTCCACGTCCCCGAATTCATTGGAGGCCTCGATCCAACAGAGCTTGAAAAAGAAGTGATGAAGAATATATGTATCCTCAAGGCCGATGGTAACTTGCTAGGTGAGATACGAGCGAGAGCCGTTTCATTTTCTCATTTGATGGAACTCTCTCTTCGCCTAAACTCATTCGTTCAGAAAGTGAAGAATGAACTCGAAAGAGAGCTTGAAATCTCTAACCGCTTGGATGGGCTGAGATATAGACTCGGGAGAATATATGTTGGAGGGGAAGATTTGTTGTTAATCCTTCCAAGCTGGGCATCAGTTCACGTCGCAAAACGATGCATGGAGATGTTTTATGAAGAACTTGGAGGCATGACAAACCTCTCAGTAGGTCTGGTTTCCGTTGATCCAAAAGAGCCAATAAGCATGGCGCTAGATATCGCTGAAACTCTGCTCGAAATGGCAAAAAAATATGCGCGAGAAGAAGTGAAAAGAGAGAAAAAGATAGTGGAAAAGGGTTGGATTGATTTTGAGTTCCTTCCAAGAGTTTCTTCTGACAAGTTTTACGCTAATGCTAGGGAAGAAATCAGGGAGTATCTGAGCAGGCCCTTCTCCATGAGTGAGCTTGAGCAGGTTATTGCTGAACTTGGAACGCTTGAGATCAAATGTGATTTAAGCGGTAACACCGATGAAAATAGAAGAAAAATCAAGGAGATGATGGGGACCTGCTTGGAAGTCCTACAGTTCTTCAAGCCTGGGGAACAAAAAGAAGAGACAAGGTGGAAATCTCTAGGATGGATTCTCTACCAAATGGGAAGATTCAGTGAAGAGAAAAAACAAAGACTGTATGTAGCATGTTTTCGATGGATGGATCCACTCAAGGCTCGGATGCGGGTGATAGATTTATACACACTTCTGAAAATAGTTCATGGGGGCGGAGCATGAAGCTGGACTTCACTATCACCTTTCCCTATGGATTCCGAATCGGAGCTGGAAATCCCCCTCACATGTCATACCTTCCTGACCCGGTTTTCAGGAGAGGGGGTAAAATCGCAATCCCGGGTTCAACTTTTAAAGGAATCCTTCGGAAGGCCGCCTGTATTTTCTTTAATAAGATTTTCAATACTCTTGAAACCCCTCCTAGAAGTTGTGAACCGAGCGAGCTAGAAAAATTCTGGAAAGCAGGGAAGACCCCCGTATTTTTCAGTCTTTTTGGGGTACCTAAATACAAAAGGGGGAAAATCCAAGTGCTTGAGGGTGTTCCCGTCGATTCGAATGTTAGAACTTGGATAAAACCAGGATGTGGGATAAATAGAAAAACAGGCATAGTAGAAGAAGGGCATCTCTTCCACAGAGAATTTGTTTGTCCAGGGTCATCTTTCCGCTTTCAAATCGCGATACTCGAACCACTCTCTGAAGAGGAGTGGAAAATGTTGTTGGGTAGTGCGTACTATTCGCCCAGGATCGGCTTGGGTACTGGTTCAGTTCCATTTACACTCAAACTAGAAACAGAAATACCAGTTCCTCGCCAAGCTGAGGAATTTTACAAGTCTTTACGAAAGGGGGTAGGGATTTGAAAGTACTAGATTTAGAGCTGAAAACGGAAACTCCGGTTGTGGTGGGGGGGACGCGGACTGGGAATTTATACCCTTCTCTCACCGAGATCCCAGGTTCACAAATTTTAGGAAGCATTCTAAGCAGTTCGTTTGAGATTCATTGTAAAAAAAGATTAAAATGGTGCATAGAGAAAAAATGCGAATTATTTGAAAAATGTCCTTTTCCTCAGTGCCTCCAAATTATGTCCTCTTTCGGCTTTCGGCCACACAGTTGCGACCCCGAAGTCCCGCTCTATGATAGGGCTTTTGTTACCGTAAACCTTTATCGGTGTAAAGTCTGCGGAGAGGTGTTGAGTACTTTTTACCCACCCAAACTGAGAAGCTGTCCCAATTGCCTCGGTATTGCTACTTTGGAACTCTCGAAAGAGAAAATGTGTACACATTGTAGGTCTCCACTTTCTGAAAAGGTATCTCTCGATGAGTATATGGGTGTAGGAATAAGTGCAGAAAGTTTTAGGTCTGAAAAAGGATTGCTCTTCCGCTATGAAGCGCTTCCAGCTAACGCAAGCTTTGCCTCAAGAGTGTTGGTCCCGGAGGAAGTTGTAGATATGGTAAAAGAGGTTGTGAAAGAGGGGCTTCTGCTTGGCCACGGGATTTCGAGGGGTTTTGGTAGAATAAGTGTAAAGATTTTGGGGGAGAAGGACGTGAAAGACGAGATCAACAGAAGAGCTGAAAAGCTGAACCAGGGCAGACATGCTCTTTGGCTAGTGACACCTGCTGTCGATCTGGACCTCACGCCAAGGGGTTTGGTTTGCGTACTTCCAGATCTTTATCAAGAATTGAAGAGAAGGTATGAAGAGGTCTTCAAAATAGAGCCAGATCTTTATATCTCGGAAGTGAGAGTCTTGGGATTGACGAAAAGAGTGAGACTTGGGTTCACAACAGTTGGGGAGTATCCTCATCCAAAACCCATATTTACAATGTTAGAGGAAGGCTCGGTTGTAGAAGGTGTGATTGTCGGAAAGGATGCATCTAAATGCCTCGCAACACTTTTATATTTGGGGATGGGAAGATTTACTGAGTATGGATACGGAGAGGTGAGATTAATTGGAGACCAAGGAACTCATGGGAAAGGCTTGTAGGACTGCTGCGCTCTTTGTTTCCTCTAAAGTTGAAAAAGCTCAGGTAAACACTATTTTGGAAAAGTATTATCAGGTTGGTTTAGATTTTTTGGTAGGATGGATCCTCTATCAAATGGGAAGGGAGCGACCACCGATCTCTCTCGATGCTGGCAAACAGCTCATTTTGGATTTAAAGAACCTTAATCAAAGTGAGGCTAGAGAGTATTTGGTTTATTTCAAACAGTTCTATACGGCGATCAGTGGGCTTGGCAAATTGAGAGAGAATAGTAAAAAAATTAAGGATGCGGCCAACCCCCTTCAAGAAGTGTTGGCGATTTTGGAAAGGTGAGGAATATGAATATGAGGGTTATAAAGGGAAAACTCGTTGCAGTTTCTCCCTTACACGTAGGGGTGGGTGTTTCGCATGGGGGTATCGATAATCCGACTGCGAGAGTGATGATCAAAGGGGAAATGGGCTGGGAAGAAAAATTTTATATTCCAGGAAGCTCTTTGAAAGGTGCGCTGAGGGCGAGATTTGAAGAGTTTGCGAGAGCTAAGGGGATCCACATCTGTAACATTTTCAATTCTGAATGTATAGAGGACGAGAAAAAAGAAGAAGAAATGTGCCCAGCATGCAGGACCTTCGGGAACCAGAAGATCGCCTCGAAGGTTCGGGTGATGAATGCTTTTGGAATCAATGTTCGCTCATCCACCCAGCCTGGAGTAGCACTCGGAAGAACAACGGGAGCAGTTGTTCACGGGCCTTTCGAAATAGAATATGTTGCTCCGGGATCTTCTTTCACTTTCGAGATGATAATTCGAGATATGTCGAAAGAGGATCCCCGAATGAAGATTTTGGACGAGATATTCACAGAGATGAAAAATGGGAATTTTCAGTTAGGCGGAAAGAAATCAACCGGTTTTGGAAAGGTGAAGCTGGAGGTTGAATCTGATGTTGAAGTGTAAATTGACCGCTCTTTCCCAGCTCTTAGTGGGTGCGGGAAGAGAGTATCCGTATATCGATGCTGATATACAGGCAATTCGACTGTGTAGAGCTGATGGTAGTCTGATTCCATATATTCCAGCTTCCTCTTTAAAAGGGGTTTTTAGGGCAACGGCCGAAAGAATAGCTCGGGAAAAGTTTGAAGTATGTAATGTGTTTTCGAACTCCTGCGGGAAAGAGTTCTCTAGGGAACTACGGGAAAAGGAGGAGAAAGGAGAGGATGTGGAACCTTTAATAAAGAAATTGTGCAAAGTTTGCCAAGTGTTCGGTTCGCTCGGTTTCGAATCACCAGTGAGGTTCTCTAACGCAATGCCTCTTCTTTCACCTGAAATGGATCCTGAGAGTCTTATAGATACCCAGACCATGATATCGATAGATAGAAATGGAAGAGCAAACCCAAGAACTCTAGAGTACATCAAACCAGGCACGAGCTTCCAGTTTACCATTTCCTTCAAAACTAAAGCAGAAGACTGGATGGTGGGCCTCTTGCTGAAGGTGATCGAGATGATAAACCAGGAAAAAGTTCAAATCGGTGGGCAAAAAACGAGGGGATATGGGTGGTGTAAAATCGAGATCCTAAATCTGAGGGAAGACGAACGAGGGCGATGCCTTGAAGCCTGGGACAGACTTCAGAAGTAGAATTCTCAACTATAGATTAGATGTGGAGGGTGAAACCCTTTCACACCTACATGTGGGTCTTGGAGCTAAAAGTAGGGGACCGCCGAGGGAAAAAATTGCTGAGCTTGGGAGAAATGTAAGAGAGAAAAAAATTGAAATCGAAGAAGCGATGGGAAAAAGTAAAGATCTCTCCAGGCAAAGATCTAGGCAAACCGGAAAATTCTTTAACATAAATGGAAAAAAAGTAATACCTGCCAGCACTCT
>CALIBK010000155.1 GCA_938045955.1 uncultured bacterium | reverse complement strand
CATCTCTTCGATCAAACTGATTTGCCAGAGGATCTCCTGCCGTTTTTGTCTAAGCTTTTGAAGGATGGACATGGGTAACCCCCCCTTATTAATTGTAGTATTAATACTACAAATATAATAGAAAAAATCCTCTTTGTCAATAAAATAATTTTTATTGAAATATCTATGACTTAAAATTAAGTTAAAAGTGATAGACGGTCAGAAGAAAAAAATATTGACAACCAGTGGGATTAATGTTATCAAAATCGCCTGTAAGTTTCTTTTAGCAAGGAGGGTACGAGATTGGCTAAGGGAAAGGTAAAATGGTTTGATGCGAAGAAAGGCTATGGATTTATTAAACAACCCGATGGAGAAGATGTTTTTGTTCATTATTCAGGAATTGTGGGAGAGGGGTTTAAATCCCTTCGTGCAGGAGAGGAGGTCGAATTCGAGATTTCGCAAGGGCCCAAAGGCCCCCAAGCCACAAAAGTGGTCAAGACTTCCTAAAAAGTAGAAGGAATTTTTGCATAGGATCTCCAGAGAAAAACCCCTGGAGCTTATTTATTAAAGAGTATTGATTCCCTCGGGAAAGAGCGAATAATCTCTTTTTAAAAAGAATTTCTATCCCCTTCATCCCTCATTTGGAAAAGTTGTTTTTCTTTTATAGCTCCCTCCTTGGAAAGGTGGAGATCCCTCCTTCTTTCGATTGACATTTCTAAAATCGCTCCATTACATTTTAAAAAGAGAAAAAAATTAAAATGAAAGCCTTTAAGACCCTTTGGGGTGACCTTTTTGAAAATCGGTGGCGAATTCTCATCGGGCTTTTAGCCCTCCTGGTAGTGGATGTCCTTCAACTCTTTATCCCAAGGATTATTAAATTTAGCATCGATGATCTTACCTCTGGAGAGGCTTCCCCCCAAAGACTTCTTTTGTATGGAATAGAAATTTTTATTCTCGCCCTGGGAATAGGTGGGTTTCGATATGTATGGAGATACCACCTGTTAGGGACGGCTCGAAAGATTGAAAAAAACCTTCGGGATAAACTTTTTCTTCATCTTCAAACCCTCTCTCCCTCCTATTTTCTCCGTTCAAAGGTAGGGGATTTAATGGCTCATTCGATCAATGATATCGAAGCAGTTCGGATGGCACTGGCCCTGGGCGTGGTCTTTCTGACAGATACCCTTATTCTTGGAATCTTAACCCTCTTCTTTATGATTTACATTCATCCCCAACTCACCCTTTACGCTATTTTACCCATGCCTCTGATTACCCTGGTCACCCTGTGTTTAAGTCGGTTTCTTCACGAACGATTTGAAAACCTTCAAAAAACCTTTGCCCAGCTGACGGAGAGAATCAGAGAATCTATTTCCGCGATTCGAGTGATTAGAGCCTATGCGCAGGAGGAATGGGAGAAAAAAAGAATTTCCCGATTAAGCCAGGACTATTTGGAGAAAGGTCTGAAGGTCACTCAGGTGTGGGGATTCTTTTTCCCCGTCCTTCTCTTTTTATCTAATCTTTCTCTGGCCATCGTCCTTTACATAGGAGGAAGACTCACTATCCTTCAGAGCATCTCTCCAGGAGATCTTGTTGCCTTCATGAGCTATCTTGGGCTTCTGACGTGGCCTATGATGGCTTTAGGATGGGCCATCAACCTCATCCAACGGGGGAAGGTTTCCATGAATCGAGTGAATCGAATCCTCAAGGAGAAGCCGGAGATCACCGATCTCCCCGGAGTTCTTCCTCTGGAGTCGCTTCAGGGAGAGATCAGGATAAAAGGGTTGACTTTTAAAATCGAAAATCACCTATCCCCGATTCTCGATCATCTTGATTTAGAGATTCACAAAGGGGAAAAGATTGTGATGGTGGGAAGGACAGGATCAGGGAAAAGTACTTTCTGTCGTCTTCTGACCCGTATCCTTGAGTCTCCCAAAGATTCTATCTTTTATGATGGGATTGAGATCCATCAAATTCCCCTTAAAGTCTTGAGGAGTTCTATTGGGTATGTCCCTCAGGAGACCTTTCTTTTTTCTGAGACTCTCCGGGAGAATATTATGTTTGGCAATTCGAGGGCTACAGAAGAGGAGATTGAAGAGGTCATCAGAATTGTTCAGCTGGAGGAAGAGATCAGGGGCTTTCCCGAAGGCCTTCAAACAATGATCGGAGAGAAAGGGATCAATCTCTCAGGGGGACAAGGTCAGAGAGTGGCGATCGCGAGGGCCCTTCTCCTAAAGCCGGCTATCTTCATCTTAGACAACGCCCTCTCTTCCGTGGACCTTCAAACAGAGGAACGGATTCTTGAAGGATTAGAGAGGTTTCTCAAAGGGAAAACGTTAATTCTCATCACCCATCGGATCGCCCCCCTCCAGAGGGCCGATCGGATCATCGTCCTCGAAAAAGGAAGGGTGGTGGAGATGGGGGATCATCAGACCCTTCTTTCAAAAGGTGGACTCTATACAAAGCTCTACTGGGAAAGGTTGATGGAAGAAGAACTGGAAAGGGAAAAGAGTTTGACTTCGAAATAGAAATTAGAGGGTTTCGAAATTCTGAGTCAAAGGGGATCCAGTGTATCCTGATTTCGGTTATATGGAAGAAGGAAAATTAGGGAAGCCCTATGACCTGAAATTGATAAGGGGTTTGGGGAGATTTCTATCTCCCTACAAAAAATGGATAGGGATTTCTCTCCTTTTCGTTTTGACGATGATCGCTCTGGATTTAGCGATTCCCTATCTCACCAAAGAGGCCATCGATCGATATATCCTGGTCTCATCCAGAGAGGTCTATGTGGGTCAGAAGGGTTCAACAGAGGAACAGAGGTTAATAGAAAGGTATCGTTCCTTTTTCATCCCTACCCAGGACAAAGAACGGTTTCTTCTTTCCCCAGAGGTCGTAAAAAGGATGGACCGAAGAGAGATGTCCCGATTTCAGAAGGCTGGTCTCCTGACAGAGAAACGGTATTACCCCTTCCTTCCCTCGACGGGAAGGGATCTCGAGTTAATCGCGAAATACTCTTCTTTATTCGAAAAGAGCGGGGATTATTATTTCATTCCTTTAGATCGGATCAAAGAGATGGAGAAAGAGGATCGGATCCTCCTCCGGAGAAGAGATCTTCAGGGGGTCCTCCGCTTAGTTGTTCTCATGCTCATGATCATGGGCCTCCATTTTGGATTAAATTTCTTTCAGGTCTACACGATGGAGATTGCGGGGCAGAGGATGATGCATGAGTTGAGGTTGCAGGTATACACCCATCTTCAAACCTTACCGACCTCTTTTTTTGATAAAACTCCTATCGGAAGGTTGGTGACCCGACTGACCAATGACATTCAAAATGTCCACGACATGTTTACCTCCGTGCTGGTTTATCTCTTCAAAGACCTCCTCCTTCTTTTCGGGATTATTTCCCTTCTCCTTTATCTTCATTTAGAATTGGCCCTTCTCTCATTTCTCGTACTTCCTCTCATCTTCTTTACGACCTTCCTTTTTAGCCATCGAGCCCGGGAGGCCTTTCGAGAGATCCGGTTTAAGATCGCCCAGATGAATACCTTCCTCCAGGAGAACCTTTCAGGGATTCAGGTCATTCAACTGTTTAGACGAGAAGAGGAACAGGGGAGGCGTTTTCAAAAGATCAATCAGGACCATTATCAGGCCAATTTAAGGCAGATCTCCATCTATGCCTTTTTTGTTCCTCTGGTGGAAGTCTTGAGTTCAGGGGCCATCGGTCTTCTCATCTGGTATGGAGGAGGAAAGGTCATTCAGGAGGCGATCAGCCTGGGGGTGTTGGTTGCATTTCTTTCTTACATTCGGATGTTTTTCCAACCCATTCGTGATCTTTCAGAAAAATATAATGTAATGCAATCAGCCATGGCCTCTCTGGAGAGGATCTTTGGTCTTCTTGAAACCGTTGGAAAGGAGAGGTTTCCTTCTTCCTTCCATGGATCGTCCTTGAAGGGAAAGATTGATTTCCGGAGGGTCTCTTTTTCTTACGACGGAAAGGAGAGAATCCTTCAGGAGGTCTCCTTCTCGGTAGAGGAAGGTGAGATCGTAGCCCTTGTGGGACCGACAGGGGCGGGAAAGACCTCCCTCCTCCTTCTTCTCGAGAAGTTTTATGAACCCCAGGAAGGTTCAATTCTCATCGATGGGATCGATCTCCATGAATGGGATTCCAGGACCCTTAGGTCCCAGATCGGTTTTGTTATGCAGGATCCCTTCCTCTTTTCAGGGAACATCATCGAAAATATCCATCTGGGCAATGGAAAGGATGAAGAGCGTGTGAGAGAGGTGGCTCGGATGGTCAAAGCCGATGAGTTCATCCAGAGGCTTCCGAAAGGATATGATACGATGGTCGGCGAAGGAGGAGAGAGGCTCTCTGCAGGGGAACGACAGCTCCTGGCATTTGCAAGAGCCTTGTACCAGGATCCAAAAATTTTACTCTTGGATGAGGCTACCTCTCATGTGGATCCGGAGACCGAGTACTGGATTCAAGAAGGATTAAAAGTACTTTTTAAAAATAGGACGGTTCTGGTCGTCGCACATCGTCTGACCACGATCCACCATGCAGATCGGATCGTGGTCCTTCATAAGGGACGAGTTCGGGAGATAGGAACCCATACGGAATTAATAAAGAAAAAAGGGCTTTATTTCAGACTCTATCAACTCCAGTTTGCCTCATCCATAAACCCTTCATCGAATGAAGATAAAGAGAGGGGATAGATGGCCTTAAGAAAGATGGGTTGGGTTGACAAATCGTTCTCATTCATCCTATATAGTGATTATGGAAGAAAGCAAAGGGGAATCCTTAGAGGAGATCCCATCAAAAGAAAAGAGACGGGAGATCGATCTCAACGCAATCTTTCCGGGTAAAGAGTACGATCTGAATCGCCTTTTTCCGGATGAAGGGACGAAAAGGCTCCTCTACGAATTGAAGAGAAACAAAAAAGAGATTGAACGGTTTATCAAGACCCTCGATCTCGAGGAGGAATAGAGATGAGATGTCCTCAATGTGACACCATCCTTCCATTTCTCCTCTGTGAGGTCTGTGGAGGGGAGACCCCGGAAGGAAGCCGATTTTGTTGCCAATGCGGTCATCCCATCAAAAGAGAGGAAGCTGAAAATCCTACTTCTGAGAGGATTCCCTGCCTGGATGGTACTTGTATCGGGACAATCAATGAAAGGGGGGTCTGCAGTATCTGCGGGAAACCTTATCCATAAACCAAAAGGTCTTCATCCATTGACAGGGAAAGGGAAAATGATTATTTTTAATGTTGTGGGTGGCTAAATTTCTTGTAAATAGAGGAGGAAAAGATGATTTTTGTACCCAAGATGGGTGCTGATAAGGAAGGGAAAGGGAAAGAAGAGAAGATCGAGGTTCCTTCCGAGCTTCCGGTTCTTCCTTTGAGGGGGACCGTTCTTTACCCTGATTTGATTTTACCCATTATGGTAGGGAGGAAGAGATCTGTAAAATTGATCGATGATGCCATGGATTCGAATCGCATCATTGCAGTGGTCACTCAGAAAAGGTCAGAAATCGAGGATCCCAAAGAGAATGATCTTTATTCAGTGGGTGTTGCTGCCCTGATTCTCCGGATGATTCGAGAACTGGACGGGAGTCAACGGGTGATTGTTCAGGGGATTTCGAGAATCAAGGTGAAAGAGTATACTCAGAGGGATCCTTATTATAAAGCACGGATAGAAGTCCTCGAAGAAGGGGTTGCTCAAGGAGTAGAGGTAGAGGCCCTGATGATGAACCTTAAACACCTCTTCCAGAGGGCCGTAGAACTGGCTCCCTATCTAACTGCTGATCTTGGGACGATGGTGAATAATGTAAAGTCTCCTTCTATTTTAGCCGATCTGATTGCCTCAAACCTGAATATATCAACCAACGAAAAGCAGGGAATTCTCGAAACCACCGATATTCGTGAAAGACTGACCAAGGTTCATCTTCTCCTGAACAAAGAGGTCCAGATCCTTGAATTGGGTAATAAGATTCAATCACAGGTCAAGGAGGATATGGACCGAACCCAAAGGGAATATTACCTCAGGGAGCAGTTAAAGGCGATCAAGAAAGAGCTTGGTGAATTGGATGAGCATTCCACCGAAATCAAAGAATTAAAAGAGAAGATTAAAAAGGCAAAGATGCCCCCTGAGGTCGTTGCTGCTGCGGAAAAGGAGTTAGAACGCCTGGCCAAAATCCCCCCCGCCTCGGCGGAATATACGGTAGCCCGGACTTATCTGGATTGGTTGGTTGAACTTCCTTGGTCAGAGACAACCGAGGATAATCTGGATATTCAAAATGCCCAGAAAATCCTCGATGAGGATCACTATGACTTGGAGAAGGTAAAGAAGCGGATCCTGGAATATCTGGCGGTTCGTAAATTAAAGGCAGATATGAAAGGACCCATCCTCTGTTTCGTTGGCCCTCCAGGGGTAGGAAAGACTTCCCTTGGTCGATCGATTGCTCGAGCGATGGGGCGAAAATTTGTTCGTATCTCTCTGGGAGGGGTTAGGGATGAGGCCGAAATACGTGGTCATCGAAGGACTTATGTCGGGGCATTACCCGGTCGGATTATCCAAGGGATTAAAAAAGCAGGCTCCAACAACCCGGTCTTTATGCTTGACGAAGTGGATAAGATAGGGATGGACTTTCGAGGGGATCCTTCTTCTGCCCTACTCGAGGTTCTTGATCCTGAGCAGAATTTTTCCTTTTCTGACCACTATATTGATCTTCCTTTCGACCTTTCAAAGGTGATGTTTATTACGACGGCCAACATTTTGGATACCATCCCCCCTGCCCTCAGAGATCGAATGGAAACCTTGGAACTTCCGGGTTACAGCGAAGATCAGAAGATGATGATTGCCAGGCAATTCCTCATTCCGAAACAGATCAAAGAGCATGGATTGACGGATGAACATATTGAATTTACGGACGAAGCCATTCAACTCATCATTAGTTCCTATACGAGAGAAGCAGGGGTGAGAAATCTGGAGAGGGAGATTGCGGCCATCTGTCGAGGAGTCGCTAAAGATGTGGCCTCTGGAAACAACAAAGAGAAGGTCATGATCACCCCTGAGAATATCCATAAATTTTTAGGACCTGTGAAATTCTTTCCAGAAGTGGCAGAGCGAACTTCTGAGCCAGGTGTGGCTACTGGACTGGCCTGGACTCCAACGGGAGGAGATATCATTTTTGTGGAGGCCACCAAAATGAGAGGGGAAAAGGGATTAACCCTAACAGGCCAGTTAGGGGATGTCATGAAAGAGTCCGCTCAGGCCGCACTGGCTTATGTCCGAAGCAAATCCAAGGAGCTTGGAATCGAGGAGGATTTCTTCGAAAAGAATGATATCCATATTCATGTTCCCGCCGGGGCCATCCCTAAGGATGGACCTTCAGCAGGGATCACGATGTTCGTCGCTCTGGTCTCTCTTTTAACCAAAAAACCTGTGCGAAGTGACGTGGCAATGACAGGGGAGATCACCTTGAGAGGATTGGTCTTACCTGTAGGAGGGATCAAAGAGAAGGTCTTAGCGGCAATGAGGGCAGGGATTAAGACTATTATTCTCCCTAAAAAGAATGAAAAGGACCTGGAAGAGATCCCAGAGCATATTCGAAATCAGATGAATTTTAAATTTATTCAGAGGATGGATGAGGCTATTGAGATTGCCCTGAGGGAAAAAGAGTCCCATACGGAAGTCCCTCATTACGAAAAGCAAGCCATCAGCGCCCCGGCGGGTTAAGAATGGTCACTCCGTGGATTTCCCAAAACTAAGATCCCTCCAAATATTTCCTATCCAGATCTCCGGACAAACGATGATCTGTCTTCAGGATCCTCTGAACCTCAGTGGAAAGACTTTTTTCCTTCCTCCTGCTCTTTACTTTATTATCTCCCTGTTTGACGGAGAACATTCCATTTTAGACATTCAGGCTGAATATATGAGGAGGTTTGGATCCCTTCTCTACCGGGAAAAGGTGGAAGAGATGATTCACCAGCTGGACGAAAATTTTCTTCTGGAAGGACCAAGATTTGAGGAGGCTTTGAAAGCAAAGGAAGAAGAATTTAAGAAAGCTCCTCTCCGAGAAGCTGTATTTTCTGGTAAAAGCTATGAAAAAGATTCTTCGAGGTTGAAGGCCCAATTGAGTTCATATTTTACCGGTCCTGAGGGCCCGGGCCCTCTAAGTGAAGAGAAAGGACAGGATGGACTGGTTGGGGTGATTGCCCCCCACATTGACTTTCAACGAGGTGGATTCTGTTACGCCTTTGCCCACCGGGAGATCTGGGAAAGGAACTCCTCTGAATGTTTTGTTATTTTTGGAATTTCCCATCAACCCATGAAACAGGCCTTCTCCGCTACCCAAAAAGATTTCGAAACCCCACTGGGGGTTCTGAAGGTGGATCGGGAACTCTTAGAGGCCATTCAATCCCGATACCCTTTCGACCTCCTGATGGATGAGGGAGTCCATCGAGTAGAGCACTCCATTGAGTTTCAATGTGTTTTTCTCCGATATCTCTATCCTGAACCGTTGGAGATTCGAATTGTTCCGATTCTCTGTGGATCCTTCCATGAGGCAATCCAGAGGCAAGTCTCTCCCATGGATTTTCCAGCTATTCGAACTTTTATAGAAGCTGTGAGGGAAACAGTGGTTCGTCTCGGAAGAAAGGTTTGCTATCTTGCCAGCGCAGATCTTGCTCATCAGGGCCTTCAATTTGGGGATCGAGAAGGCGTAAGGGAGTATGATCTGAGGGTTTTGGAAGCCGAAGATCGGGAGATGTTAGAATATGTTGAGAAGGGAGACGGGGAAGGCTTTTATACATTCATTCAACGAGAAAGGGATCGGCGAAGGATTTGTGGTCTTCCAGCCATCTATGTTCTCCTTAAAGCGATAGAAGCCCGGGAGGGAAAGCTTCTTAAATATGGACAGGCCTATACCCCGGAGATCCAATCTGTGGTCTCCTTTGCCAGTCTCGCCTTCTATTCCTAAAAAGTCGAAAATGATGGATCAGGGATCAAGAAGGTTTTTGCTTTAGCCGATCAATAGAAGGATAGAGCTGGGAAAGTTTAGTTTCAATCTCCTGAGGGAACTCCACTTGAAGATTTAGGATTTTTTCTCGAATCAAAGCGAGGGTCCCTAATTTTTCACTCACCTCTTTAGGAGTCACTCGACTTAATCGTTTAGAGACCTCCTTCATTTCTTCATTGATAAATTCCACTACCTTCAGGATTTCCGAAAGCTTCTTTTGTGCCATGCGGTCCTCAGCTCCTCATCTACAGGATTAAAATTACCTGATTTAATAGGAGATTGCAAGGCTCCCCAAACTCTTTTTTTTACTCCTTTAAAATCTCCTCATTTTCAAATTCTGAAGGATGAAGGGACCCTCTTTCTTCGAAGAGGCGAATCCAGGTATTCACCCTTTCTTCTCCATAAGCCATTTTCCATCCTGAAACAATTTCCTCCACCGGAACATCCCAGAATGTTCCGTGGAAGGTAACATATTCCATGAATTTTTGTTTTTCTAAATTGTAGGGTTGAAAGAGGGAGTCCTCTCGACCATTGAACTCAAGGGGAGGAACCCTATGTTTTTCGCAGAGTTCTTTGTTGAAGGCTGGAGTTGCTTTCACCCATTTCCCCTCAAGAAGGAGCTCTGTAAAACCATGATACACGAAGAGGTCACTCCCCATAAAATCGAAAAGCTGCCTCGTGATGAGGTGGTTTCTCACATCCGCCAATCCCAGACGGGCAGGGATTTCACAGGCTCTGGCTAAAGCACAGAGGAGGGAAGCCTTGGGGACACAGAAACTTCGTCCACGTTCGAGCACATAACTTGCTCGGTAATGTTCGGGGAGATAGAAAGGAGAGTATGGGTCATATCGAATCCCATCTCGAACAGCCAGGTAGAGTTTTATCGCTTTCTCCACGGGATCAACCGATGGACCGATCACTTTCTCCGCAAATTCCCGAACTTTTTTATGATCGCTATCGATGATAGGAGTGGGAGTAAGACACCTAAGAATCTCTTGATCCATTTCCTAAGACTCCTCCTAGTTTGAAAATTTAATCAATCTCCCAAAAAGAGTCAATCCTATTTTTTATTCTTCATACCGTTAGGATTGAGATTCCTCCTGAGATATGATATGAGAAGGTTCGAGAAGAATCCATGAGGAGGTTGAGGAAAGATGATCCAGACCTTTCAACTCAGAACGACTCAACAGACGGAGTTTATTGAGATTACTGATGGGGTTCAGGAAGCTGTAAAAAAGACAGGGATTGAAAATGGACTTTGCATTATCTTTGTTCCCCATACGACGGCTGCCATTACCATCAACGAGCACGCCGATCCCAGTGTGTCCCGAGATATCCTTATGGAACTTAATAAAATGGTCCCATTAAGCGACCATTATCGACATCTGGAAGGAAATTCTCCTGCCCATATCAAATCGACTCTATTAGGATGCAGTCAAATCGTTCCTGTAGAAAAAGGTCGATTGGCCCTGGGGACCTGGCAGGGAATCTTTTTTTGTGAATTTGATGGCCCCAGGAGTCGAAAGGTCCATATCAAGGTGATTCCCGAGGAAAGGTGAGGGATGAAATTCGAAGATCTCGTTGCTCAATCCATCAAACTATTTGAGAAAGAGCCCAGATTGATTCATCTTCCTTCTAAAGGGAAGGCTGTTTTTGTGGGCGATACTCACGGCGATCTCGACGCCTCGGAGAAGGTCATCTCCCATTATTTGAGAAGTCCTTATCGAATCATTTTTTTAGGCGATTATGTCGATCGAGGAGAAGAGTCGGAAGCCAATATCCTTTTCCTCCTTCAAAAAAAGGTTGAATATCCGGAACAGATTTTTCTTCTTTCCGGCAATCACGAGGGATTTATGGTCAAAGCGCTTTATCCCGCTAATTTCTGGGAATCCCTATCCACGGAGAAAAGAGAGATTTATGGGAGACTCTTTTCAAAGTTTCCTCTTTCTGTAACGAGCGAAAACGGGATTTTAGCTCTTCATGGAGCCCTGCCCGATCTTGAGAGTCTGGAGGAGATCAACCGGATTGAGATCGGGGATGAACAGTGGGATAGAATTGTATGGGGAGACTTTGTGGAAAGAAGGAATGGATGGATGGGAAATCTTTGGGGAAGACCTCAATTCGGAGAGTCCTATTTTGAGACTTTGATGGAAAGGTATCAAAAAAAGATCTTGATTCGTTCCCATCAACCCCATGCCCCTCTATGGATGTTTGAAAAAAGGTGTATTACCATCTTTACCTCTTATGTGTACCTCCCTGTCCGAACAATCGTAGTCGTCGATTTAGAGGGAGAGATTCGAAACGGAAGGGATCTCAGGATCGAAAGGATATGAGTGGACGTAGGAGGTGGGAGGATGCCTAAAATCATCTCCTTTGATATGGATGGAACATTGGTTGATCCCTCATTTACGGATTGGGTCTGGATGTACGGCCTTCCCAAACTGTATGCAGAAAAAGAAGGTCTCCCCTTCGAAAAAGCAAAGCTCTATGTGGTGAGCGAATATGAAAAAGTGGGCGAGGGAGCCATCGAGTGGTACGATATTCAGTACTGGCTTAGATTCTTTCAACTCGATCATGATTGGAGATCCCTTCTTCAGACCTACGTAGATAAAATTCATGTTTATGAGGAGGTGGATCATCTTCTTGACCGATTGAAGGACCGATATATTTTGATTCTAACGTCCAACGCTGGAAAAGAATTTATCGAGATCGAGATGAAGGCCACAGGTCTTGGAAAGTATTTTCAACATGTCTTTTCTGCCACTTCGGATTTCCGGATGGTCAAGAAGACCGTGGATTTCTACCGACATATTTGTGAGGCCCTTTGTGTAAACCCTCAAGAGATCATCCACATCGGGGACCATTATGAGTTTGATTATCTGGTTCCTATTTCTATCGGGATTCAAGCCTTCTTTCTTGACCGATCGGGCAAAGAAAAAGGGGAATATGTCCTTCATTCTCTTAAAGAGTTAGAGAGAAAAATCATTTCTGAATAAGATGGGAAAAGGATTCTCCCATAAAATTCACTGGGCCTGGATCCTCCTGGGTGTAAGTTTTATCACCCTCTTTATGAATTACAGTATTCGCATCGGGGCCTATTCCATCCTTCTCCCCAAAATGATCGGAGATCTTCATATTAATTTAACCCAGGCAGGAATGATTCGAGGATCCTATTTTATGGCTTATATCATTTGCTCCCCATTCATGGGGTACTTAAGTGACCGGATAGGTCCTCGCTGGGTGATCAGCTTCTTTTCCCTTGTTTTAGGAGTAGGAACATATTTGATGGGAAAGGCCTCGACCCTTTCGATGGCCATTCTCTTTCATGCCATAGTGGGGATAGGATCCTCTGCGATGTGGACTCCTGTAGTAGGAATGATCCAGAAATGGTTTGGAATGAAAAGACGAGGATTAGCCCTGGGAATCCTCTCTCCGAGTTATGCATTGGGGTATGGCCTCATGGGAATCATCCTTCCTTTCATTGTATCGATCCATGATTGGAGAATGGGGTGGACCCTTTTGGGGCTCTCGTGCATAGCCTTAGTTTTATTAAATAGTTTTCTTCTTAGAAATGATCCTGAGGAGATGGGGCTCTCTCCCTGGGGAGAGGCTTCGCCCGAAAGGGAATTCCCTTCTCCTCCTTCCTCCCTTCGTTATCATGAAATTTTTAGAGAAAAAGCCTTCTGGGTGATCGGATTCTCTTATCTGCTGATTTCCTTCGGGGCCTATATCCTCACCGATTTAATTGTCTCCTATGGGGTGATGGAGTTAAAACTTCCTTACGCCCTCTCCTCCCGGTTCATTACCATTCTCGCCCTGACTGGAATTGTTGGAGGAATTTTCTGGATGGGCCTTTCCGATTATTTAGGAAGAAAAAGATCCCTCCTGATCCTTCACTCTTCTTTGGCCCTCAGTATTTTATTGATCCTTTTCGCTGGAAGAGAGATTTTATGGTTGCAAATATTGATCGGACTTTTTGGTTTTTTCTATAGTCCGGTATGGCCAATGTACGGGGCTTGTGCCAGGGATTATTTCCCAAAAGAGGTGGTTGGATCGGTCATCGGACTTTTGACCTTCTTTTATGGCATCGGGGCCATTCTTGGACCGATCATCGCCGGAAGATTGACGGATGTGAGTGGGACGTTCCAATGGTCTTTCGCTCTGGCTGCGTTTTCCTGTGCCATAGCTTCTCTATCCATCAGTTTTCTAAGGGGAAGGAAGTGGGAAGATTGAAAGAGATCTTTTCTTTGTGATAATATTCAATTAGATGGGTAAGTTGCAATAAGGAGGGAGAGAGGGTGCCCGCAACGAGGATATTGGTCGTAGATGATGAGATGATTGTATGTGAAAGCTGTAAACGGATCCTGGAAGAAGAGGGGTATGAGGTGGAAATGGCCCTGAGCGGTAAAGAAGCCTTTGAAAAGATGAGAGAGAGCCCTTTTGATATTGTCATTACGGACCTTAAGATGCCAGGGATTGATGGAATGGAAGTGTTAAGAACGATTCGAAAAGAATACCCCCATACCATCGTGATCATGATTACAGGATTCTCTACTGTAGAGACGGCTGTGGAGGCTATGAAATTAGGGGCCTTCGACTATATTCCCAAGCCTTTTACTCCCGATGAAGTCCTGGTGGTTGTCAGTAAGGCTGTGGAGCAGAAAAGCCTTCTATTGGAGAATATTTACCTTCGCCAGGAGCTTCAAGAAAAATATGGATTCGGCAATATCGTAGGGAAAAGCAAAAAGATGCAGGAGATCTATCGAATCATCACAAAAGTGGCGCCCACGGATAGTACGGTTCTCATTTATGGGCAGAGTGGGACCGGTAAGGAGTTAATCGCCCGAGCGATTCACTTTAACAGTCCCAGAAGGGAGAAGCCCTTTGTCCCGGTGGACTGTGCGGTTCTATCAGAGAACCTTCTCGAGAGCGAACTCTTCGGTCATATCAGAGGGTCATTCACGGGTGCCGTAAGTACAAAACCCGGCCTTTTTGAGGTGGCTGATGGGGGGACCCTCTTCCTCGATGAAATCGGGAATATCAGTTTAGCCATCCAGGCCAAACTCCTCAGAGTTCTTCAAGAGAGAGAATTTCTTCCTGTGGGAGGGACCAAACCCAAAAAGGTGGATATTCGGTTGATTGCTGCAACGAACAAGGATCTTGAAAAGATGATCAAAGAGGGGACCTTTCGGGAAGATCTCTATTACCGACTCAATATTGTTCCCATCTTTGTTCCACCTCTCAAGGAGCGTCAAGAGGATATTCCCCTTCTGGCGATGCATTTTTTGAAGAAATATTCGGAGCAGATGGGAAAGAAGATCAAGGGATTCACTCCAGAGGCGATGGGAAAATTATTAAGGTACTCCTGGCCAGGAAATGTGAGGGAATTGGAAAACTTAATTGAAAGAACCGTGGTTATGACGGATGAGGAGATGATTCGTGAGGAACATCTTATCCTTCCTGGCCAACCCGAAAGGGAAGGAATGAGTAGAAAGATCCCTGAAACGAGTGAAGAGCTAAAAGAGCTCAAAAAACAACTTCGAGAAAAGGCAGTGGAGGAGATAGAGAGGGCATTTGTATTGAATGCTTTGGAACGAAATCAGTGGAATGTGACCAAGGCAGCGGAAGATGTGGGAATGTTAAGACCAAATTTTCAAGCTTTAATGAGGAAGTATAATCTAAGGGTTAGGGAAGAGACTTGAAGGAATAATGGGGAGAATCTGCACTTTTCCCGTTAGATTCATTTCGCCCATATTCAGATATTCCAAAAAGAGCAAATCGTAGTGTCGGATTTCTTCAAATGGTTGATTATTGGTTGGTCTATCGTAGTTGTAGGGATTGCTACTCTCGGATTAATCCTAATAGTAAAATATGGAGAGATTAAAAAGATTGAAACAGATGACGTAACTCTCTGTTTTATAATTGCTTTTTTTTGCTGGCTCATCCCTAT